>JAHFGU010000018.1 GCA_023247285.1 Candidatus Omnitrophota bacterium
GCCATGGGCGGCCAGCCGCAGATCATGCAGCGGCTCAGAGACATCAGCATGCCTATGTCTTGGGTGCGCGCGAGGCGGATCACGCGTCCGTGCTCGACACCATCCGCGAACACGGGGTTGCAAACAAGTACGTGCTCGTCTTGGGTGGAGATCGGATGCATCCCGCGCTCCTGGACATCCCAGGCGTCACGGCGGTCTCCGTTGGCGCTGCTCACACACCGCTGCCACGCAGCGTGCTCCGCTCGCCGATCACCGGCCGCCTGGGTTTTGAACTGGCGCTCGGCCTTCAGCGAGACGCGCACGAGGACCGGCGGGCCAAGCGGATGCTGCGGTGGGACGTCTTCAAGCTGCTGATCCTCGGCATCGGGCTGGCCGCGCTGGCGAGCGGGTGGCTGATGGATCCGCGCGTGCACTGGCAGGACTGGTTGGCCGCGGCCGGCCGCCTGCGCACCGGGCCGGAGTTGTCGGATGCGGCATCCGTCCCGCTGCTCGGCATCGCGATGCTCCCCCTCAGGCGGTTCACGCAGCGTCTCGTCGGCGCCCTGCGGGCGCCGTTGCTGATCGCAGGTCTGCTCCAGCCAGCACCCCAACGCCAGACACCGCCGCCCGCGCCGATCCGTGAACCGCAACCGGACGTCTTCGGCAATGACCCGGCCATCCGTGCCACCCTGCAGCTCCGCCGCCAGATCGATCCTGCAGGGTATCGGTTCCTGGCGGAGCGCCGGATTCCAGTGCGCTATGGCGAGGGCACCTACACGCGGCCGCGGAACGGCTTTTGGGGCGGCGGCACCGAGATTGTGCTGGACCGCGCATTTCGCGGGTTGCCCGGCGCAAGTGACACGCTGCTTGCCCATGAGCTGGTGCATGCGCGGAGCGATGACCGCCTGAATACCCTGCCGGTGCCTGGGATCGGGCTGCTGGTGCTGTTGAATCGCGACGCCGTCTACCCGGGCCTGGTGTATTACGAGCAACAAGCGCTGGATGCGGAGCGCGACGCAGCGCCCCGCATCGTCGAGCTGCTCTCGGATGAGTTTATTGAGGCCGCCCGGGCGAGCGGCGGGCTGCGCGAGGGCTATGCGCGGCAGGATGATGTGGACCAGATCGCGCGGATTCTGGCCGACGACCCGTCATTGCCCTATTCGGTGCAAGCGATGGAGCGGCGCTGGCGGGCGCTGACCGCGGATCTGTGGGTGCTGGCATCCGGCTATCTCCTCGTCAAGGCGGCGCACTGGGTGCGCACCGTCTTCGGCGGAGAGCCGGAACTCTCGGGGCCGTATCTGCTCGCGTTGATCCGTCAACGCATTCCGGCGCGCCATGCGGCCTTCGAGCGCTCAGGCCGGCATGAGGCTAGCGAGCAGTGGCGGTTCGCGGCCGAGGAGATCGTGCAGGAAGAGCTCGAGGCGCGCGGCCCGGCTATCCTGCATGCGCTGCACGGCCTGGCGCAGCGGGCGATGCAGCCGCCGTCGGATGCCCTCCAGCTGACACTCTTCGGCGACGCCGCCCCGCTGGTCGTGTTAGAGGCCGCGCTGGAGCAGGCGATTGATAGCGCCAGGCTGACCGCCGAGGAAGCGGGCTGGGCGGACGAGCGGCTTCAGGCCGCCTTCGCATCGAAGGCGCTGCACCAGCCGCTTTCGCTGCTGGCGACCGCCGGGGAACTGAACGAGCAGACCACCAGCCAGGATGCAGCAGCGCTGCACCGTCTCATGCAGCCTTCCCTCAAGTCATGGTGGCCCTCGAGGTGGCTGATGAGCCGGTTCAAGCAGGATCGCGACCACGGCTTCGTAGGAGTGACGCTGGTCACCCTCCTCGCCGTGCTGCTCGCTGTGGGCGCGGCGTGGCCGTGGTTAAGCAGGACCGTCGCAGGGGGGCTCCCATCGCCGGCCTGGCTCGCGTTGGTCGGGCTCGCGGCAGGGGGTTTCCTCCTCGGGTTAGCGCCGCTGCGGCGGCTCACCGCGTTTGCGCACGCTCATCCCGCGATGACGATGGGCCTGGCAAGCCTGCTCGCGTGGCTCCTCGGCGGCTCACCGGCCGCCGGGGTGATGGCTGACGTGGTGGTGGATGGGTTGAAGCGGGAACAGCAGGCGGGAATTCAGGTGAAGCTAGCGGCTCAAGCCGATCTCTTCGAGGGTGACCTTCCGCAAGGTCGCCTTTCCACCGAAGCGCTTGGCATTCAGGATCTCGAGACCCGCGAGTCGACCGCGCGCGTCGTAATCCGCGGCGATCCCCGCAGCCAACCGCTTGGTTTTCACGGTCGTGGCTCTGAATTGGATATACAGGGCATCCACCTCGGGATCATACGTGATCCGCATGGACCTTCCTCCTCACGCGTAGTAGACGTACACCGTGACGACAACGATCTCACCCGGTTCGTCCACGAAGACCGGCCGGACTTCCTTCGTCCGGTAACGCCGGCCGTTCCACACTCGCCCGTACCGGACAATCTTTCGACATTCCAGACGTCCCAACTCAGCGGGCCGCCAGGGAACCGTTTGGATCGCCTCCACGATTTCCGATTCCGTCGTGCCCCGGGCACCCAACCGCTGCTGGGCATGCTGACTCAACCGGATGGGCTTCGCGGGACGCTTCACGGTTTCAAGTCTACCCCGTCAGTCTCGGAAACGCAACCGCACCGGCCGGCGCAGGCTGATTTGACTCCAGCGCCTCGCGGCGGGAAATGGTCGAAGCTGCCAGGTACGCTCACCCTCTTGGCCATCGCCATGCACCTCCTTGCGAACGCCGCCCTCGCCGGCGTGCGGGGCCCCGCGGGATTCCCGGAGCTGGCCGCGCTGGTGTTCGGCAGTATGTTCATCAGCGGCGCAATCTGGCTGCTCACGACCCTCCTCGTCACCGGCTTGCCCGCCTTGATGGCCCGGTACGACGACGATCGTTATGTCGAGGGGCCTGCGCAGGCGCTGGTGAGGGCTATTCTCCACGCGGGGAACCATCCGGAGTACTCCAATGCCTATGGTCCTGGACTTAAAGGGGTTTGGTGGACTCGCGGAGACGATTATCATGGACTTTTTTATTTCACTCCGCTGACACCAGAAGCGTACGCTGTGCCGCCCATCGCTGCGCATGCTGGCGAGGAACCAACGAGTCAGTCGCCGGAACCGCTACCCGTTGCAACGCCGTCCGTCCCGGCTACTGGAGCAGGGGCGCCGGGGCCCGCCGACGGCGAGGCGCCGGGCCAGCCGGCGGAGGCGACGGCTGATGGTGCACCGACACTGATCATCGTTCACGCCTATGATGCGCGCAGCCAGCGTGACGTGCAGCCAGCTATTGAGCGGCTCGTCGCGCATCCAGTGCTGAAAGGCCGCATCCATGAAGTGCTGGTTCGTGAATCCCTGAGTTCGATTATGGTCCCGACCAGTCTGAAGCAGGTCGCTGACACCGAAGACCGCTTGGAGTACGTGGCGGTGAATACTCTGCTGAACTCGACGATCCATCTGGTGATCTGGAAGCAGTTCGCACCGTTCCTGCAGCATCTCGATCAGATGGACTCTGCGCCGCCCGACGGACGGCGGGTGAGCGGGATGGGGTCGGTGGCCGCGGCGGCGGTCCTGGGCGGGGCGGCCGCGTGGGTCGGGTGGTCGGGGCAGGCGTGGGGGCACGCCACACCCGCCGGGCTCGCGGCGGGCCTCGCCCTCATCGCCGCAGCGTTTCTGCTGCAGGCGGCGGTGATCGCCGCGTACCGCTACGGGCTGCCGTGGCTCGTCAAGAGCGGCAAGCGGCACGGGCCACCGCCCTCTGAGCTCATCGCTCCGCTGAGCGATCTGGTGCCTGACGAGACGGTGCCGTTCCTGGAAGTTCGCACCGGCCAGCAGCTGATCAGCGCCGCCCTCCTCCAGGCGCTCCAACGCTTCTCGCCGCGCCAGCAAGCCCTCCTGGCCCTGCCGATCCGGTTCTTCCGCGCCTCGCACGAACGGCCCGCGCACTTCACCCCGCTGGCCCGCCTGCTGCGCTGGCCCCTCGCGATGACGAACAAGGAGAAGGGGGACAGCCCACCACAGGACAACGAGGGCGCGCGGAACGAGCTACGGCGTGGGGTGGGAAATCAACTGAAGCGCGCGGGGCAGATCCTCCAGCGGCTCAACCGGTTCGCGCAAGCGCACCCTGCGATGACGATGGGCCTGGTGAGCCTCCTCGTCCGGCTCCTCGGTGGCTCCCCGGCCGCAGGGCTGCTGGCGGGGCTGGGCGGGATGGCGGTCATGGGCGGGATCGAGTGGCGCAATGACCCTCAGGAGCGGGCGGCGTCCAGCAGCGCCTTCACGCCGGTTGAGCGCGCCGCCCATGCCGCGCTCGTGGCGATCCTAGAGCGCAATGGAGTGACGGATGCGGCGAGACGCCGCCTCGAGGCCACAAAAGCGCTCAGCAACCCCGAGCGCGCTCCGCAGTACCTGAGCGAATGGATCTCAGCGAATGGCATCCGAGCAGCCGTCATGGCGTTGGCGCCGGTCGTGGCGGAGCGCGCGGCGCGGCAGCTCGCGCAGCGGCTGCAGGAGGAGCTGGACCGCACCGATGGCTCGGTTGAGGCCCGGACCCGCATCCTCGAGCGGATACCCAAGGTCAACCGGCACCAGCACGCGACCGGCTCGGTGCATGATCCGGCGCTGCTGCGGCTCATCGTCCAAGTGTACCGCGAGGATCCTGAGGCCCGGCGCCAGCTCCTGGCGCTCTTGGAGCGAGGCGGCCGGACTACCGCCAGCGAGCGGGAGGCGCTCGAAGCGCAGTTCACCGATGCCGGGCACACCGACGCGCTGGTGCAGCGCTTCCAGGAGTGGATCCCCTATCGGCCGCAACCGGCTGAGGGGTCCTTCAGGGAAGGCGACGAGTGGCTTGGCGTCGTCAGGTTCGCGATGGCCAGCCCCCGCTTCACCGACGGCATGACCCGGCAGGTGTACCAGCAGCTCGCCCTCGAGAGCGCGCGGGAGGGCGTGGTCCGGCTCGAGGTGCGCACGACGGTGGGCGACCGCTTCGAGCGTGTGGAAGCGGCCGTCGCCGGGCTCCTGGCGGCGGAGGAGGAGGTCCGCAAGGCCGGCGGGTCGTTCCAGGCTGGCCTGTGGCTCGGCCTTCGAAAGGGATGGGGGGCGGCGGAGTGCGCGCAGTATGTGGACCGCATCGTGGAGCTCAAGCGCCGGTGGGAGACGACGCAGCCGGCGTACGCGCGCGTCCTCTTGGGCTTCGACAGCCTGGGGGTGGCGACCAATGGCCCCTTTAACGTGCAGCGGCTCAGGGACGCCTTCAGCCGTGCGCAGGACGCCGGCCTCGGGGCGGTCGCCCATCTCGGAGAGAACTGGGAAGTTGGCGCGCTGCCGCAGAAGCTCGAGCAGATCGCTGAGCTGGTGGAGGGCGGCGCGGTGAGCCGGATCAGCAACGGCATCGCCCTGGTCGTTGAGCCGGATCCCGCCTCGCCCAACCATGACGCGCACTATCCGCCGGCGCGCCGGGCCGCGATCCGGCGTCGGCAACAGGCGATCCTGGCTGCGATGCGTGCGCGGGGGATCGCGCTCGAGCTCAATCCAGCGTCCAACGAGCTCCTCTCGCAGCGGTTGCGGCGCGAGGAAGGCTGGCGGTGCCGGCTCCTCCTGTCCGGTGGTCCTCCGCTCCTCCTCGGCAACGACAACAGTGCGCTCTTTGCGCGTGACGGCCGGCCGCTCACCCTCAGCCGTCAGCTCGCCGAGGTGTGGGCCGGCCAGAGCCTGTTCGGTTCAGTCACCACCGAGCAGCTTGCCACGGTCATGGAGCAGGGCGTCCGCCGGCTCACGCCGCTGGTGGATACGCCTGACGTTGCGCAAGAGCCGGGGCCGTCTCCCGCCGCGCCGCCCGACGCTGACAAGCGCGGAACCGTAGGGTCGGATTCATCGGAGCGCTTCGGGGCCTCGCACGACGGGAGCCTGTGGGCGGTGGTCACCGAGCAGCGGTTCTTTG
This sequence comes from Candidatus Omnitrophota bacterium, assembly GCA_023247285.1. The sequence continues at coordinate 5,929 of JAHFGU010000018.1, forward strand.
CGCTCCCGGCACTCGTCGCCTGCCTCGTGTTCTCGATCTCCATGCTCCTGCTCTCGCACGCCGGCCTCCTGAGCGTGCTGCATCCGACCGGCCCGCCGGCCTTGTGGGTCGTGCCCTTCAACCTGTTGGCCGCCGCCATCGGCGTGCTGACCCTTCCGCTGTTCCTTCCCGCGTTTCTCACACGCCACGAGCAGCGATTCCAAGCAATTCGCACGTACCTGGAAGAGAGAGATCTTCGCACCGGCGAAGGCGCGACCCAGGTCGCGCTGTATGACGCGTATCTGAAGCGCCGCCAACCGCTCTTTGGCCTGAGCACGCTGGTCGCGTTTATCGTGTTGAATCCTCTCCTGGTGGACGCAGCACCGTGGGGAAGCCCCGCCCTCGGCATAGCGATCGCCGCCTGCCTCAGCCAGGCCGTCGGCATCCTGGTGCACCTCGCGAATAACCGCTGGTTTCCCTGGACCTACAGGACCCTGCGTCTTGGAGCATCGTCCGAAGGCGTTGGGGGGCAAGAGGGAACGCCTGAGCAGATCAGGAAGGCGCTGGCGCACGCCAAGACGCTCGTCCACCCAGAGTTTCAAGACCGGCGGGCGGCATGGTACGAGGCGTTCTTCGAAGGAAAGCGGGTCTACATCATTGGAGCGGAATACGGCTCACCGCAGGCTGCCTCCTTAATCGAGACGAGACTCCTGCCGCTCGTGGAACGGGACCCGAACAAATGGCTGTTTAGCGGCGAATACATCTCCTCTGCTGAAGAATACCAGCAGATTGTCAAGACGGTGCCCGAAGCGTTCCTCTTTGAGGCGCTCTCGGTCTTCTACCGCATTCCAAAAGAGCTCCTGATCTATCGGCAGCTTGATCCGGCGGTGGTGCGCGAGGCGCTCGAGCAGGGAAAGGCGACAGGCGATTTTACCAAGGAGCAGTTCTTCCAAGCGTTGATGGAGGATTTCTTTCCCATGCAGGTCACCGAGGGCCGAATCACGGCTGCTGTCTATCCCGAGCTGCTCAAGGCCTTCGCAATGCAGTGGGGGGTGGCTGAATCCTACCTCATGGCGCGCTTGCGGGACAACGCCGCAGTGTTCAACGCGCTGGGCGATGCTTATCGAGTGCCGTTGTGGACGATTGTTTCCACGCTGGTTGAGGTCGGCAATGAGATGTCTCATGCGCGTCTCAAGGCCGCCTTGGCGCGCTACTCCAACGACACGAAGGTCTTCGTCCTGATGGGGATCAACCACCTGCCGATTTTTGATGTGAGCCTGCCCCCATCCCCGTCAGGATCTCGACGGCTTGCCATGTGGCTCCTCCCCTTCCTACTGACGGCGGGGCTGATCGCGCTCCTCGGCGCGCTGGCACCGCACGAGGCCCTCGCGCAGCCCCACGCGCTGGCCACGGCCGTCACCGCCGCGCTGCCGGCGGCCGGGCAGTACGTTGGGGCAGCCGCAGCGCCTATTGTCGCTGGCCACCTCCAAGCTGCTTCACTGCTGGGCGGCCTGGCGATCCCCGGCTGGCTGGCGCTGGCGAGCGTGCTCACGGGCTTGGCCGCGCACGCGGTTTTGAAAGAGCCCAGGACGGTCATCGAGGGCCCGGCCCGATTCAAGAAATACGTTCGCCGACTGGTGAGGTGGGCGACCATCAAGCCATTGATGAAAGACTTGAGGGCCCATGGTGTGCAGGTCGTGATTCGGCCCGCCAACGGGGACGAAGTCGAGATCGAGTTGAACCGCGATCGGCGCGTGGTGGCTGTGGGTCTGGCTGCCGGCTCGATGAACATGGAGGGCGGTCTTCACATGGCCTGCTCCATGGCGCGCGTCGACGCAGGGCTCAGCCATGGCGTCTACTTCCACGTGAATCTAGGAACGCTGTATAGCGAGCACAGCGTCTTTTTGAGCGACGAAGGAGGATGGAAACCCATCAGCCAGCCGGCAGTTAGCAGGGAGGACATGCAGAGGGCGCTGCTCGATTTCCTGTGGTCTCGCGGTCACCTGCTGCGTGCCATCAACCGGTCACGGCCAAAGCCGATCGGTTGGCCATCCCGGAAACTGACGCCGGCAGATCTCCTCGGGTCAGACATCCGGGCCACTCAGATGGGCAGTTACCAGGCGATCCTGAAAGTCAGGACATGGGTGAAGGGACAGCGAGCTCCAAAGGGCCAGCGAGTTCCTATGACTCCTATGACGCTCGTGCTGGTCGTCAGCAAAGCACCGCCTGGAAGCATCCTCCTCGAAGACGGGGCCTCGTACGTGCCGGATGCGGTGGCCCGCGATGAGGTCGCGCATCTGAAGGAAAACCACTCTCATTCTCCGCAGCTCTATGATGCGCCGGTCACGTCCGGGGAAGGACGCTATGGGCCTCGGCCGGATGATCGGCTCTTCATGTACGTCATGCCGTACAAGCCGGATCTGCAAGAGCTGAGCCAGCAGTTGACTGTCGACGCCAACGGCTTGGTGCGGCGCGGCTATGAGCTCGCGGCCGCGAGACGCGTCGAGCTACCCGGCATAATCCTCTGGAGCCCGATGCCGGTTGAGGCGAACGCTGCCGACCGTATCGATCTGGCGAATGTGTCGAGCCTCGTCGCGCATTGGGCGCGAAGCGGAGGTGTTGGCGGACGCGGGCTGATGGACGATCAGCTCCAGTTTTCGGCCGGAGATTTCGGCATCCTGCTGCCAGTGGATCCAAGCGCGGCCCAGGCTCACGTGCCGGAAGACGTGCAGCCATGGAGAGCCGCGGCGCGGGGACGGGCGCTGGTCTCGAGGGCGCAGCTCCTCGATGCGTTAGCGGCCCCGCTCCATGCTACGACAGTCCGCGCGGCGAGCGGGACGCCGCAGATGGCGTTCCGCTATCTTGCGGCCGATCCGGATGATCCGGTCCGGCGCGATGAGCTGATCATGCAGGGTGTGATCCGAGGGCTTGATCAGGCAGACATCACGCGGCGCCAGCGCCTGGCGCTCGAGCGCGCGCTCTGGTCGGATTATGCGCGGCATCATGCCAGCCGGGTGGAGGAGGCGGTGGAAGGGCTGCGCGAGTGGCGCCGGTTCATCGCAGGCTGTCTGGAACGTCTAGAAGCCCGCTTCGTCCCGCTCGTCGCTACACTACAAGAAGCCGCTAAGATCGCCGAACTCATGATCACGGATTGGCTCAGTGACTCGGTCACCGCCGAAGATCCGTTCCCGCGGTTTGGTGATCCAGCCGAGGTCCTCGAGGACCTGCTGGCGTGGTTGAAGTCGAAGAGCGCAGCGCAGGTGCCGGGCGACCAGCTCAACCCATTGATCGAGACGACGCGCCGCGTGTTGACCCCGGCGGTTGGCGCAACCCCGTTCTTCACGGCAGACACCGAATGGCTGACCGCCCGACATTGTCGGTACCGGTGGATCCTCCTGCGGGTTACGCAGGCGGCGCTGAACCGGCAAGCCGCGGCGCCGCTGTTCGCCGAGCTGCGCAAGGAACTGAGCCACCCGCGCCTCCTCGAGCTGGCCCGCCGGCGGCTCGCCGAGCTAGGATTGACATCGGCACCCACTCGTGGCGGCCGGTGGGAGGACTTCCAGCCACGCTACGATGCGCGGGAGCGGCGGCTCCGCGGCCAGGGCCACACCGCGTGGTGGGCCAGGTTCGTGGGCCAGGCGTGGCTGCCCACGCGGCTCGAGACGATCCAGCGCACCGTCCCGCTGGCGCTGGCGCTGAGCGGGTTCGGTTGGCTCTTGACGCTGCCCTTCGGGCTGCCGCTAGCGCTTGCCCCGCCGATGTGGGTGACGCTGTTAGCTACGGCTGTCGCCCTCTTCGGCTACTGGCATCCCCGCCATGCCACCGCCTTCTTCCATCACCTGCGCCGGGTAGAGTTCCGCGCGGCGTGGGCCTCCCTCCGCGCGCACCAGGCCTTCGGTTTCGAGAAGCTCGCAATCTCCACGCTGAGTCTCCTGGCCCTCTGGGGCGGGAATGCCTGGTTCGCGCATCCTCAAGGACTCAGCTTCGCCTTCCTCTTGTTGAGCAGTCTCACCCTTCCGCACCTGCTCATCAACAGCCTCGCGGGTCTCGTCGGCCGGCGGGCGGCCGAGGGCCTCTCCCATCGCCATGTCGCGGTCTTCATCCCCTTTAACCTGCACCACCACATCAATGGCGTGACGAGATTCCATGAGGAATTCGTGGCCCGCGCGATGGCCGACAGCACGGATCTGCGCCTGAGCGTCATGCACGCCGGGCTCGTCGAACGTTCTCAGCCGCCCGATGCCCGCGGCAACAGCTTGATCGAGGCGTCCCGGCGCGGTCCTGCGCTCTCGCCCTGGTCAGCAGGAGAGGCCACTAAGCAGTTGGCGCGGTGGCACCAGGAGCGGGGGATCGATGCCATCCTGTTGCACACACCGTATGGCGACGGCGCGAACGCGGTGGTTCGGTTTGCCAAGGCCCAGGGGATCCCTGCGCGGGTATGGGCGCATTTCGTTCCTCTCGATGATTCGGATGGCGATGCCAGCGAAACGGACACGTGGCGGCTCGCGGACAGCGCTGCTGCGGTCAGCCGCTGGCTGGCGGATCTGCTGCACGGGCAACACGGTATCCCCTTTGCGATTCTCCTCCCGTTCATCCATGACGCATTCTGGTTGCCCACAGCCGTCACTGACCAGGAGATCCGTGAGCTCCGCGCGCGCCACGCGATTCCTGAAGGGGCCAGGGTTGTGCTGACGGCAAGCCGCTGGACGCCGGAAAAAAATCCCGGGGTCGTAATGCGGTGGATCAACGCGCTGCAGCGGTCGCCGACGTGGAAGGGCCCTGCGATCGTCCTGGCGATGGCCGCGCCGAACGTGCCGGCCGATGACCAGCGCTTGTTTGAGGCCAAGGCTGAGCGCGCGGGGGTCTCCGTTCGGCTGCTCGGATCCCTGACGCCGGAACAGCTACGGCGGTGGTACCGCGCCGCTGACCTCGTGGTAATCCCGAGCCACCAGGAGACGCTTGGTCAGGTCTCCATCCAAGCGCAATTGATGGGGACGCCTGTCCTGGTCTCGCGCGTCGGCGGTCTGCCAGAAACCATTGATCCTCGATTTGGGCTGAGCGTGGATGTGGGGGATGCGCAGCAGGCGGTGTCGATCCTCGCGCGCGTGCTGACCGATGAGGTTTTTCGGCAGCAGGTGGCGCGTGCCGGCCAGGCCTTCGCGCGGCGCCGATTTGGCGGCGACCATTTCCCGGCGCTGGCGGCTTGGATCACGCACGGCATCAAGCCTGCGTCCGCAGAGATGCCTGCCGCCGGGCTCGTCCGCGCATTCCGGACCATCGCGCTGGCCGCGCGTTCCACGTTCCGCGCCCTCAACCATACCCTAAGCGCCTGGTTGCGCCGCCATCGGCGGGCAATCGTCGGGGTCGGCGTGCTGGCCGCGGTCCTGGTCTTCATGGTCGGCTCCGCGTCCGGCACCCCGCTCCTCGGCGCGCTCGCACCGCACGAGGCCCTCGCGCAGTCGCATGCCGTGGACGCGGCCACGCTGCTGGGCGGCTTCGCGATCCTGGGCTGGCTGGCGGTCGCGGGTGCGGCCGGAGGGAGTCTGAAGGGATTTGCTGAACTGCAGAAGGAGCTGACAGAGTCCGGCGTCGCGCCATCAGCCATCGAGGGGCTCCGACGCCATCTGCAAGACTCCGGCGTGAGGCGCCTTGCTTGGCCGCCTCGCTATCGGTCCCGCCAGAGCGGCGCAGCACAGTGGACCTGGATCATTAATGCGGATCATCGGCGGCACGGGCGCATCGCCTTGAAGCTCCAGCGAGGCGCCCTCGACGATGCCGTCGGTACCGCGAGGTATCTCCCGGCTGTCCGTCTCCTGCAACGCCATCCGCACCAGGCCGCGCAGCGGCTGTTCGACTTCGTCCAGGTGCCGGAGGATGAGTCCAACGCATTGCGCGGATGGCTCCAGGAATGGGTGCCTGGGATCACGCTTCAGGATGTGATCAGCCAAGGGCGCTCACTCTCCATCGAGGACCTCCGTCGGATTGCGCAGGACCTCCGCCGGGCCTTGATGCATCTGTCGACGTTGGGTATTCCAGCCCGAGACCTGAAACCCGAACACGTAGTCCTCCGGCAGGATGCGCAGGGCAAGGTCACGGGTGCCACGCTGATCGATTTTGATCGGAAGGCGATCGGTCCAACGGCATCAAGCCGCATCGACTTCGCCGGTCTGCGGGCGATCTTCGTCGTGTTGCTGACGTCGTGCTACCAGCCGGGTATGGAGGAACGATGGACCAGCGCTGTGAGGAAGGCGCACGGCTTCGTGCTGTCCACTATAGAGGAGTCGTTCCGCTGGTTCGACCAGCTCCTCGACTACCTCGCGAACGATGAATCGGATGCCGCCTTGCCGCCCGTGCAGCTGCGCGAGGAAGCGGAGATGCGCCTGCGCGAACTGCTGGCCGGGCCGATGTCGGACCGCGGCGCCTACACGGTCCATGTCATTGAGCATGCAGCCACCAGACCGCGCAGCGCCTCGACGCTGGAGATTCAGCTTCTGCGGGTGGGGGTGGAGGACTGGTTCGGCGTGTTCAGGGTCGAGCTGCTGCCAGCAGCCCGCTCACTGCGCATCCTGGGCCAGCGCCTCAAGCCGGCGTACCAAGGGCGTGGGATCGGGCCGGCGCTCGTGCAATTTGTCTTTCAGGAGTACCCCTGGGCCGCGACGGCGATCTGGGCGGAGCCACGCGATGAAGCACACTGGTTCGTCCAACACCTCGTGCGCCGCGGTCTCATCACCAACCTCAAGAAGTCTTGGTTCCCAGATGAATACCGCGCAGAGATTGTGCGACCTGATCCTGCCGCGCCGCCCGCCGATGAACATGGCGGCCGGTGGAAGGACTTCCAGCCACGCTACGATGCGCGGGAGCGGCGGCTCCGCGGCCAGGGCCACACCGCGTGGTGGGCCAGGTTCGTGGGCCAGGCGTGGCTGCCCACGCGGCTCGAGACGCTCCAGCGCACCGTCCCGCTGGCGCTGGCGCTGAGCGGGTTCGGTTGGCTCTTGACGCTGCCCTTCGGGCTGCCGCTAGCGCTCGCACCTCCGATGTGGGTGACGCTGTTAGCTACGGCTGTCGCCCTCTTCGGCTACTGGCATCCCCGCCATGCCACCGCCTTCTTCCATCACCTGCGCCGGGTAGAGTTCCGCGCGGCGTGGGCCTCCCTCCGCGCGCACCAGGCCTTCGGTTTCGAGAAGCTCGCAATCTCCACGCTGAGTCTCCTGGCCCTCTGGGGCGGGAATGCCTGGTTCGCGCATCCTCAAGGACTCAGCTTCGCCTTCCTCTTGTTGAGCAGTCTCACCCTTCCGCACCTGCTCATCAACAGCCTCGCGGGTCTCGTCGGCCGGCGGGCGGCCGAGGGCCTCTCCCATCGCCATGTCGCGGTCTTCATCCCCTTTAACCTGCACCACCACATCAATGGCGTGACGAGATTCCATGAGGAATTCGTGGCCCGCGCGATGGCCGACAGCACGGATCTGCGCCTGAGCGTCATGCACGCCGGGCTCGTCGAACGTTCTCAGCCGCCCGATGCCCGCGGCAACAGCTTGATCGAGGCGTCCCGGCGCGGTCCTGCGCTCTCGCCCTGGTCAGCAGGAGAGGCCACTAAGCAGTTGGCGCGGTGGCACCAGGAGCGGGGGATCGATGCCATCCTGTTGCACACACCGTATGGCGACGGCGCGAACGCGGTGGTTCGGTTTGCCAAGGCCCAGGGGATCCCTGCGCGGGTATGGGCGCATTTCGTTCCTCTCGATGATTCGGATGGCGATGCCAGCGAAACGGACACGTGGCGGCTCGCGGACAGCGCTGCTGCGGTCAGCCGCTGGCTGGCGGATCTGCTGCACGGGCAACACGGTATCCCCTTTGCGATTCTCCTCCCGTTCATCCATGACGCATTCTGGTTGCCCACAGCCGTCACTGACCAGGAGATCCGTGAGCTCCGCGCGCGCCACGCGATTCCTGAAGGGGCCAGGGTTGTGCTGACGGCAAGCCGCTGGACGCCGGAAAAAAATCCCGGGGTCGTAATGCGGTGGATCAACGCGCTGCAGCGGTCGCCGACGTGGAAGGGCCCTGCGATCGTCCTGGCGATGGCCGCGCCGAACGTGCCGGCCGATGACCAGCGCTTGTTTGAGGCCAAGGCTGAGCGCGCGGGGGTCTCCGTTCGGCTGCTCGGATCCCTGACGCCGGAACAGCTACGGCGGTGGTACCGCGCCGCTGACCTCGTGGTAATCCCGAGCCACCAGGAGACGCTTGGTCAGGTCTCCATCCAAGCGCAATTGATGGGGACGCCTGTCCTGGTCTCGCGCGTCGGCGGTCTGCCAGAAACCATTGATCCTCGATTTGGGCTGAGCGTGGATGTGGGGGATGCGCAGCAGGCGGTGTCGATCCTCGCGCGCGTGCTGACCGATGAGGTTTTTCGGCAGCAGGTGGCGCGTGCCGGCCAGGCCTTCGCGCGGCGCCGATTTGGCGGCGACCATTTCCCGGCGCTGGCGGCTTGGATCACGCACGGCATCAAGCCTGCGTCCGCAGAGATGCCTGCCGCCGGGCTCGTCCGCGCATTCCGGACCATCGCGCTGGCCGCGCGTTCCACGTTCCGCGCCCTCAACCATACCCTAAGCGCCTGGTTGCGCCGCCATCGGCGGGCAATCGTCGGGGTCGGCGTGCTGGCCGCGGTCCTGGTCTTCATGGTCGGCTCCGCGTCCGGCACCCCGCTCCTCGGCGCGCTCGCACCGCACGAGGCCCTCGCGCAGCCCCACGCGCTGGCCACGGCCGTCGGCGCCGCGCTGCCTGCGGCGGTGGCGCAGGCCGCGGGGCAGGTACGGGACGTGGCGGCGCCGGTTGTTCATCCGGCCGCCCCTGCGGTCGCCGTGCTGCAGGCGGCGGGGGGAAGCTTGTTCGCCGCCTACGTGATCTGTCTCGCCATCCTGTTCTGGGAGATCGCGCGGCTCTTCGGATTTCTGCGTCAGCGAGCCTTCCATCAAGTGGCCGTGACGCAAGGCGACCCAGGCACGCGCCGCTGGCGCGCCCTGCCGCCGCACTTACGAGCGCGCGTGGTCCATCAGATGCGCGAGGTTCTCCACGGCATCGGCTGGATGCCGCCCATCCTGACGTGCCTCAGCCTCGTCGCGAGCGGCATGGGGGCGCTGTTGCTCGTGGCGTCCGGCGCCGGCGCGATGGCTCCGGCCCTGGCGCTGGCCGCGGTAGGATTCCTCGGCATGTCTGTTGCGCTTGGTCTGGGCGGCTACCACCTGCTGCGCGGCGAGATCCGCAGCGCTCTTGCGCCGTTTGGAGACCAGCGGCATCCCCGGCCGCAGAGCGGCCCTATGGACGACCAAGCGCTTGTGCTTGAAATCGGCTCGGAAATGGGCCAGGTGCTCTCGGCGCTCGCCGAGGATCCAGCCATCTATGCGATCGGCTTCGAGCCGCACCGGGCGAAATTCCACGATGCTGCCGCACGGGTCGCCCGACACCAGAACGTCACCCTTCGGCGCCAGCCGTTCCAGAAGTGGCGGGACCGCCGCCTGCGCGGGCAGGCAGAGGCCGTGCTGTGGTTCTTTCCACAACCGAGTCAGTTGGTCAACGCGGATGGGCTGTCGATCATCCATGCCGCCTTCGAGGCCCTCGTCCCTGGCGGCCGTCTGCTCCTGATCACCGAGGCGCCGCACGCGGTCCCTGGGGCTCCAGCGCCCGAAGTGACCCAACAGCAGCTTGACGCGTTCGTCGCACGGCTCGTTGGCGAGGGATTTGTCGTCGAACAAGAGACGCGGCCGATCAACCAGGTGCCGCGCCTGGTCACGTACTCGCTGGAGTACCAGGCGCTGCGGATGGACGGCCTGCGCGACGTGACGATGCTGACCGCGACCAAGCCGGGCGATCCTGCGGTGAACCAGCGCACAACCATCCAACCGGCCTGGACAGTCAGCGAGTCAGCGGTGGAATGGAACGAAGGGGGAGAAGGGGGGAAGACTCAGCGGCCGACTTTGACTTCCACGGCTCGGAGCCGTTCGTCGAAGGTCTTCAGCTCGGCTCTCAGCAATTTGAGCTCGGTCAAGACGAAGTCCAGCGTTACGAGTTTCTCGTCGACACCGGCACGCCAGATTTTCAGGCCATCCACCTCTGCCTTCACGTCGCGCGCGATGTCCACGACCGTGCGGAACTCGGACCGGAGCTCCTCGATGAGCGCCCCGACCTCTGTCGACGTGTACGAGCTTTTGGCTGATCGTTTGCGCTCGGCCATGGCGCGCAGTCTACGCGCGGCCTCGGAGGTTGTCAAGGCGGGGAGATGTGTGCTGCGACAGCTTAGCCGGTTCGCGAAAGACAACCCGCTCGCCGCGGCAGGTATTTTCGCACTCGTGACATGGTTGGCAGGCGGGTCAGCTGCTGCAGGGCTTGGTTTAACCGGTATGGCGGTCATGGGCGGGATCGAATGGAGGAATCAACCTGAGCATCTGGAGGCGATCCGGCGCGCGCTGCCCGACGAACTGGAGCGCTCGGATGAGGTGGTGGATTTCCTCGCGACTCGGTTCGACAAGCGGTGGAAGACGGCGCTGACGATGGGGGAACCGGAGATCGTGAACCGCGATCGCTGGGACGTGATCAACCAGGCCCTGCAGAAGGAACTCCCAATCACCGTGATCGCCGATCTGCTTGCCGGATCGCCACGCATCGAACATATCCTGAGGCCTCTGTCGAAGCAGGGCCAGGGACGCGTGCTGCAGGAGTTTCTAGGTCCTGAGGGATTGACCCGCTTGGATCTCCCCATGCTCGGCCTCATGTCACAAAGGATTCAGAACCCATCTCTCCCAGCGCTATCGGAAGAGCTGCGCCAACAGCTTGTAGAGCTCCAAGAAGCTTTATCTATCCTCATTTTGCCCATTTTGCGCCAATCGCGGTTCGTCTTGCCGCGGGTCCCCTTCGTGCTCCCGCTGCCCGCCATCGAAGGCGAGGAAGCCCTAGCGCTCTGGTTCTTCGAGCAGGTGCCACCCCTCTCGCCTGACCGGCCGTGGCCTTCAGATGCGCGATTCACCCGCGCAGCCAGCGCCCTCTTCCTCTGGCATCATGCCGGGGGCATGAGGTACGAGCCGCGTGGCATGGTGACATCCGACATCGTGGGGGAGGAAGTCGTTGCGACGCTTCTCCAAGCGACAGAAGGACCGGGATTGTACCGGGCTGAGCGGCTGCTCGAATCGGGTCTGCGCGCGTTCGCACAGCAGACGGCGGAGGGTGCGGTCCACGGTCTTCAGATCATGCCATTCCTCAACGACAGACTCGCGATGACGTTGGTGCCGGCTCTCGGCGCGATGGTTGGTGCGGTATGGGTTGTTCGGCAGTTTCTCGTCAAGCGGCGTCGGATCGTAGACGGTGTGTTGGGAGCATTGCGGCTGCAAGGCACCCTCGCGCAACCCCGTGCGTTAGGCACGCTCATTGCTGTTGGCTTCGGGCTCGCGCTTGTCGGCGCGGCGGAATTATGGGCTCGGCGGGTTGAAGCGCGCGTGCTGGCCCGGGCCGGCATGCATACTGCGCGTCTTTGGAGAATCGAAAGATTGCGGTGGCTAGCCCAGCGGGTCCGGCGCTGGCTTAGCCTCGTCGTGGTGGTGGCGGTGCTCAGCTCGCTGGGAGGGGAGGCCCTACTTCTTCGTCGTGCGGAGTTCGTCCA
>JAHFGU010000219.1 GCA_023247285.1 Candidatus Omnitrophota bacterium
CCTGGCGGGCGTGGTCCCGGGCTTGAAGTCGCCCACCGCGAACATCAACACCACCGCGGCCCTGGCCCTCACGGTCTTCTGCTACGTCCAGTGGGTCGGGATCCGGTCGCAGGGCCCGCTTCTCTACCTGGACCATCTGGCCGGCTCGCCGCGCGACCTGGTCGGCTGGCTCATGGTGCCGCTCATGCTGCCCATCCACGTGCTCGGGGAGCTCGTGAAGCCGCTGAGCCTCAGCCTGCGTCTGTGCATCAACGTCTTCGCCGAGGACGTCCTGCTGGGCGTCCTCATCGTCATGGGGCTGGGCATCGCGGCGGCGATCCGGCTGCCGGTCGGCGTGCCGCTCCAGGCGCTGGCGCTCCCCCTCGTCCTGATTTTCAGCACCGTGCAGGCGATGGTGTTCAGCCTGCTCACGTCGGTGTACATCGCGTTGATGTTGCCGCACGTCGACGGCGAACACCAGGCGCACCACTAACACAGGAGGCACCATGCCGCAGGATTATCGAGCGATGTTGGCGTTCACCGTTCCCCTGGCGCTGGGCATGGCCGCGATGGCCTCGGCCTTCGGCCTGGGCCGGGCGGTCAGCGCAGCCCTCGAGGCGATCGCGCGCCAGCCGGAGGCCGGCGGCCGGATCCAGACCGCCATGATCATCGGCTGCGCGCTCATCGAAGCGCTCACCATCTACGCGCTGGTGATCGCGTTCGTCTACCAGGGCAAGATCTCCGGCTAAGAGCGCCGCCCGGCATGCCGGCGTTCCTTCAGCCTGATCTTCAGCAGATCCTCGCGCAGGCCCTCAGCTTCCTCATCCTGTGGGCGGTGCTGCGGCGCTACGCGTGGCGGCCGCTGCTCGGCGTCCTCGACGCGCGGCGCGCGAAGATCGAGGACGAGCTGCGGCAGATCGCCCGGCGCAAGGCGGAGATGGAGCGGCTGCAGGCCGAGTACGCCGCGCACCTGAAGCAGATCAACGACGAGGCGCGCGCGAAGATCCAGCAGGCGATCCTGGAGGGCAAGCGCATCAGCGCGGAGATCCAGGAGGAGGCGCGGGCGCAGGGGGCCGCCCTGGCGCAGAAGTCCAAGGACACGATCGAGCTGGAGCTGGCCAAGGCGAAGGTGACGCTGCGCGACGAGGTCGCGGCGATGGCCATGAACGCGGTGGAGCGAATCCTGCGGCAGAAGGTGGACGCGAAAGCCGACCGGCAGCTCGTGGACGACGTGCTCCGCGAGCTCGAGGCCGGCGGCGAGCGCGCGCGCTGATGGCGGCAGACGCGGTCGCCGGGCGCTACGCCCAGGCGCTGTTCGACTCCGCGAAGCGCGAGGGCCGGCTCGACGAGGCGGTCGAGCAGCTGGCCGCGGTGGCGTCGCTGCTGCGCGCGGTGCCGGATCTGCGCCAGCTGCTCCTGAATCCTGACGTCGAGCCAGAGGACAAGCTGGCGGTGCTGGAGAAGGCGCGGCCCGCGGGGTGGGCGCCGCTCGTGCGCGCGTTCCTGGACCTGGTGGTGCGCGCCGGGCGGGCGGAATTTCTGGGCGGCATCGCCGAGGCGCTCTCCTGGCTCGTCGATGAGGATCAAGGGCGTTTGCGCGCGGTGGTGGCCTCGGCCCATCCGCTGCCGGCCGCTGAGCTGGAGCGGCTGCGCGAGTCGCTCGAGCGCCGGGAAGGCAAGCGCGTCGAGCTCGAGGCTGAAGTGGACCCTGAGCTGATCGGCGGGCTCATCGTGCGCCTCGACCACCGCGTCATCGACGGCTCGGTGCGCCGGCAGCTCTCCGACCTGCGCCAGCGGCTGGGCTCGATCCGCGTCTACTGAAGGTGTCAGGCACCTTTGGTGTCAGGCACCAAAAGTGTCTGACACTTTTATGGTGAGGAGCAGAGATGGCACGCCTTCGTCCTGAGGAAGTTTCGCTCGCGCTCACGCAGGAGCTCGAGCGCTACCGCAGCCAGGTCAAGCTTGACTCGGTGGGCCGCGTCATCCAGGTCGGCGACGGCATCGCGCGGCTCTACGGCCTCGACGACGCCATGGCCGGCGAGCTGCTCGAGTTCCCCGGGCAGACCATGGGCATGGTGTTCAATCTCGAGGAGCACCATGTGGGCGCGGTCATCCTTGGCGATGACTCGCACATCAAGGATGGGGACGTGGTCAAGCGCACCACCCGGATCGTCTCGGTGCCGGCCGGCCAGGCGCTGCTGGGCCGGGTCGTGGATGCGCTCGGCCGCCCCATCGACGGCAAGGGGCCGATCGTCACCGACACGTTGCGGCCGGTGGAGGCGCGCGCGCCCAATGTCATCCAGCGCCAGCCGGTCAAAGAGCCGGTGCAGACCGGCCTTAAGGCCATCGACGGCATGATCCCGATCGGCCGCGGCCAGCGCGAGCTCATCCTGGGCGACCGGCAGATCGGCAAGACCGCCATCCTCGTCGACACGATCCTGAATCAGAAAGGCCAGGACCTCTACTGCATCTACGTGGCGATCGGGCAGAAGATGTCCAGCGTGGTCGCCGTGGTGGAGACGCTGCAGAAGCGCGGGGCGATGGACTACACCATCGTCGTCGTGGCGGCGGCGGAAGACCCGGCCCCGCTCCAGTA
>JAHFGU010000019.1 GCA_023247285.1 Candidatus Omnitrophota bacterium
AGCGCGGGATGCATCCGATCTCCACCCAAGACGAGCACGTACTTGTTTGCAACCCCGTGTTCGCGGATGGTGTCGAGCACGGACGCGTGATCCGCCTCGCGCGCACCCAAGACATAGGCCATGCTGATGTCTCTGAGCCGCTGCATGATCTGCGGCTGGCCGCCCATGGCCTGGATATCTTCCAAGCTCACGATGATCAACTGAAACGGATGCGCCAGTTTCTTGTGCAGCGCCTGCAACTGCCGCAGCGCTTCAAGGCGCGGGACCCATTCCGCGCGGATGCGCTTGGGCGGGCCCGTCGGACCATACGCTTCGAACGCGCGCTCAATCGCCAGAATCCCGGTGCCCACGCTGTACCGATGCCGAGAGAGCGTCCGCGCTGAGACGCCGGCAAGCTGGAATGCCTGCCGATAACATGCGGCCGCCTGCTTGAATTCCTGACCGGCTCTCGTCGCCTTCGAGGGGCTGGACGTCCGCGCCATCAAGCACGCCATCGTGAGCGCGCCCACCCACAAGATGCGATCTGGCGCGCCGCTCGCAGCCAAGATCAGCAGGAGACCGGCGCCGGCCAGCAGCGTTTTCCATTGCGTCTGGAGCGTATTCCAGGCGCGGCCTCCCAAGCCCAAGAATGTCGATTCATCCCCCGCGGAGGGCTCGGCCTGCGATGCTGGGGCGGGATCCGCGAGCAGCACATCGAGCTGCTGGAGCGTCTGATCGGCGATATGGCTGACGCCTTCCCCGAAGGGATGGTGGCGCTCAATCTGATACGTGATGAGCGATTGGTCTTCGAGCAACCCCTCCGAGCTGACAAAGTCTTCCTCGATCTGCACCGGCACATGCACATCCCGCTCCAGCGCCTTGAGACGCTCCAGCGCCACCAGCCCCTGTTGAATCAGCGGCCAGGCGAAAATATTCTCCTGCCGCTTCTCCGTGCGGCGGTATCGGGACCGCCAAACCGGGATCGGCAACATCCAGGGCGTCTTGATCGCCAGCTCGAGGTCTCGCTCTTCCTTTGCCCAGAATGCAAACCGGGCCCGCATCCGCTTCGCAAAGATGCGCCAGATTCGCTCCCGGGCAAATCGCGCACTGCCGGTATCGCTGAGCTTCGCAGACAATGCCCAGGCCAGCAGCTGAATCATGCGCAACTGTGCGGCATCCAGCGTGCGCACCGGCTGGCCCTCGACGACTTTGGCCAACCCGTGGAGAAAATCGGTTCGAGGCGGCCCCAACCGGAAGCCGTCGGTGAAGTAGATCGTGCCGTCGTAGACCAGCGGCCCCATCCCGCCCAGCAGCATCGATCCCCAATCCTTCTCGATCGCTTCCCAATCAAAATATCCCGGCGTGATGGCCAGCGAGGCGAGCATGATCAGCTTGCCCTCATCACCCAGACGGCCGCGCACCGTCAGCTGGTGGTAGAGGAGCCGCCCGTCCAGGCTCGGCAGCACGGGGCTGACCAGCAGCTCATTCATCAGCGCGTCCATGAGCTGCCACGATGCCGCCGCGGGCAGCAGCAATGTCGGGTGAGGGATTAAGCCGCCGCCTCGGTAGGCCACCCCCGGCAACCCATCCGCCACCCTCAACCCCTGCAGGAGCGCGTCGGCATCGCTGCCCGGCTCAGGGTAGATTTCCAGATCAGGAAAAAACAGTTTCCCGCCGAGGGATGGCAGGCCGTGTGTGATGGCCGCGCGCTCCGCGGCAACCAGCTCCGCGAGACGATCCGCCAACTGTGCTGCGGCTTGCTGTTCCGTGCGGCCGCTCCGCGTCTCCCGCACCATGAACAGGATGGCGTACGCCTGAAGCGCCCGCTTCGATTGGCGTGGAGGGTCTAACCGATCCGCCTGCTGAAGCGCTGCAGCGAAGGCGCTGCGATTCTCCACTTCCCACTTCATCCTGGCGATCTGACTGTGCAACGCCAGTAAGGAGTAGACCGTGATGGACAGGAGGAGCATGAGCACCGGACCGGCGAGGTGGCTGACCGCGTGGATGGCGAGAGACGCTTTCAGCGCGGTCCAGCTGGGGTGGATCATCACGTCTCCGCCGCCCAGACCAAGAAACAGGCCCCACGCCAGCAGCGTATCGGCCACCATGACGATGATCATCTTCACTTCCTCTCGTGCTATTCGCCAAATCAGTAAGAGGTAGAAGAAGGCGGCGCCGAGCGTCACGAGGGAGCCGATGACAAACGGCACAGCGACGCCGAATCCCCAGGTAAAGATGCCTGTTGCGAGGAGCGCGCCGGCTGCAAAGCCTGCCAAGACCTGCACGAGCGGGGAGCGCGCGGCCCCGCGCTCGGGGTTGCGGTCTGCCGGCGCATGCGCGTGCCGGTCCCACGACACGCTGAGCCCATGGGTTCCCTGCTCCTTGCGGACCGTCAACCGGCCCGTCCGCTCCTTCACCGCGATGAGGCGCTGGCCATTGGCGACCCTCAAGACCATCTTGTTGGGATACGCATCGGCACGGATCCAGACGCCTCCGTGCTCGGGTGTCGTATTGATGACTTGCAGGAGCAATTGCCGCAGCTCCTCCCGCCAGGACGTGATCTCCTGGTCGGTGACGTGAGTGAACTCAAGCGGCGCGTCGGCGCCGCGCAGCGTCACGGCGACGCCGTGGGACGCCGCATGATCCTGCAGCGCATCGACCGTCTCCTGGATCAGGCCGGCCATATCGAAGGGATGCTCAAGCGCACGGGGCATCGTCATCTCTAACCTCAACTGCATCCCGCGCAGCGTTGGGATGGGATGCGCAGCCTGTTTGGGCCGGCGGGCCACCATCACACGGAGCTCCTCCTGAAACCGCTGACCCAGCGGATGGCCCCAGAACGATTGAATGAGCTGCGGGATGCCGTGTTCGAGAGCCTCCAATACCTCAAGCAGGAGGACCGGTTCGGCGGAAGCTACCCGATGCAAATCGTCATAAATCGCCCGCATCATCTCGCCGTAGAGCCGATCCATCTCATTCCAATCTCTCGCATGCTGGCGGGCCACCGCCTGCTCATCCAGATGCTCCACGTCGTGCACGATCCGCCCTAGCGCCTCGCGGATCTCCTGGCGGGTGAGGTGGCGGCCAATCGGCTGGGACAGCATGCCGAACAGCCAGGGCCCGAGGAGAACCGCCGCAAGACTCGCGGCGATTCCCGGCAGACCGACGCGCAGCGAGGTGAAGAATGAGACCAGCTCCGCCGCGCCGCCGTGGGCGACGATCAGCACGACGGCGGACGCTGTCGCCAGGACCGCGACGGGCTCGAGGACAATGAAGCCGCGCGGTTTGTTGGGGAGGTAGCGGCTCACGCGGTTGACCTGGGTCATCGGTGGGAGGTCGGCCAACTCTTCGACGATCTTCGGAATGCGCGCCGGATCGATGCTGCCCTCAGCCAGATACTTCCGAACTAGCTTCGCGGCAGAAAGGCTCAGGGTGTTGATCGCTGCGTCACGTTGCTGCTGCTCCTGGAGAGCGTCTTGCTGCTTGCGCACCGCCTCGGCCGTCTCCAGCGCTTGAATCTCCACCCCCACGACCGCGATGTCGAGGTCATCGAGCGCGCGCGCCGCCTCCTGAATCCTGGCTTCGAAAACGGCCGGGTCGATCGCCCGCGAGCGCGCTGCCAGCGACCTCACCTCATCCTGCAGCGCCGTGAGCTCCTCGCGGGTTGGCGTGGTGGTGCCGGCCTGACTGATCCGCCCCTCAATTCCCCGCCATTCCTCCTGGAGCGGCTGGACAGCGGTTACCACAACCGATGCCGGGGCTGTCTCGGTGTGTGCGGATGGCTCAGCAGGCTTGCGGCGGGGCGCAGCCATCAACGCTTGCAGATCAATACCGTTGCGCTGCACCAGGTGCGTTAGCCCCCCTCCCCCCATTCCCACGGTGCTGGCGAGGTCCTGCTTGGAAAACTGGCCGGTGTGGTCGGGGTCAAGCACGTAGAGGGCGTCCAGAATGCGGCGAGTAATGGCGAGAGTCCGATCCACCTTTCGAAATGTCAGCGGCTCTTTCGGGGCTTGTCCCTGCTGACGCAGCTGTTCTGTCGCCTGCTGCAGCTGCTCCTTCAGCTGCGCGCGGCTCACATGGAAGTGGTCCATCGCGTCCTTCCAGGTCGCCTGGTCATGACCGCGCAGGAATGCGAGAACATCCTCGGGCGTGACGGCTCCTCGACCGTGTGCCGGCTTGGAGTGGTAGATGAGTGGCCGGGGATTGGATGCTCCCTCGTGATTCGCAGGCTGCTGGCCCAATCGCCGCGGAACCAACAGGGTGAGCAGCTGATCTAAATCGCGGTCTGTCACTGTTATATGGAAGGGGTGCTCCTCGAGCACGGCATACATTTCTTGTCTGAGCTGGCTCAATGCGCGGCCGAGCTCGGCGCGCCGCTTGATCACATCCATGCCGTGCTCTGAGAGATGGCCCCAGAGGGAGTAGCTCACGTTTAGAAAGCCGGCCTGCTTCACCCCCTGCGCAACTAATGCCAATTGCAGTGCGCTGGGGGTGACGCCAGGGTACTGAACC
The DNA here is from genome assembly GCA_023247285.1 of Candidatus Omnitrophota bacterium. The sequence continues at coordinate 4,492 of JAHFGU010000019.1, forward strand.
AGCGCCTCGTGGAATGCCAGCAACATTGATCGACCCTCGGCCAGAACATCAACGTATTTGGCGGAGGCGAAATAGCGTTCTGCGTGGTCGAATTTATTGACCGAGAAATGCTCTTCAGTGCGCACCAGGGGGGTATCGAAACGCTGGGCGCACTGCGTCACCGCTGTGAGCCATGCCGTCACCTCCGGCGGCCACGAAGTACGCGGAAGACGCCCCTCGATGAGCCGGTATCCCCCATCCTGATGAGGTGTCAGGATGCAATACCCAACGCGCGCGCCCGCCGGAGTCCGGACGCGCACGATGAGCGTCAGGTTGCCATCCTGACGTTGGTAGGTGGCAACGGCGACCTCCTTGGACGCGGACAAGGCGGCCAGCGTTCCCTGCACCGCTTCCGTGAATGCGGTTCCCGTCACGCTGAACACCGCTGGATTCTGCAACAGCAGCGTCGCCCCAGACTGAATCTCCAGTTCCGGCTGTTGAACCGCCGGCGACTGAGCGCTCTGCTCATTCTTCAGCGCTTTCAGATAGTTGCGTATCGTCGATGGGCTCAGTCCGAGCCGCTTGGCACGCGCGGCAGGCGTGTCGACGGGATGGGCAGCGAGATCGGCCGCTAACGCGGTGATCTGGGTCCGTCGGGACTCATCGTACGTCCTGCTGATGCTGACCCCAGCCGTCAGCTCGTTCTTTAACCGGCTAAGCTCCTGCTCGTGCATATCCTGAAGGCGCTGCCGCTCCTGCTGGGCTGCTTCGATCAGACGATTACTCGCCTCGAGCTCCGCCGTGAGCTCCACAAGGCGCTTGTTCAAGGTCGCGTGTTCCCGCCTCATCGTCGCGATGCGCTGCTGACTCTTGACCAGCGCGCCCTGCAACCTCTGTCGAATATGCTGATCGACCGTTGCCTGCTTCTGCATGCCGTTCAGCGCCGTCTCCATCTTGATGACCTGCTGTCGGACCTGAGTCAACTCTCGTTGAAGCGCATCGCGCTGAGCGACCGCCTCGGTCAGCAGCGCTTCGGCCTGGTCCGAAGCCGGTTGCGGTGAGATGGCGGGCTGCATCAGGGCCTGCTCGTACTCGGCGAGTACCTTCATGAAGTACCGGTGGTAGTAGTAGCCTGGGCGCTGCTCCATCTCATGCGTGAACGCGCGCAACTGCCCGATCGTCTTGATCCCATTCCTCTTCAAATAGGCCGCATGAGGCTTCACCAAGTCCAGCACGTTCACCGAACGGCGATCGATCGGGATTGCGGGCGCCGGAGGCGACGCGGAAATCGGCGGCTGATCGACCGTTGCCTGCTTCTGCATGCCGTTCAGCGCCGTCTCCATCTTGATGACCTGCTGTCGGACCTGAGTCAACTCTCGTTGAAGCGCATCGCGCTGAGCGACCGCCTCGGTCAGCAGCGCTTCGGTCTGTGGGTCGGCCTGGCCGCTTGCCGGCCGGGATTCGACTCGCTTCGTAGGCGCTGGCGACTGGCGCGGCGCGCGCGACACGGACGCTTCACGTTCCTCTGCTGCGATGCGCCGTCGTTCCTCAGCCAGCAGGCGCTGCCCCTCGGTGAGGCGCGGCGGAGCGTTCGCGACAGGCTGCGCCGGTGCAGCGTCTTGAGCGGCCGGCGGTGCCGGCGCCTTATCTGGCTTCTGCGACGGTCGCCCCCCTTGAAGCGCGTGATGGGCGGCTCGGGGGGGAACAGCTTCACGTGCAAGAAAGAGGCCGGATTTCTGACCGCGCGGAATAAAGATCTTTATCGGCGCGAGTTCCGTATGCTCAAGAGGATCGGCCAGCTCCAGATGAATTTCATCCACAGGCACAGGCCAGCCAGGGGCATTCTTAATCAGCTTGACGACGCGCATGCTGACTGGCTCGAGTGCCGCCTTATTCCCCTCAATTGGATCTGGCCTGAGATACTGAACGATGAGGGGCTGTGCTTGTTCAAAGCGCCGAGAGAGTTCCTCAATGGTCAAGAACTGATCACGCAAATCCTGAGATGGCGAGGGGAGTACCGGTGCGTGTTTTTCAGCGCGCGCTCTTGGCGTGGCAGGCGATGTGCGCGGCCTGACGGCACGCGGCGCGGGCTCCTCGGCAGGAGGCGGTGAAGTTGGCGCGGTGGCAAGCGCGCGCAACAATTCCAGCTGCTGCTCGTTCTTATCCCACACCGTCTCGGCAACGACGTCGGCCTTGCTCCAAATCTTCCCCAAGGCTCTGAGCAGTTGTTCATCTGGATAGCGGCGGCCGATCACCAACGCCACGCCCTGCCCGGTCTCGGTCACATCCTGACGCGATGCCATCCCATATGCCAGCTGTCGCAGCGAGGCGATGCTCACCAGGTGCGCCCCGGCGAAGCGGATGCTTTGCTGGTCCAACAACGCGCGCGTTTCGGCGACCGCGCGCTCAAAGGCCTCCTTACCCGACAGGAGGTTGACGCGCTGGGCAGGGTCCTTCGGGAACGCCATCCCCACCGGCACCGTCACCGGATGGTTCTGCCAGGCGGCCAGGCGCGCGGCGATCCATCGCAGGAGGAAGCGATCGACGAGGAAGTGGGCGGTGAAGACCAGGATCAGGAGGCCCGCCTGGCTAAGGACGGTCGCCAGGAGGCTGAACCAGCCCGGCGGGGTGATGAGCGGCGTGAGCGCCGGGGTGAGGAGCGCGGGCAGGCCGAGGTGGAAGAGCGCGCCGAGGGTGGTGACGAGGAGCACGGCCGCTGGAGGCGCTCGGGTTCGGAGCGGCACGAAGGTGCTGGCGCCGTCCTGAGTCGCTTGCCACCCCCAGAAAGCCCTGACATGGATGAGCGGGAAGAGCCCCAACTGCACCCAGGGCAGCACCCATGAAAGATCGAGGCCTAGCGGCTTAAGCCAGGCCACGGCAAGCGGGAGCAGCCCGAGGAAGATGAGCGTCTCCCATGCCACCGCCAGCGCCATCGCCGAGGTCGGCTTCCCCGCTTCGAGGAGCCGCCGCACGCCGGGCCAGCGCGCGCTGGCCGCGACCGGGGCGCCGGGATGCGAAGGAACTCGATGGAGGGAGAACGGAGCCTCACCGGTGACAATGCCGGGGGTCTTCGTTGCGGCAGCCACGAAGCGGTCCCAGCTTCCGAAGATTCCCTTGAGCTCGGCGCGTTCGTGCTCGTTGAAGCGCCATGTTGTACCCGGCGCCATGGCGCGGACCTTCGCCAGCACGAGCCGCTGCAGCCGGTGATGCTTGAGCACCGCGAACCCGGCGGCCCCAAGGCCCATGGTAGCTCCCAGCAGCGCGATCCAGCCGATCCACCGGGGCGAGGAGTCCGGCAAGCGGAGGAGATATTGGCCCTCTCCTCGAACGATCTCTGTGAGGGGAATCTCCCCAAACCTGGAGGCCAACTTCGGGTGGGTAAACGCCCACAGCAACATCAGGTGCTTCTCGCGGACAGACACGGGCCCCACGATCTTCACATCCATGACGCGCTGGTCAAAATCCGGGATCAGCCTGAGCCGTCCGATCTCCGTTCGAAAGACCGTATTCCCAAATGCGTGCGACCGAAATTGTGCGCTGGACTTCAGGAGCACGAGTACGGCCGGCCGCGCGGGGTCACGGTCGTCAATCTCAAGATCGATTGCCTTGCCTGACTGAACCATCAGGCCGCGGCTGACGCTGTGGATCTCGGCTCGCGTCAACCAGCGCAGCGCTCGCTTCACAGCGCGACGGATGCGCGTGGGTTCACCCGTCCGTAGCGCCTCCTCCAACCGCGCCGTCGCCCTTTGCCGGCGCGCCGGGAAGGAGGCGATCTTCGCCATGAGGACCAGCAGGAGCAGATCGAGCACGAGCCCGCCCTTCACGACGAGGAGCGCTGCGGGAAGCGGCAACTGCAGCCCGACCACCGCGAGCAGGCTCAGGCTCATCCCGATGCCCACGGCATAGCGGGTCGGCTTCTTGCGTGACTTGGATGGGCTCGGTGGAAAGAGACGGCTCAGGCGCTCTGTCGTGAGCACCTCGTCCATGGTCTCGTAGGTCGATGATCGCTCGGCTTTCTTCGATGCCCTTGGTGCGGCGGTCTGCACCGTCGCCGGCTCACGGCTGGCGCGCGAAGCGGGAGGCAACTCACCTTCCAGCGCGAACTCGGTGGGCTGGCCAATCGACCGCCGGACGGAGACAACGGCCCGCCCGTTCCGCAAGAGGAGTGACACGAGCACCGGTTTCCGCTCTGGCGATTCCGCCGCTCGATACGTCAGAAAGGTCGCAAGCCGATTTCTGAGTTCCCGCTGCTCCCCTTCGGTCATCCGGCGCGGCATCGTGTCTGACGGCAGGGTGAGCTTGAGCCCTGCGGTCTTCATGCGCACCAACGGATGATGCTGGATGGCGCGCACAGCCGACGCGACGACATCACGGATGTCCACCTTGCGCGGCTCATCACGCAAGGGCATCTTCACGCGCTTGCCAACAGGCGCGGCCAGGCCCAATGGCAGCCCGGGAAGAAGGCGCGTGATGAGCAGGTTGTAGAGGATGGGGTGGACCAGGAGTGCGGCGGTGAGCGCAGGAGCGAGGCCGAGTATCGAGAAGTGCAACGCTTGCGGAAGGAGCCAGTGGAAGATAGTTCCAAGCGCAAAGATCCATCCATAAGCCAACAGGTAGGCGAAGACGCGCTGGATCGGCGGCGCGCGGGAGAAATCGAAGGCGGTCAGCTCCCAGGTCTTCGGGATGCGCACCTGCCATCCCCGGAGCGGCCCAAACACGTGCAGCAAGAGGAAGAGGCTGCCTTGCATCCACCAGGTCGTCAGCCAGGGCAGCAGCATCTGCCCCGCAGCGCCCAAGTGCCCCAGGCCCCAGGGCAGCGCGATGAGAATCGCGCACGTCTCGAGGGCCCCGCCGAGCACCGCTTGGGCCCAATCCGGCAGCGGCCGCCCGCGGATAGTGACCTTCCTCACCAGCCACATGGCCGGGCGGCTCAGCCCCACCGGCAGTCTTTTGGCCGGACCGGCTTTCTCGCTGTCCACCTTCGTCTTGCGAGCCTGCCCTCTCAAGCGGGCTCGAGCACCCAGGGCGTGGCCGGACAAACGAGGGAGTTTGGAAATCGATTGGCCGAGAGCCACGGCACCAGCGACATCGCCCAACCGCTTCAATTGTTCAGAAGTCAGGAAGGTGGGAGTGCCGGCCAGAAATCGGGCAAGCGTGGGATCCTCAGCGGCCATCGAGCGGGCCAGATCATGCCGGGTGATCAAGCCGCGGGTGATCACGCGGGAGCCTAACCTCCGCAGCGCCTGAACCTCTTTGGCGAGCGCGTCGTTGCGTTCGAGTGCGGCGATCGCTTGCTGGACATCCTGCAACACGGCAGGCGTGGGCAGATCCGGGCCCTCAAAAAATGTCGCCAAGAAGGCGCGGAGGATTGCGCGCTGCCGTTCTGCCGTCATCCGCCTTCTTCCCTTCCTGTCCTGGGGGATGAGCGGCAGCACGCGAACAGCCTGGTATCCTCGCCAGACCCGTTTCAGATTGGCGTGATCCAAACCCATCCCGCGCATAAAGCGGTAGATTATGCTTCGGTTAACGCGCGCGTCGCGTGCAACTGCAGTTGGGTTCGTGTACTTGGCGTTGAGCACTTCAGTTAGGAGCGTCCGGAGCGCGCGCTCGGCCACCTCATGGTGATCAACAGGGGCACCCCGCTGCTTCAGCCGAAACGCAGCTTCGGCCACGACCCGGATGGCGTCCCGGTCACCCGGCTTGAACCGCTCCGCAAGCAGCCGCCGCACCACACCTACCGGCACCTGAGCTTCATGTGCCAAGGCGATATCTGAAACAGACCGGAGGGCCTGCCGCCACAGGCTGCGGATGGCTTGCAGCTCAACCCGGTTGAGCCGGAAGCGACCGAGCGCCGCCGCCACATCAGCAGCCGTCTTGAGTTCAGGGGGCGCGATGGTTTCGCTCGCGAACACGCGGATCAAGAAGGCGTGCGCCGCCTCGAGTTGCCGGCGTTCTCTCGCCGCGACCTGAGGATACCGTGAGCGGTACGTCCCGAGGATCTCAACGGGCAGCAGCGGCGCCGTCGCGAAGCGCTGGCAGAAGGCCCACAGATGCTGAAGCGTCTCGCGCCTCGCGCCGCGATGCCCGTTCATGAAATCGCTCAACCGCGTAACATGCATGCTGACCAGATCCGCGAGCGCCTCTTTAGTCAACCAGCCGCCGTGCACAAGCCTGTTGAGCAGGGCCCGAATGGTGGCTTCCGCCACCTCGTGCGTCGCGCGGGTGGAAGCCGTCGACCCGAGTGCGCGCATCCGGTTCCATAATGCGCCGAACGTTGGGAGCGACACCGGCCGCCCGAGCCGAATCGCCCGCCAAACCGTTGCCGGATTGCGCTGCGTTTGAGCCGCGATCTCCTCAATCATCCATTGACCGCGGATGACCGCCTGCTTCAGGCGCGGCTGGATGACCGCCCACACCAATGCAGGAGCGCGCGCGCTCCACTGCCGCACCTGGCGCCATGAGGCGGCGTGGTCATGGTGCTCGAGAAACGCGGTCAGCGCTGAGAGCTCGGTGTTCGTGCGGCGCGCTAACTTCGGAAGCGCCCGAGCCTCGCGAAGATCGCCGAGGAGCGCTCGAAGACCGCGAACCTGCAGCGCCAGCCACGGATTCTGCGCCAGACGGGCTGCCGCGGCTTGGCACGCATAACACTGCTGCCGGGTCAGTCGCCCCGATTCTGTAAAGAACGCCGCCAGGTATCTCGCCAGCACGGCGCGATCAGCGCTGCCCTGCCGCTTGAGCGCGGCCAGCTCATCGAGTGAGAGGCGGGGCTCGACGCCGACCGCCACCGCATCCGGCACCAAGGGCTCAAGGCTGATCCGCTGGAACGCGCGCCAGAGGCCGCGAAGCTGGAAGGGAGCCAGTGATCGCGTCCCATTCATGAACTGGCGAAACACCTCCGCATCCACGGTACGAACGCCCAGGATGTCTTCGTCGGTCGCATAGCCGGCATGCTGCATCTCGCTGATCAGCGCCCGCAGGGCGGCTTCCGCGGCGCGGTGGCGCTGGCCCTGGAGCGCTGATCCGTTCCGCTGACTCACCACCGTGGCCACGGCCCTCAGCACGCTCCGAGCGATCGGACGAGGGGCTCCCTCACGATCGAGCCTGGCAATGTGCGCGATGACATGCTGGGTCACGGGGGTTCCGGGCTCGGCATGTCGACCCGCCGCGCGAGCCAGGGCGGCGCGGCTCATGCCACGCTCCAGGACCTCCCGCGTCAATCGAGCCAGCGTCCGCAATTCCAGCCGCAGCAACTCCTGTCGGCGCAGACGGCTGATCGCTGCGCGCGCTGTCACCAATTCTTGCCGCGTCCAATGACGCCCATGCAGAAACGCCCTGACCAGATCACGCAGGCGCGCGTCATCACGACGCGTCTGAGTCCCCAGTTGCGCCAGATCCCTGCCCCCATTGAGGCTCAACTGAAGCTGAGCAGCCGGCAGCGGTAGCTGAACCATCCTCTCGACCGGCCGGATCGCCCGGTCCAGATCCAGGCACAACGTGGCCAGCATCCGGAGCGCGCGAACGCTCAGCAACGCCCGTTGATACTGTTGCTGGAAGAGCTTGCTGAAGTTGGCAGGGTACATGCCAATGCGTCGGGCCATCGCGGCCTCGGACAGGTATCCGGCTTCCGTCAATCCGTGCAGCAGCGCGCACACCGCGTCCTGCACGACCCGATGCGCCTCCCGTGTCGGCGCATAGCGATGGGCGACCGTGATCGCCTTGGCGACGCCACTCAACTGATCCGCTGGCAAGCGTCGCTGGCCTCGAAGCCACTCGGTCAATTGCTGGGGGCTTAGCGAGGCTTCCCGGCTCAGCTCCGCTTCGGTCCAGCCGTTCCGATCAATCGCGAGTTCTGCGAGCAGCCGAAGCCGTTCTTCCCGCGGTAGAGCGGTCATCATGCGCTCGAGCAGCTCGGCAAGCCTCTGTACGGACATGTCCGTCACGTTGGTGCGGAGCACGCTTGGCAGGCTCCGCGTGACATAGCGAAACGCCTGAGAGCCGCGCTGTTGCTGTTGCTCGACCTCACGAGCGAGAGCCCGAAGCCGTTGGTGCAAGTCTAAAACCGATTGGTTGGCTATAACCGGGAAGAGCGCACCGGACAAGAGGCGCACCTCGTCTCGACTCATGCGCCCGCCGCTGCGCGATTCGCCTCCCTCCGCCAGCGCCCCCGGTACAGAAGCCCTCATGGGTTGGCTCACGCGCAGCTTGCGGAGGGGCAAACCGTCCCTAATCTGTTTCAACACGTCTGGCTTCAACGGCTCGTAATACGGTCGCCGGCCGGCCTCTGCCCGCCGAGCAACGCCCAGTTCGACCAATTGTTCGAGTACCCGACGCGCATGACGAACTGACGGCCCGGCAATATAGCTGACAACCTCGACATACAGCCTTGGAGTTTCCGGCTCCAGCAGCAGCCCCGCAATCCGCTGGACCGTGGTGCCGGTCATGCCGTGCACTTTTTCGCGCAAACGAAGCGCCTGGGGAGTCGTCTTCCACCGCTCTGAAAATGCCATGCCCGCCGGCGCCATCAAGAGCGCGATGCCGGTCAAGATGACGAATACGGCCACAGCCGTATGCGGGTGGCTGCCGTTGCTGATGAACGCGGCGCGCGCCAGCGCCACGAGCCCGTGCCACATGGTGCTGAAGACCGGCGTATCGAGCGGCAACCCATTGGCGGCCCACACGACGACCGCGGCGAGGCCTGCAAGACCTAGAAGCGCCAGCGGGACGCCCAGCGCATGCAGCGGATTCGCGCCGACCACTGAGTTGCGTAGCGTGCTTGGCGGCTTCAGCGCTTTCAAGTAATTGTCCCGCCCCGGCGCGCTGATCCCGAGCCGCCGCGCCTGCGCCGCTCCACTCTCGTTGGGACGCGGGGCCAGCTCTTCCCTGAGCACAGCGAGGAACCGCTCCTGGAGGCGGCCGCGCCGGGGTAGTCTGATTCGTGCAGTGTCCTGGTTCGCCAGCCTGTTCATGTAGTAGTAGATCAGCCAATGACTCACGCCCAACCGCCGCGCCTGCGCCGCTCCACTCTCGTTGGGACGCGGGGCCAGCTCTTCCCTGAGCACAGCGAGGAACCGCTCCTGGAGGCGGCCGCCGGTGGAGGCTGAGGCCGCATCGGACGCCGAGGCCCATTCGGAAAGGACAGCCGCCTCCAGCGCAGGACGATTGGCGATGGCGTAGGAATGGGGGGTCCGAGGCCGGGCGCCATCGAGCCCCGGCTTCGCCGGTGCCTGACGCAAATCACCGGTCGCCACGAGGGCACTCAGCGCACGCCGCGCCGTTGCCTCACTCAGCCCAAGGATGCGAGCCGCCGACTGGATCGGGATCTGCAGCCCATCGAGCCGCAATGCAAGGCAGGCGATCTTAGCCTTGGCTGATACATGAAGCCGCCGAATGGTGGCGAGATCTTGCTGCCACGGCAGGTTGTGTGCCGCAAGGTAGGCCGGTCGAGGGGCCGTATGAAACCCCTGGATGAGCGCCTCTTCGATGACCGGCCTCCGGCGATGAGCGCGATGGGAAGCGGGAAAGCGGATGAGGAGGCGCTGGTGCGGAGCACGCCCTTCCAGCACCGCCGTTCCCCTGGCTGGCTCGATCGCGCGACGCAGCGCGGTCAGATCAAGGCCATCGGGCACATAGCTGATGCAGAGCACATCTTGGTACCGAGAAGCGACCTCGTCGCTTTCCCGGCTCTCCGTCGCGATCATGACACGATTCATGTGAGTGGTGATCGCGTGCTGCACCGCTTGCCGGAGGACCGGCGCAATAAGGCGCTCCCACGCCGTAAGATCCAGCCGTACGAGGAACGGACGGGCGGTCGGGAAAATCCTCAAGTGCACCGTCACGTTCCTGAGGTCATGCGGCGTGGTGCGAGCCACTTCCGCCATCGCGTCGGCGACCGCCTCCCCGAACGCCGGTTCGATTTGAACCCAGCGCATCCGAATCCGGTTCATCAGGACTTGGAGATAAGCGGCTTCGCGGTCCTTCGCGTCGTTGCTGCTGCGCCCTGCGGACTCTGCCACCGCACCCGCAAGAATCCGGAGCGCCTCCTGGATGTCCTTGAAGCGCTCGGTAGCCGCGAACACCTCCTCCGGCCGCTGGGGGACCCGGTCGGGATGGTGTGCTAGCGCCAACTGGTCGTACTGTCGGATCATCGCCTCGAGCGTCGACGCCGGGGAAACGCCGAACTTCGCATGCAGCGCCTCGAGGCGGGCTTGGTGCTTGGGCGCTAGCCGGGGAACCATGCTGAGGCTGCTGACGCCGTCGTCGCCCCGATAGGTCACGACAGCGTGCTTCAATTGGAGGGTGTCCTCCCCGAGCACGGTGATACCCGAAAACACCGGCAGCGGGCGCCGATGGACGACAGCCGCCGGCATGACACGGCTGGATAGTTCAACCGTCACCACCTCCTCGCCGGTTTTCGGATCCCAGCCGCAGAATGTGACGATGCCTTGCCCGTCTGGCCCCCACACCGTCTGTTCGGGCTTGAATCGGGGTCTAACGAGCTCATGGGCTGCGTTGAAAAGTTCTACCTGACGATGCATGAAGAGGTTCGCCACTCTCTGCTGCTCCGGCTCGAACAGCTCGCCAAATGGCGCCGATTCATCCGCCAGCGTTCGGAAGTCCCCTATTAACGCCGCGATCTCCTCTTCCGTGGCGACCGCGACTCTCTCGCGCAACGTCACCCACCGGGCTGCCAGGATGCGGCGCGCATCGCCGGCATCCGGCGTCTCTGCACTCCGGGTCATCAGGAATGGGCCAAGACCTGCGATGAGCACGGTGAGGGCCAGCGCAAGCCGCCCGCCATGCGCACGCGCCAGCGCCACGAGCCCGTGCCACATGGTACTCAGGATCGGAGTGTCAAGCGGCAACCCATTGGCGGCGCACACGACGACCGCGCCGAGGCCTGCCACGAGCACGAGGGCCAACGGAACCGCAAGCGCACTCAGCGGATTTGCCCCGCGTTGGCGGTGCCGAGTCGGAAGCCGCGGCTGCACCTGGTCGGATGCCGCTTCGTTGAGCGCGGTTTTCAAATCCCGGACGGCCTCGCCTGTCAGGCCCTGCTGCGCGCGGGCGGCGATCCATTCCGGCGATCCTGGGGCAGGATCCGGGTCATCTGCGCCGAGGCGGGGGATCACAACCGCTACGAGAGCCGCCGCTGCCGGCTGCCACCAGGCCAGCGCCAAGAAGGCCGGGATCGCGAGCACGGGCATCCACTGCTTGACGACGGGGCGAAGCGCGTTCACAACAGCTTTCGCCAGTTCCACCAGCTGATCAATCCAGGTGAGGCCGCTCGCGAGGAGGGATTGGGGATGAAGCCTGACAGGCTGGGCGGGGTTGATTGACGAGGAAAAGGGCGCATGGTAGACTCGCCACGAGGAGGCGTTGCCATGTCGAAAAACCTGCTGGCGGCGGCGGAGCGGCTGGTCGAGGAATTGACGCTTGATGAAAAGCTGCGCCTGGTGAAGCAGCTTGAGCAAGACACGGCGAAGGCCCGGGTGGAACGCCTGTGGATGGAGACCGACCGACGGCGCAGAGGCCGGCGCTTCACCATGGCCGAGATTGTCCGGGAGATCAAGGCCTACCGACGCGAGCGACGTGGTGTCAACGGCTCGGGCCGTCGTTGATCTCAACGTCTTCGTGAGCGCGTTGCTCGGCAGTGCGCCCTGCCGCGCCGTCGTGGGGGCAATCGCAGATGGGGCCGTCATCCCCATCGTGTCTTCGCGGTTTTTGGCTGAGCTGCGTGGCGTGCTGCGGCGTCCAAAATTCCATCCCCATGTCACGCCGGCGGCCATCGAAGGGCTAAGCCAGTTCTTAGAGAGCCGTGCGCTCGCCGTTGCGCCGTCCCCCCAAATCCGCATCACCCGTGACCCGGACGATGACCATCTCCTGAGTCTTGCAGTCGCAGGGGCGGCTGAGGTCATCGTCTCTGGTGACAAGGACGTGACAGCTCTCCGTTCCTTCGCTGGGATCCCCATCCTCACCCCTGGCGACTTTCTTTCCTCGCTCAAGCGCCGTTGAGCGACTCCGGCGAATCTCCACGTGAGTCGATCACGGCTCCCTGTCCGTGAACCCGCGGCCGGCTTCTTCTTCTCAGGTGTTGGCTGGCGCGGCGATGGGCGATCGCCATGGAGGAGATCACGGACGATCCCCGCGATGACGACTCCCGCGATGCTCAGACCGATCATCCCGAGACCCAGATCATTGAGCCAGTGGCTCAGGGGGCTGTTGAAGCCGTAGCCGAGCAACGCGAACGCCAGCAGCGGCAGGAACCAGAGGCGCCGCAGCGCTGACCGAGCGACCCATTGGAACACCGCGTAGCGCGTCGATTCCACGCGCTGGACCGGCCCGACCAGCTCCCACGTCTCCCCCGCTACGCGGATCTGCTGGTCGATGTGCACATCCGGGTGGTGCACTCGCACCACGATCTGCTGCGTCCCCGCCGGCCCTGGAGAAAACTGCGCATACTGGGACTGGAAGCGCACCCGCATCGCCTCCAGCACGCGCTGATCTTGTTCCCCTGCTCTGACCTGGTCCGTGATCTGTGCTAATGCGGCCTGAACCTTGTCCGGATCGGGGTCTCTGTCCGAGCCGCTCTCTCCAGGCAGCACCGTGTCCATCGCAAGCCCCAGGTCTGCGAGCTGGAAGGACAACGCGCTGCGGCGTCGGGCGCGCCCGTGCTCGAGCCGGACAACCTCGCGCAACACGCGCAGGCGCTCCGGCCCTTCAGCCCGAGCGACCCGGTGGACCAGATCGAGCGCGCTGAACCGCCGGTGCGGCTGCCTGAGCTGCGCGACCAAGTCAAACACCGCGCGCTCTTCAGGCGTGAGGGACTCTGAGAATTTCGCGTGAATGGCCATCAATACGACAACCGCAGCCCACG
>JAHFGU010000101.1:0-3413 GCA_023247285.1 Candidatus Omnitrophota bacterium
AGCAGCTTCTCGCTGGCGAAGATGAGCCCGGGCACCCGCATCCCCGGATCGTAGGACTGCGGGACCCGCCACCGGTACGTGTCGATCTGCTCGAGGGGACCGTGCCACTGGCCGCCCATCGGCGCCGCTCACACGTCGACAATCAGCTCTGCTTCCCAGCCGCCTGGGGCCCGGGCCACGCGGAATTGATGGCGCGTGACCCCTTTGACTTCCACGCCGGCGGCGTGCTTCGCAGGGTCGAACCGCTCGCCCTCAACGCGGGCGCGCAGGCGCGTCTCCGACAGCTCGTCGAACGCCACGCTCGCCATCACGAATCGCTCGGCGTCGAACCAGACCAGCAGCTCGGTGAGCCATCCGCGCAGCAAGCCGCCCACCGACGCCGCATCGAGCGCAACAGTGCGCGCCTGCTGCGGCGCCACCGGGCTGCGCTCGATCAGCAACTCGGTCAGGGCCGCCGCCGCGTCCTGGAACAGCTCGGCCAGCGTCCCGCCGCGGATCCGCACCCCCACATCCGCCGTATGATCGAAAAATTCGTAGCCCATAACTCTGAGGGAACACGCTGGGCCGCCTGGGACTCGAACCCAGCACCCACAGCTTAAAAGGCTGTTGCTCTGCCTGATGAGCTAGCGGCCCAAATTGTTAAAGAGCGCGGAGAAAATCCACCTGCTCATTATAACAGATGGCGCGGGACGGCTTGGCGGTTGACGTGCTGCTGACGCGAGGGGGCGGAGCGCTAAATGGTCTGGAGCTCGTGCTCTTTGGACTTGGCCAGCGCGGTGATCTGCTCGATGTAGCGGTCGGTGAGCTTTTGGATCTGGTCCTGCGCCGTGAAGGCCTCGTCTTCGCTGACCTGCTTGTCCGTCTTGAGCTGCTTGATGTGCTCGTTGGCGTCGCGCCGCAGGGTGCGGATGTTCACGCGCCCCTCCTCGGCCAGCTTGTGGACGAGCTTCGTGAGCTGGTCCCTGCGCTCGCCGGTCAGCGGCGGGATCGGCAGCCGCACGATCTTGCCGTCCACGACGGGGCTGATCCCCAGCGAGGCCTTCTGGATGGCCTTCTCGATTTCCGGGGCCACCTTCGCGTCCCAGGGCTGGATGACGAGCAGGTGCGGCTCGGGCGCGGTGATCGCCGCCAGCTGCTTCAACGGCGTTGGGGCGCCGTAGTACTCCACGATGACGTGCTCGACCAGCGCCGGCGAGGCGCGGCCGCCGCGGATCTCGGAGAACTCGCGCGTGACCGTGGCGAGGGCGCGCTTCATCTTGTCTTCCAGGTCCTTGAACAGCGTCGGGGGGATCGGCATGCGTCGCTCCTTGTCAGCTCCGGTTCGTGACCACCGTGCCGACCGGCTCGCCGCAGACCACGCGCTTGATGTTGCCGGCCCGGTGCAGGTTGAACACGATGATCGGGACATTGCCGCTCATGCACAGGCTCACCGCGGTGGCGTCCATCACCTTGAGCCCCTTCTTGAGCACGTCAAAGAACGTCAGGGTCGTGAATTTCTTGGCGTGCCGGTTGGTGGCCGGGTCGTCCGAATAGACGCCGTCCACGTCCGTCGCCTTGAGCACGACATCGGCGCCGATCTCCATGGCCCGCAGGGCCGCCGTGGTGTCCGTCGTGAAGAAGGGGTTGCCGGTGCCTCCCACGAAGATGACCACGCGGCCTTTTTCGAGGTGCCGGATTGCGCGGCGGCGGATGTACGGTTCGGCGACCTTGGACATCTCGATCGCGGTCTGAACCCGCGTCGGCACGCCCTGCCGCTCGAGCGCATCCTGCAGCGCCAGGCCGTTGATCACCGTGGCCAGCATGCCCATGTAGTCCGCGGTCGCGCGGTCCAGGCCGGTGCGCTCGGCCGCGTCCAGGCCGCGGACGATGTTGCCGCCGCCAACGACCACGGTGACCTCGACGCCGAGCGCCTTGACTTCCTTGATGTACCGCGCGAACTCCTCGAGGACGGCCGGATCGATGCCGAAGCCGAGCTTGCCCTGCAGCGCTTCCCCGCTCAGCTTGAGGACGATGCGGCGATAGACGGCGCGGCCTAGCGCCGCGCCGGCGGCATCCCGGGCGGCAGCGGCCCGCGGGCGCGGCTGCGTGCGCGGCGGCATCAGGAGGGCAGCGCCTCGCCGAGCATGAAGCGCGTGAACCGGCGCACCACGATGTTCTCGCCGGTCTTGGCGACGAGCGCCTTGAGGAGATCGTGCACCGACGATGACTGGTCCTTCACGAAGGGCTGCTCAAGGAGGCAGAGCTGCTTGAGCTCCTCCCGGCCGGCGCGGATATCGGCCGGGACCTCGTCGGCCCGCACGTAGCGGGGCGCCATGGCGGCCACCTGCATCGCCAGATCGCGGCAGAGCTGGGCAAACTCCGCGGTGCGCGCCACGAAATCCGTCTCGCAATCAATCTCGATGAGCGCGCCCATCCGCCCGTCGTGATGGATGTACGCTTCGATGCGACCTTGCCCCGTCGCGCGGTCCTGGCGCTTGGCGGCCGCCGAGGCGCCGCGGGCGCGCAGCAGCTCGCGCGCCTTGCGCTCGTCCCCACCGGAGGACTCCAGCGCGGCCCGGATCTCGCCGATGGGCGCGCCGGTTTCCTCCCGCAGCGTCTTCAGGGCGGCCAGATTGGCGGACTTAGGCGCCGCCATGCGCGTCTTTCGCCGCGGGTGCAGGGTCGCTCGCCTCATCCGGGGCGGAGGCCGGGGCCGCCCCGCCATCCTGCGCAGGCTGGGCCAGCTCGAACCGGCGCGTCCCGGCGATGGTGGCGTCCGTCACGAGGGTGGTGATCAGCTTGATCGACCGGATCGCATCGTCATTGCCCGGGATCGGGAAGCTGATGAGATCCGGATCCGCGTTGGTGTCGCAGATGGCCACGATCGGGATGTTGAGCCGGTTCGCCTCGCGGACGGCGATCTCTTCCCGCTTGATGTCCACCAGGAAGAGCGCCCCGGGCAGCCGGGCCATCTCGGCCAGGCCGCAGAAGTTCTCATCGAGCCGCTCCTTCTGATGCTGCAGCCGCTTCGCATCTTTCTTGGAGATCCGCTCGAAGAAGCCGTCCGCTTCCTGCTGCCGCAGCGCGAGCAGCAGCTCGACATTGCGCTTGATGGTGGCGTAGTTGGTCATCGTGCCGCCGAGCCAGCGGTTCACGACGTACGGCATGCCCGCCCGCTTGGCCTCGGCTTCGAGGATGGGCTTGGCCTGCTTCTTGGTGCCCACGTAGAGCACCTGCTGCCCCTTGGCGGCCAGGTCCTCAAGGAAGTCGCAGGCCGCTTTGAGGTGCTGCTCGGTCTTCTCCAGGTCGATGATGTAGATCCCGGAGCGGCTGCCGAAGATGAACCGCTTCATCTTCGGGTTCCACCGCTTGGTCTGGTGGCCGAAATGCACCCCGGCCTCCAGCAACTGGCGGACCAGCGATGTCGTCATCCC
>JAHFGU010000101.1:3513-5866 GCA_023247285.1 Candidatus Omnitrophota bacterium
CTCCTCGCGCTCCGACGGCCCTGCGGGCATGAGCTGCAGCTCACAGAACCTCCGATAGAGGGGGCTCTTCTGCAGGAGCTCGTCGTGACTGCCGTGCTCCACAATGCGCCCTTCCTGGATCAGCACGATGCGGTGGGCGAGCCGCACCGTGGAGAGGCGGTGCGCCACCACCAGCACCGTCCGGGTCTTGGACACGCGTTCCATCGTTTCGGTCACCAGGCGCTCGGACTGCGCGTCGAGCTGGCTGGTGGCCTCGTCGAAGATGAGGATGCGCGGCTGTTTGCACAGGGCGCGCGCGATGGCCAGCCGCTGCCGCTCGCCGCCGGAGAGCAGGTCCCCGTGCTCGCCGATCATCGTGTCGTAGCCCTTCGGCAGCCGGCTGATGAACGCGTGCGCGTTGGCCTGCCGCGCCGCCTCGACGATCTCCGTCATGTCCGCCTGCGGGTTGCCGAAGGCGATGTTCGCGCGCACCGTGTCGTTGAAGAGGAAGGTGTGCTGGGTGACCAGGCCGATCTGCCCGCGCAGCGACGCCAGCGTCACATGCTTGATATCGATGCCGTCGATCTTGATCCGCCCGCCGGTGGGGTCATAAAAGCGCGGCAGCAGGGTCACCAGCGTGGTCTTGCCGCCGCCGCTCGGGCCGACCAGCGCCACGGTTTCCCCCACCCGCAGGGTGAGCGAGACGTCGCGCAGCGCCGGCTGCGTATCGTAGTGGAACGACACGTGCTCGTAGAGGATCTCGCGCGAGAGCGGGGGCAGCAGCCGGGCCTTGGCGTACTCCACGATCGTCGGGGCGGTGTCCAGCACCTGGAAAATGCGCTCGGCGGAGGCCAGCGCCTGCTGGTTGATGCCGTGGAGCTTGGCCAGCCGCTTGAACGGCCGGATGAGCGAGAGCATCGCCAGCAGGAACGCCAGGAACGTGCCCAGCGTCATGCGCTCGGCCAGCACGGCGCGGATGCCGTACCAGAAGATCACCGCGCCGGCGGAGGCGCCGATGAGCTCGGTGAGGGGCGAGAGCGAGTTCATGCGCTTCTGGATCTTGCGCGTCAGCCGGTAGGAGCGCTCGTTGGAGACGGCGAACTTCATCTTGGCCAGCGGCTCGACGAGGAAGGCCTGGATGATCTGGATGCCGGCGATGGATTCCAGGATGGTCGTGTTGAGCTGGCCCATGACCGCCTGGCTCTGCTGGGAGAGCTTCTTCAGGAGCCGGCCGATGCTGCGGATCGGCCAGGCGATGAGCGGCACGACGACGCAGATGATGAGCGAGAGCTTCCAATTGATGGCCAGCGCGATGGCCAGGAAGACGACCACCTGGCAGGCTTGGAACACGATGTCGGTGATCCCCTCGGTGATCGAGTTCTGGATGATGCTCGTGTCGTAGAGGATCCGGGACATGGTCGCCCCGGTGGTGGTCTTTTGGTGGTAATCAAGCGAGAGGCCGAGGAAGCGGTCGAAGAGCGCCTGGCGCAGGTCGCGGATCACCCGCTGTCCCGCGTCGCTCATGTAGAACGTCTGCCAGAATTCGAACAGGCCCTTGATGAAGAAGAGGATCGGGATGGCCACCGAGAACAGCGTGGCCATCGTCAAGGGCTGCACGCTGTTCAACCAGGCGACGATCCAGGCCAGCCACCCTGGCAGCCACACCGGCGACGGGATGAGCTTGTTCGTCACGATGCGGTCGGCGAGGGGGAAGATGGCGCCTAGCTGGATCCCGCCCAGCACGCTCGACACCACCATGCAGACCGCGGCCAGCGCGAAAACGGCCGCATGCGGCCGGAGGTACTGGAGGAGCCGAAGATAGGTGGACATAAGCGGGATATTTTAGCATAGTCGTTGACGACGGACAAGGCCTTCTGCTAGACTCAGGCACCCTAACTGGAGGGCTCAATGTGATGAAACCATCACTGCGCGTTGGGGTTGTGGGAGTCGGGCATCTTGGCTCGCGGCACGCGCAGATCTACGCGGCCCTGCCGGGCGTCCGGCTGGCCGGGGTCTGCGACATCCAGCCTGAGCGTGCCAGAGCGCTGGGCCGGCAGCTTGGATGCCCGTCATTCACGGATTTCCGCCGGCTGCTCGACCAGGTGGACGCCGTCAGCTTGGCGGTGCCGACCAGCGCGCACGCCCCCATCGCCCTGCCCTGCCTCCGGCGCGGCATCCACGTGCTCATCGAGAAGCCGCTGGCCCGCGCGCTGGCTGAAGCGGACGCCTTGCTCCGGGCCGCGGCACAGCACCGCTGCGTCCTCCAGGTAGGCCATGTGGAACGGTTTAATGCCGCCATCCAGGCCGCCTTCCGGCGCCTGACGCACCCGCGCTTCATCGAAGTGCACCGGCTCTCCCCCTACCCGTTTCGCGG
>JAHFGU010000102.1:0-1636 GCA_023247285.1 Candidatus Omnitrophota bacterium
CGCGCCGCGGCTGGTGGTGCAAGACGGCGCGATCCTGCACGGCACGTTGGAGATGGCCGGCAGCGCGTCGACGGGCAAGTGGATGGGCGTGGAGGATCTCGCGCGGTATCTCGAGGTGGATAGCGAGACGGTGACGCAATGGGCGCAGGCCGGGCGGGTGCCGGCCCAGCGCGAGAACGGGCAATGGCGGTTTGAGCGGGCCAAGGTGGAGGAATGGCTGGCGCAGGAGCGCGTGAAGTGAAGCGGCGCTGCGCGGCCGGCATGGGAGTCGCAATCGGCACGGATGGAGAAGCTCTGGACGACGGAAGAAACGGCGCAGTACCTGGGGGTGACCGAAGCTGACGTGGAGCAGCTGGTGCGGCAGGGCCGCTTGACCGCGTACAAGCTCGGCGGGCGGTTCGTGCGGTTCCGCCCGGCGCAGGCGCAATCCCTTAAGGGGGCGGTCCAGCCCGGCCCGGCGCGCCGCCGCAGCCAGGGCTGGTGGCAGCAGGCCAGGGATTTCGTCTACTTCTACGATTTCTATCTGGTGTCCGCCGCGTGTCTCGCCGTCCTGGTCGTGTATTTGATTGCCTCGTGACACGACAGGACAAGCGAGCCTTCAGTGGACGAACGGCAGCTCGGACAATGGCTCCGCGAGGCGCGCAGCGGGCGGCGGACCCCGCGGGCGCTCATCGAGGCGCTGCGGCGCCTGCCGTATGACAACCTCGGCGTCGCGCGGCTGGATACGCACCGGCCGCTGCGGCGAGGCGCGCCGGAGATCGTCTTCGGCGAGGGCAAGCGCCCCGCCGATCTGATCCGGATTGTCCGGCGGCTCGGCGCCTCGGGCGACATTGTGGTGGTCACCCGGCTCGGGCCGGCGGCCGCAGCCGCGCTGCTGCGAGCCGTCCCCGGCCTTCGCTATGATGCGCTGGCGCGCATCGCCTACCGCCCGGTGCGCCGCCGGCAGGCGCCTCGCGGTCTGGTGCTCGTCGTGACCGGCGGCACCGCGGATCTGCCGGTGGCGGCGGAAGCCGCGCTCACCTTGGAGCTGCTGGGCAGCCGCGTGAGCCGCCTGATGGATGTCGGCGTCGCCGGCCTGCATCGCGTCCTCCATCAGTGGCGTCTGCTGCGGCGCGCGCGCGCCATCGTGGTGATTGCCGGCATGGAAGGCGCTTTGCCGAGCGTGGTGGCCGGCCTCGTCCGCTGTCCGGTGATCGCGGTGCCCACGAGCGTCGGTTATGGCGCGAGCTTTCAGGGCGTTGCCCCGCTCCTGACGATGATGAATAGCTGCGTGCCCGGCATCGGCGTCGTCAACATCGACAACGGGTTTGGGGGCGCCTACCTTGCCCACCTCATCAACGCTGCCAGAGGCTGACGTGCATCCTGGCGCCCGCCTGCATCGAGCCTCTTGGCGGCGCGCCGGGCGGCTCGTGCCGTCCCGGGCGCGCGGCCTGCGGGCCGGTGCTGTGCGCCTTGGACCCGGCGGCGTCGTGGCCTGGCACACGACCGGCCGCCGCGAAGAGTTGCTTGTGTCGCTGGAAGGCTGCGTGACGCTCGAGGTGCGCGCCCGCGGGCTGCGCCGCGCGCGCATGCGCGCCGGACAATCCATGTGGCTGCCGCCGGGCACGCGGCATCGCGTCGTGAACGATGGCCGCCG
>JAHFGU010000102.1:1736-5859 GCA_023247285.1 Candidatus Omnitrophota bacterium
GGGGTCCTGCACGACGTGAACAGCCCGCCGCGCAATCTGCTTGGCCCGATGGTCAGCCGCATCAAGATCATGGGCGGGCTCAACATCGCGGAAAAGCGCCTGCCGCAGGACGGCCGGCTGCAGATCTCGGTGGACGGCCGGCTCCTTGATGTCCGCGTCTCAACGCTGCCGGCCCTGCACGGCGAGTCGATTGTGCTCCGCTTGCTGGACCGCAACCAGCCGATCCGCGGGCTGCCGGAGATGGGGCTGCTGCCCGAAGATCAAGCGGTGTGGACCGGGCTGATCCATCAGCCGCACGGCATGATCCTGGTGACCGGGCCGACCGGCTCCGGGAAAACCACGACCCTCTACGGCGCGCTCAGCCTGCTCAACCAGCCGGACCGCAAGCTGATCACCGTCGAGGACCCGGTGGAATACCAGCTGCCCGGCGTGAACCAAGTGCTCGTCCGCGCCAGCATCGGCCTCACCTTCGCCGCCGGCCTGCGCGCGATGCTGCGCCAGGCGCCGGATGTCATCATGGTCGGCGAGATCCGCGACCAGGAAACGGCCCAGATTGCGATCCAGGCGGCGCTCACCGGCCACCTGGTGCTCTCCACGCTGCACACGAACGACGCGCCCTCCGCGGTGACCCGGCTCATCGATATGGGTGTCGCCCCCTTTCTCGTGGCGTCGACCATTCAAGGCGTGCTCGCGCAGCGCCTGGTCCGCCGCATCTGCCAGGGTTGCCGGCTCACCGAGAACGCGACGCCGGAAGAGCAAGCGTTTCTCGGCCCGCCCGAGATTTCCCAGCTCATCCGGGGTGCCGGGTGCGAGCGATGCCAGGGCACCGGCTTCCTCGGCCGCATCGGGCTCTATGAGCTCTTCGCGGTGACCGAGCCCATCCGCCAGCTCATTGCGGCCAAAGCGTCGTCCGGGGATCTCCGGCGCGCCGCGGCGCAGGCCGGCATGCGCGGCCTGGCCGACGACGGACGCGTGAAGATCCGGGAGGGGCTGACGACGATGACCGAGGTGCTGCGCGTGGTCGCCGACGAGGGCGCGGGATGAGCGACGACCCGCAACTGAAGCTCCAGGCGCTGGCCGACGCCTTTGCGCAGGCCGGCGCGGTCGGTGCCGATGAGACCAAGGATACGGCGGCCCTTGTGGAGCTGGCCAGCCAGGCCCCGGTGGTGCGCCTGGTGGACGTGGTGCTGCTCGAGGCGGTGACGCGGCGGGCCGCGGACGTCCACATCGAGGCCTTCGAGCGCGAAGTGGCGGTCCGCTATCGCATCGATGGCCGGTGCTATCGCGTGGCCCAGCCGCCGAAAAGCCTGGCCCTCGCCATTGCCTCCCGCATCAAAGTCTTGGCCAACCTGGATGTGGCGGAGTCGCGCCTGCCCCAGGACGGGCGCATTCTTCTGACGGTGCAGAACCGGCAGATCGATCTGCGCGTTTCGACGCTGCCGACGTTGTACGGGGAAAGCATCGTGCTGCGCGTGCTCGACAAGGGCGCGCTGGACAAAACGCTCGGCCAGCTCGGCATGGCGCCGGACATGCAGGCGACCCTGGAGCGCTTGGTCCAGCGCCCCACGGGCCTGCTCCTTGTCACCGGCCCGACCGGGGCCGGCAAGACGACCACGCTCTACGCGTGCCTGACGCAGCTGAACAGGCCTGAGGTGAAAATCATCACGACCGAGGACCCGGTCGAATACGATCTCAAGGGGCTCGTGCAGGTGGCCGTCAACCCGAAGATCGAGCTCAGCTTCGCGACCTGCCTGCGCGCCATCCTGCGCCATGATCCGGACATCATCATGGTCGGCGAGATCCGCGACCAGATCACGGCGCAGATCGCGGTGCAGGCGTCGCTGACCGGGCATCTCGTGCTCTCGACCCTGCATACGAATGACGCGTCCGGAGCGGTGACCAGGCTGCTCGACATGGGCGTGGAGCCGTTTCTCGTGACCTCGACGGTGACCGGGGTGCTGGCGCAGCGGCTGGTGCGCGCGCTGTGTCCGGCCTGCCGCCAGCCGGCGGACCCGACCGCGCAGGAATTGGCCGCGCTGCGCCTGCGTCCGGAAGAGCTCTCCCAGCCGCTCATGAAGCCGGTCGGGTGTGACGCCTGCCAGGGCATCGGCTTCCGCGGCCGCACCGGCGTGTATGAGCTGCTGGTGATGAGCGAGGGGCTGCGGCCGTTGGTGATTGAGCGCGCGAGCCTGGGGACGCTGCGTGAGCAGGCGCGCGCGGATGGAATGCGGACGCTGCGCGAGGACGGCATCGCGAAGGTGCTCGCCGGCGTCACCACGGTGGAGGAGCTCATGCGCGAGACGCAAGATGTATAGCTGCGGGTTGGCTGCGGTTGTCGGAGCGGCAGGACCCGTCGGGCGGCCGCGGCGGCGAGGCTTTACCCTCGTCGAGCTGCTGATCGTCATCGCGATCCTTGGGATCCTGATCAGCCTGGTCACGGCCGGGGCGCAATCGGCCCGCCGCCGCGGCGCGGTCACGAAGGCCAAGAGCATGATCGCTTCGCTCGAAACGGCAATCTCCATGTACGAATCTGACATGGGCGCCTACCCGCCCACCGGCAATGAGGCGCTGGTGTCCGGGCTCCAAGAGGATCCAGGCGATGTGCACTGGAGCGGCCCGTACATGGAGTTCAAGCAGGACGACCTGCAGGGCGGCGAGCTCATCGACCCGTGGGGCAACCCCTACGTCTATACCTCGGTCAACGGCGGCGCGCCGCAGCATCGCGAGCGATCCTTTGATGTGTACTCCTACGGTCCAAACGGCCAGGATGACGGCGGCACCGGCGACGACATCTACAACTGGTAGAGAACTCGCGGCTGAGACATGAGACAAGAGACAGGAGACAAGAGACAGGTGAGAGGCAAACGGGTCCTGTCCCCTGTCCCCTGTCCCCTGTCCCCTGTCTCAAGAGGCGGGTTTACGCTTGTTGAGCTCCTGGTGGTATTGGGCATCATCGGCCTGCTGCTGGGGATCGGCGTGCCGAGCATGGCCGCCTTCTCCCAGCGCGCCCGCATGCAGGCCACCACTCGCCAGCTCATCGGCCTGCTCACGCTGGCCCGGAGCATGGCGATCAGCAGCCATGAGCCGCACGCGGTGCGTTTCGACGCGGCGGCCCGCGAGGTCACCGTCATCAACGTGACGAGCGAGGAAGCGCTGGAGCAGCGGCTCCACCTGCCGCCGGCCATGACGATCGAGCTTGAGCAGCCCGGGGCCCAGGCCCCGCCGACCGAAGTGGTGTTTCAGCCCTCCGGGTCGCTGATCGGCCGGTCCGTGCAGGTGCGCGTCGCGGACCGCGGCCGCTCGCAGGTCATCGTCGTGAGCGCCATCACCGGCGCGGTCCGGCTGGAGCGCGCGCCGCGAGAACCGTCTTGACGCCCGCGGGCAATCATGCTACAGTTTCGTCGGATGTACGCCGCTCGCTTCATACCTACGGTGTTCGCCGCAGCCTCCGTGTTCCTTGCGTCCCCCTGCGCTCGTGCTGCGCCATTGCAACAGGAGGCGGCCGGCTATCGCCAGCAGGGACTTGAAGCGCAGCAGCGCGGCGACAGGGAGGCGGCGCGCGCATGGTATCAGAAGGCAGTCACGCTCGATCCGACGTACGCCGCGCCGCACAACGACCTCGGCATCCTCGATGAGGAAGCCGGACGGTTGGAGGACGCCGAGCGATCGTACGTCCAAGCGCTGGCGCTCGATCCGAACTGCGTGGACGCGCACGCCAATCTGGCCATGCTCTACGAGCGGACCGGCGAGCGGGAGAAGGCAACCTACCACTGGATGAAGCGCTATCAGCTCGGCGACCCGGCCGACGAGTGGAGGGTGCGGGCCGAATCGCGCCTGATCGCGCTGGGGATGCTCAACGCCCCCAGCCTGAAGGGGCAGCAGCAGGGCCGCCAGCAGGGCCGCCAGAAGGTATTGGATGACGTCTTCCGGGCCCATGCGCAGTCTTTGGAGGAGTTTCGGAACCTGACGGACGCGCACGGCGACTGGCGCTAGGCCGCTCGCCAGGCGCACCACGCTCCACGGCACCACCCACCATTGACGATCAACGCAATCCGTCTTGCAATCCCGGATCGTGCCGCCAACCGGCGAGTCGATGAACAGCCAGTCGGTGTTCCTGATCGAT
>JAHFGU010000220.1 GCA_023247285.1 Candidatus Omnitrophota bacterium
CGACGCGGCGCATGATCCGCGCGATCGACCGCGCGATGGCGGCCGGCGACACGCTGGGCGGCGTGTTCGAAGTGGTCGCGGAGGGCGTGCCGCTCGGGCTGGGCAGCCACGTGCACTACGACCGGCGGCTCGACGCGATCCTGGGCCACGCCGTCCTCTCGATCCACGCCGTGAAGGCGGTGGAGATCGGCGACGGGGTGGCGGCCGCGGCACTGCCGGGCTCGCGCGTGCAGGACGAGATCTTCTACTCCAAGGCGCGCGGGTTCCACCGGTCGCAGAACCGCGCCGGCGGGTTCGAGGGCGGCATGACCACCGGCGAGCGGATCGTGGTGCGCGGGTTCCTCAAGCCGCTCTCGACGCTGCGCCGGCCGCTGCGCTCGGTCGAGATCAATACGAAGCGCCCGGTCGTGGCGACCGTCGAGCGCACCGATGTCACGACGGTGCCGGCCGCCGGCGTGATCGGCGAGGCGATGATCGCTTTCGCGCTCGCCCAAGCGGCGCTGCAGAAGTTCGGCGGGGACAGCCTGGCGGAGGTGCGGCGCAACGCCGCGGCATCCAGGCGACAGACGGAGCGATTCTGATGAAGCGGGTGGCAGCGTGGATGGCGGCGTGGCTGGTCCTGACCGGCATGGGCGCGCGGATACGGGCGGTGATCACTCCCAACACGCCGCCGCGCATCGAGACGCTGCGGCCGATCATCGAACGCGAGCTGCCGCGCGGCAGCACGGTGGCCCAGGTGCTCGCGTTCCTCAAGATCTGGGGCGTCGATCACACAGGCTTGACGGAACCGGAGGAGGCGATCTACGCGGAGCTAGCGCACACGCCGGACACGCTCCTGACGACCGAGCGGGTGCAGCTGCAGTTCTGGTTCCACAACGGCCTGCTCGTGGCGGTGAACGTGCGGGAGCTCTTCCGATCATGACGGTGACCCTCGTCGGGTTCATGGGGACCGGGAAGACCGCGGTTGGGCGGCGGCTGGCGCGCCGGCTCGGCTGGCGGTTCGTGGATGTGGACCGGGTGATCGAGGAGTCGACCGGCAAGACGATCCCGCAGCTCTTCGCCGAGCGCGGCGAGCCGGTGTTCCGGCGGCTGGAGCGGCGGCGCATCGCCCGACTGCTCACGGCGCGCCATCAAGTGCTCGCCACCGGCGGCGGCGCCTTTCTCGATCCGCAGACGCGGGCCAGGCTGAAGGCGGCCGGGCCGGTGATCTGCCTGACCGCGCAGCCGCGCGTGATCCTCAACCGCGTCGGCCGCCGGCCGGCCGGCCGGCCGCTGCTCGCGCGGGCCGGCGACCCGTTGGCGCGGATCCGGGTGCTGCTGGCCCAGCGCGCGCGGGCCTACGCGCAGGCGGACACCACCATCGACACCAGCGACGTGTCGGTCGACGAGGCGGTGGCGCGCATCCTTCAGCGGCTGGCGCCCTCCATCTGCCCGAGCTGGCAGTATGTGCTCGACCATGCGGGCCGGCTCGCGCACCGCTACGGCGGCAAATACGTCGTGGTGGCGAACAACCGGCTGGCCGGCTTCGGCGAGACGCAGCTCAAGGCCTTCCGGAGCGCGCGCCTGCTCAAGCACGAGGACGCCGGCATCTACTACATCCCGCTGCCGGACGAGTCGCTCACCGCGCTGCCATTGCGGTAATGCGGTCTCCCCGCCGCGCCAGGGGCCGCGCGCCGCGGCCAGCGCCGTCCGCGCCGCGCGGCGTCGAGTTCCCCTACCTCAAGGATGCGCAGGGCCGCTCCGCGCCGATCGTGTATCTGCAGGTCTGGACCGGCAACCGCTGGCTCTACATCCAGGCCTACGTGGATTCCGGCGCTTCCTGGAGCATCTTCCACGTGGATGTGGCGCAGTTGCTCGGCATCAAGCTGCGCCGGACGGCGCGGCGCTACGCCTCCCTCGGCAACGGCAACGTGCTGCCCATCTACCTCGCGCGCATTCGGGTGCGGTTCGCGGGCCGGGAGTTCACCGTGCCGGCCGGGTTTTCGGATGCGCTGCGGATGGGCTTCAACATCTTAGGTCGGGCCGGGTTCTTCGACCGGTTCGAGATGCGTTTCAACGACCGGGCCAAGATCCTGGCCGCCCTTCCGCTCACCCGCCGTTGACAGGCTGTGGTAAGCTAGAACCGGCTTCCTATATCCGCGCGAGCCGCGTTGCGCGCGCCCGGGCCCCGGGGCCGAGGCGCGACGACGACGGCGTAGTCGCTGCACTACGCCAAGGAGGAGCAACGACGGCCACGGGCCCGGCCGCCGCAACCTGGTGGCGATCAAGCGGCTGGGCCGATCGGCGTCGGCCCGCGGCGTTGCTCGTCGCTCGCGTACCGGCAGGCCTGGTACGCCACGCTCCTCGCGCCTTGCGGGTCTCGCCGCTGGGCCCAGCGCGGCTGCGGGGATATAGGAAACCGGTTCTAGGGACACCGTGATGGGATCTCCTCGAGAGCACCTGATTGCGTTGAACTTGGTGCCGGCAACACCGGCCCAGTGGCGCCGGCTGGTCGAGCGGCTCGGCTCCTGGGAGGCGGTCTGGGC
>JAHFGU010000103.1 GCA_023247285.1 Candidatus Omnitrophota bacterium
CGGCCGCGCGGCGCAGCGACGGCACCCACCGCGGCACGCCAGCGCAGTAGCGCTCGTAGTCCGCGCCGAAGCGCGTGCGCAGGTACGCCTCTTCCGCAGCCACGATCGCCTGATAGACGAAGAGGAAAAACGGCAGCACCACGACGTAGAGGAGCGGGGCGCCGGCGACCATCGTGATGCCGGCGGCGATGAGGCCGTTGCCCAGGTACATCGGATTCCGGATCAGGGCGTACACGTCCCCCTGCACCAGATGGCTCGCGTACACGCGGCCTTCCCGGCCGCCGCGCTCGATGTATTTATAGCCGATGGTCAGCAGCCGCACCGCCTGCCCGGCGAGCGCCATGACAACCCCGAGCTGCGCCACGAGACGATCCACGATCGGACGGCCGAAGAGCACGCGCGGCCTGGCCACCACGGCCACCAGCGCGAACAGAACCGGGAAGAGCGCGTTCCGGTGCCGGAAGAAGAGGTTCCCCACGCGGATATTCCACTGGCGGAAGGCCGCGCCGCTCATGCCTGCGCGCTCGCCGCGGGTTCTTTCAGCGCGAGGATCCCGCAGAAGTTGTACCACTTGAAGAACACCTCGCACTGCCGGAAGCCGCTGCTCAGGAGCAGCTCGATATTTTCTTCGAGCCGGTACGGCACCAGGATGTTCTCGAGCGCTTCCCGCTTCTGCGAGATCTCCATTTTGCTGTAGCCCTGCCGCTCCTTAAACGCGTAGTAGTATTTGATGAACAGGCGGTTCAGGGTGGAGTCCTTGGGCAGCACCTTCTCCACGAGGATGAGGCAGCCGCGATCGTTGACGCCCTCGGCGATCGTCTTCATGAGCTGATGGCGGTACAGCGGCCGGACGAACTGCAGGGTGAGCGTCATGACGACCATGGAGGCGTTGGCGAGCTGCACGCCGCGGTTGAGGTCTGCGCAGACCAGCTCGTAGGGGCGCGCCACCCGGTGCTGCTGCAGCTTCTCCCGCGCCTGGTTGAGCATGTCCTGCGAGGAGTCGACACCGACGAACCGCACGCCGGGGTGGACAACCGGGTCCAGGCTCAGGAAGGTGTTGCCCGTCGAGCAGCCCAAATCGTAGAGGTTCGTGCCAGGCACCCCGAAGTCGGCGGCGATCTCGGCGATCATCCGCTGCATCTCGAGGTAGAACGGCACCGAGCGCACCAGCATGTCGTCGAAGACGACCGCGGTGTCCCGTCCGAACTGGAAGTCGTTGACCACGGAGCGCTTCTTGCGGAAGAGCCGGTCTTTTCCCATCAGGCTCGGCGTGCGCGGGCGGCGGGGCGTCAGGCGGCGGGGAGGCTGAACGAGAGCGTGGCGCCGCAATCCGGCTGGGACTCGGCGAAACAGCGAGGCGCGCGTGTCTGTTGGAGTGAGGGCATATCGGGGGCCCGGCTGGGTGTCAGCCGAACGGTCTGTATTGTAGGCCGGTCATGACAGCCGTGCAATGAGAAACCTCGAATGGATCACCCTCAGGCGGGGGCTGGGGCTCTCACTGGAACCACCAACGCACCGTAACCTTCAAGGTGGTTCCATTTAGATCGGCTGGCGCAGGCGGTGCAAATGCGCGGAGGCTTCCAGGGCAAACTTCGTCCCGTGCAGCGTCTGATAGCGCTCGAAGTGTGTAATCGCCTTGGCACGATCGCCTGCGCCCTCGTAGCACAGGGCAAGGTGGTAATGCGTCCAGCGGTTTCCCGGATGCTCCCGCAGATCCTCTTCGAGCACCGCCAGGGCCTCGGCAAACCGCCGCTGCCGGATCAGCAGCCGGCTCAGAAAGAGCGGCAGGCGTTCGGCATAGCGCGCCACCGGGCGCTGCGCCCACAACGCGCGGTACGCGCGCTCGGCTTCCTCGAGCCGGCCGTAGAGATGATAATGGCGGGCCTGGTACCACAGCCGCTGCTGGGGATCCGGAATCGCCGCCAGCCGGCGCAAGTACTGGTCCTGGTACCAGCAGGCAAACCGCCGACCAAGGAGACGCGCGTACGCGTCCGTGATCCAATCGAAGAGGTTCTTGTCGCGCAGGAAATCGTCCGACCGCTGCGGCGGCTGCGGCAGCGGGTACGTGCGCCGGGCCACGTCCAGGATGTTCGGCACCGCTTCGCTCGTGGTCGCGCGCAGCCGCGCCATCTGCGGCAGGCGGTCCACGAAGTCAGGGGTGACGTCCTCAAGGCTGGGCCATTCCCCGCTCTCGGTCTTGTAGATGAGATTGAAGAAGGGATCCGCGACGCGCCATTTGCCCCGCACGTACACCTCGGCCAAGGTATGCGGCGAGCTTCCCTGCGCGTCCTTCAGAAACGCGTAGCGAACGTGCATGCCCCGAGTCGCCAGGAGCCGGCCAAATACCTTCGCCGCGTAATCGCACCAGCCAATGCCTTCCACGAGATAATCGAACGGCTTGCCGTCATAGGGCACCGGATTGTCGATGAGCCAGAGGTGGCGCTTCGAGTAATCCGTGGCAGCCTGGATGAGCTGCTCAGGCGTGCCGGCGGCCGGCAGCACGCGGCGGGCGATGAGGGCGAAGGAAAATTCGTCATAGGCGTGCTGCGCCACCGTGCCCGGCATCCAGAGGGCCAGCACCGGCGCCAGCAGGACGGCGGCCAGCCCGGTGATCCCCAGCCCTGCGGCCACGCGGCGCCATGCGCGCGCGCGCGGCCGGCGCAGAACCGGTAGTCGTGCCGCGCCGGCGCTCATGGTACAATCGTCGCCATGCTCTGGCCTGCATGGCTCGGCATCGCCAGCCCGCTCAAGCTGTCGCTGTGGGTCGTCAACCGGTGCGCCACCTGGACCGGCGCCTTTCGCATCTGGAAGCGGCGCGCCACGGTGCGCCGGTGGTGGGTCTGGCTCGTCGCGTTGAACGCGGTCTCGCTGGCCGCGCTCGTCCTGCTCTTCGTCATCCTGCACCGCTTCTCCGTCGAGTAGCTCACCCTGCGTTCCCTCCTGCGTCTGCGGCCAAGAGCCGCCCGATTTCCTTGAAGAGCTCCTCAGGCGTGTACGGCTTCGCGACGTACGCATCCGCCCCGCACGCGAGCGCCGTATCGCGGTCTTTGCGCCCGGTTTTGCCGCTGAAGATGATGATCGGGATCTGGCGGTAGCGCGTGTCCTGCTTCAAGAGCGTGCAGACCTCGTACCCGTTCAGCCGCGGCAGCAGCAGATCAAGGATGATCAGGTCCGGCGGCTGCTGCTGCGCCAGCTCCAGCCCGGCCCGGCCATCCGCCGCGGAGACCACCGCATACCCGCGCGAGGTCAGCCGCGCGGTCACGAGCGAGAGATAATCCGGGTCGTCGTCCACCACGAGAATGGTGGGCCGGCGGGTCATGGCGGCATCCCTTTCATGGTGAAATAAAATGTCGCGCCCTTGCCCGGCGCCGATTCCACGCCGATGTAGCCCTTGTGCAGGGTGATGATGCGCTTGGCGATGGCCAACCCCAGGCCGGTCCCGCCCGGCTTGCGGCGGCCGGCGGGCGCGGCGATCCGGCTGAAGGGCTGGAAGAGTTTCGCCTGGCCTTCGGGCGAAATCCCCTCCCCCTCATCCGTCACCGCCACGCGGATCCAGTCCGCGTCCCGCTTCGTGGACACCGTGATGATGCCCTGCTCGGTGAACTTCACCGCGTTGTTGAGGAAGTTCGTGAGCACTTGGATCAACATGTCCCGGTCGCATGAGACCTTCGGCAGGTCGGGTGCCAAGCGCGTGACGAGGCGCAGGCCTTTCTTCTCGGCCACCGGCTCGAAGCCGCGCGCCACGTCGGCCGCCAGGGCGTTGAGGTCTTCCTCGCTGAGCGCGACCTCCATCCGGCCGGCCTCCAGCTTCTGGTAATCGAGCACGTCGGTGATGAGGCGCCGCAGGCGGTCGACGTTGCGCTTCGCGGCGTCGAGATACTCCCGCTGCTCCGGCTTCAGCGCGCCGGCCGAACCGTCCAGCACGAGATCCAACCCTTCCTGGATGATGCCCAGCGGCGTGCGCAGCTCGTGCGAGACCATCGAAATGAACTCGGCCCTCAGGCGCATCGCCTCCTCAACCCGGAGCTGGGTCTGCTTGCGCTCGGCGATGTCGCGCACGATCGCCGAGGTCCCGATCAGCCAGCCGGTGGCGTCCCGGATCGGCGAGAGGGTGAGCGAGACGTCCACCGGCGAGCCGTCCTTGCGCAGGCGCATCGTCTCCACGTCCTCCACCGGCTCGCCCCGCTTGAGGCGCTGGACCAGCTTGGCGTGTTCCTCGGACCGGTCGCGCGGCACCAGGCGCGTTGTCGACAGCCCGAGGATCTCTTCGGCCGCGTACCCGTAGAGCCGCTCCGCCCCGCGGTTCCAGCTCGTGATCCGGCCGTCGAGGGTCTCGCCGATGATCGCATCCGCGGAGGAATCGACGATCGCCGCCAGCCGCTGCCGCGCCTCCTCCCCCTGCTTGCGCAGCAAATACTGGCCGAGCTGGCCGCTGATGGCCGCCACCGTGGCCAGCAAGTCGTCGTCAGGCTTCGGCTGTTGCTCGTGCAGGAACGCGAGAACGCCGACCACCTCGCGGCCCAGCGACACCGGCACGCCGAGCGCGGCCTGATACGCGGCCGGCAGCGGGCGTGGGTGCGGCGCATCCTCGGCCTCCTTCGTCAGATCCTGGACCCAGACCAGTTCGCCGGCTGACACGACGCGGCCCGGAAATCCCGCATCCAGCGGGCAGGTTGCCTGGCGCGCGGCCGCAGCCGCGTCCGTCAGCCCGTCGCGGTGCCAGACCTCGGCGCAGCGCAGCAGGTTGGCACCCCGGTCCACCACCCAAAATTCGCCCCAGGGCCAGCCGAGCGCGGTGCACGCCGCCTGCAAGACCTGCGGGATGGCGTCCTCGGCCGCCTCGGCCAGCACGCGGCTGACGCTATACTGCGCCGCCAGGCGCCACTCGAGGCGCTTGCGTTCCGCAATCTCCGTGGTGAGCGAATCGATCATGCGGTTAAACGCATTGGCCAACAAGCCGACCTCATGGACGCGGGAAGACGCGGCCCGCGTGTCCAGCTTGCCGGCCGCGATCAGCCGGGCCGTGTACGTCAGGCGCTCGATGGGCTTGGTCAGTTCGGCGCCGATGCCGGAGAGCAGCACGATCAGCACGGCCAACGCGCCCAGCACGAGCACGCTGAAGACGCGGCCGAGCTTCCGCACCGGCGCAAACACGAGTACCGCCGGCCGCTCGATCAGCAGGCCCCAGCCGTGCCCGGGATGATCTAGGTAGCCCAGCTGCGCCACCATCACGCCCAACACCCGGCCGGCGCCTGGGCTTGCCGATGGATACAGATCGGCGGACGGCGCCCCGCTCAGCAGCGTCCGGCGGACCAGGGGCAGCGCGAGCACGTCCTCATCCAGGATGCGGCTGCGCTCGCGCGTCGGCGCGGCGATCACCCGGCCCTGGTTGTTGACGAGCCGAACCCGGTCGTGCGCGTCAAGCCCGTCGAGCAGCTCCAGCACCAGCGGCCAGGCGAGCTGTCCGAGGACGGCACCGCCGGCCGCATACCGATCCGCCTGCGCCCCGGTCTGCACGGCGGAGGCGACCATCATCGTCGGGCGGCCGGTTTCCGCCGAGCGCACGACGTCGGAGACATGGCGCCCCTGGACCAGCGCCTGCGTGAGCGCCTCGCGATCCTGCGCCGTGAGCGTGAGCGCCGAGGGGCTCGCACGGGTGGAGGCCAGCACGCGGCCGTGCGCGTCCACCACCTTGAGCAGATCCCAACGGACCGACGAGCGCGCCATCGCGTCCAGCACCGCCTGCGCCCGCTGCGCCGGGGCGGACCCCGGCGGAACGGCTGCAGGATCGGCCGGCGGCTCGGCCGCCGCCAGCGCCTCG
>JAHFGU010000221.1 GCA_023247285.1 Candidatus Omnitrophota bacterium
ACCGCGCGGCAAGCTGCGCGGCCCGCTCCATCGAGCGATTCATGATGCGCAGCCTCCGGACGCCGCGCTCGGCCAGCCGTGCCAGCGTCAATTCGCCGATCTCCCCGGCGCCGACGAGGAGGACCGAGGCCTGCCGCAAATCGCCGAAGATCTTCCCGGCCAGCTCCACCGCCACGGCCCCGATGGAGCGGCACCCGGCTCCGAGCGCGGTGCGCGTCCGGACCGTCTTGCCGGCATTGAGCGCCCGCTGGAACAGCCCGTTGAGCAGCTTGCCGGTCGCCCCGTGCTCCCGCGCCCATTCATAGGCGGCCTTGACCTGCTGGAGGATCTCGTGTTCGCCGAGCACCATCGAGTCGAGCCCGCCGGCCACCGCGAAGAGATGCTGCACGCTCTCCGGCTCGGTGAAGCTGTAGAGCTGCTCCGCCAGCCCGCGCAGATCCATCCGCGCATGGTCGCTCAGGAACTGGGAGAGGCGCTGCACGGTGCCGTCCAGCTCGGGCACGCCGCCATAGATCTCCACGCGGTTGCACGTCGAGAGGATGGCGGCTTCGCGCAGCCCGATCTCTCGCCGCAGGCAGGCCAGCGCTGCCGGCAGCTGGTCCTGCCGGAACGCCAGCCGCTCGCGCACCTCGATGGGCGACGATCGATGATTCACCCCGACGAGCACGATGTGCATGCGCATCAGACGAACGGATGCAGCGAATGGAGCAGCCGCGTGGTCGTCACCACGGTCAGCAGCACCAGCGTGAATCCCAACAAGGAGAGCAGCGCGACCCGGTGGCCGCGCAGCGTGGCGCGCAGCCGCACCAGCCACAGCAGGCAGTACGCGCCCCACAAGCCCAGCGCGCCATAGGCCTTGGGGTCCTGCGTCCACCACCGGCCGAGCATCATGCGGGTTTCCGTCATCCCGCACGCCAGCCCCAGCGTGAGCAGCGCGAAGCCGGTCCCGATGGCCGCGAAGTTCAGCCGATCGAGGGATTCCAGCGGCGGCAGCCGGTGGAAGAGCACGCCCAAGGTCTTGCGTTTCAGCTGCCGCTCCTGCACGAGAAACAAGGCGCCGGCCACGCAGGCGACGAGGAATGCCGCGTAGCTCAGGCACGAGCAGAGAATGTGGAGCAGAATCATGCGCGGCCGTTCCCGTTGATGGCGTGCTGTTGCGACCGCAGCAGGGCCAGGGCTGCCTGCCGGGCGCGCCCGGCTTGGCCGGCTCGGACCAGCGCGAACACCCGCCCGCGGACCAGCGCATCAAAATACCGTTTGCGATCCTGGTAGGCCGGCAGCCGCTGCTTTGCCACGCCGCGCAGGCCGGCCAGCAGCCGCAGCATCGGGACATACTCGCGCCCGACTAGCCGGCCGATCTCATCGCGCAGCCGCTTGGCCAGCGACGGGCTGCCGCCGCCGGTGCTGACCGCCACCGTGAGCGGCCCGCGCTTGAAGATGGCTGGCGCGATGAACGTGCACAACGGGGTCTGGTCCACGACGTTCGTGAACATGCGGCGGCGCGCGGCGGCGCGGAACACCAGCCTGTTGATCGCCTGGTCGTCCGTGGCCGCATACGCCAGCCATGCCTCGCGCAGGTCGGCCGGCTGGAACCGCCGCGCGACGTGCGTGATCGTGCCTGCGCGGGCAGAGGCCCGCAGACCGCCGGTGAGTGTTGGGCTGATCACGGTCACGCGCGCCCCGTACCCCAGCAGGGTGGTGACTTTGCGCTGGGCCACCGGACCGCCGCCGATCACGACACACCGGCGGCCGCTGAGGTCGGCGAACAACGGGTAGTACGCCTTCATGATGATGCCGGAAACGCCTCGGTGAACTTTGCGAATTCCTCAGGCGCCATGGTCGGCGTCTGCGCCTTGCCGGGGAACACGCCGGCCTTGACGTCCCGAAGATAGGCGCCGGCCGCGTCCGTGATCGCCTGCCCGAGCTCGGCGTAGCGCTTGACGAACCGGGGCGTGAAGCGGTCGAACAGCCCGAGCAGGTCATGCGTCACGAGCACCTGGCCGTCGCACCAGGGGCCGGACCCGATGCCGATCGTGGGGATCGCCAAGCGGCGGGTGATCTCCCGTGCCAGCACATCCGGGATGCATTCGAGGACCATGGCAAAGCACCCGACCTCTTGCAGCGCCACCGCCTGGCCGAGGATCCGCGCGGCGGATTCCGCGTCCTTGCCGCGCAGCCCGAACCCGCCTTCGCTCGCGGCCGTCTGCGGGGTGAGCCCCACATGGCCCATGACCGGGATGCCCGCGTCCACGATCGCCTTCGTCGTGTCCTCGATGCCGGGCTTCCATTCCACCTTGACCGCGTCGCACCCGGCTTCCTGGATGAACCGCGCCGCGTTGCGCACCGCGTCGGCCGCCGAGGCGCGGAATGACAGGTACGGCATGTCCGCCACCAGGAGCGCCCGCGCCACGCCGCGGCGCGCCGCCTTGGCATGGTGCAGCATCTCCTCCATCGTCACCGGGGTCGTCGTCTCGTAGCCCAGCACGACCATGCCCAGCGAATCTCCGACGAGGAGGA
>JAHFGU010000104.1 GCA_023247285.1 Candidatus Omnitrophota bacterium
ATCGCGGTGAGTCGGCTCAAGGCCGTGCCGTACGCGTCGCTGTGCATCGAGTGCCAGCGGGCCAAAGAACAAAAGACCAAACGGTAGCCGGCGCCCGGCTCGGCGGCCTCAGCCTCGCGGTGCTGGCGGCCGATCAACTTACCAAGGCACTCGTCGCCTCCCGCTTCATTCCCGGCGAGAGCCTTCCGCTGATTCCTCAGATCCTCCATCTTACCTATGTCCAAAATACCGGCGCAGCCTTCGGCTTGTTCAAAGGCCGGCAGCTGGTGTTCGTGGCCGTGTCGGTCGCCGTCGTCGCGTGGATTCTCTGGGAATTCGGGCGGCAGCGGGGGACGGCCGGCCGGCTGAACCTGTGGGCTGCCGGGCTGGTGCTGGGCGGGGCGGTCGGCAACCTCGTCGATCGACTCCGGCTGGGCTATGTCGTGGACTTCATTGATGTGCGGGTCTGGCCGGTGTTCAACATCGGGGATTCGGCGATCACGATCGGCGTGACCCTCCTCATCTGGCAGAGCCTGCGGCCACGGCCGCGGGTATAGAGGCAGGCTCAATGTATCCCATCCTCTGGTCGTGGGGCCCGCTGACGCTTTATACCTATGGCGTGTTGCTCGCTCTCGCCTTCGCGGTCACGACGTGGTTGGCTCGCCGGGACGCGAAGGCATTGCCGCCGGGGCGGCGCGCGCTCAACGCTGACCAGATCCAGGATTTTGCCTCGGCTGCGCTGCTGGGGGGAATTCTCGGTGGACGGCTGCTCTACGTGATCGTGCAGTGGCCGGCTTTTGCCGCCGCACCGGCGCTCATCCCGGCGATCTGGCGTGGCGGGCTGATCTGGTATGGAGGGTTTGCCGGCGGGTTGCTCGCCGGCTGGATCTATCTGCGCGCCCAGGGACTGCCCGTGTTGCGCGCGCTGGATCAATTCATCCCGTTTCTGGCCGTGGGACATGCGATCGGCCGGATCGGCTGCTTCTTCAATGGATGCTGCTATGGGCGGTCAACCGAGGCGTGGTACGGGGTGCAGTTTCCCGGTCACCCTAGGCCGGTCGTGCCCACGCAGCTCTTCGAGGCCGCCGGGCTCGTCGCGATGTTCTTCGCGCTCCGGGCGGCGCGGTCCACATGCCATGAGCCGGGCCGGGTGTTCGGGTTGTACCTGACCTGCTACGCCGCGCTGCGGTTCGGCATCGAATTCTTCCGGGGCGACCAGGCGCGCTGGCACGGGCTGACGTTGCCGCAAGCGGTGAGCATCGCACTGCTGGCCATCGGGTACCAGCTCGTCAAACAGAAACAGGAAACAGTGTCAGGCACCAAAAGTGTCAGGCACTAAAAGTGTCTGACACTTTTTCGCGATGAGGACGTATGTGTTTGTAATCGGGGCTGGGGAGGTGGGGCAGCGGTTGGACCAGTACTTGGTGCGCCGGTTGCCGGCGGCGGTCTCGCGGGGCATGATCCAGCGGGGGATCAGGGCCGGCGATGTGATCGTGGCCGGCGCCGCAGCCAAGCCGAACCGGAAGCTGCGGTCGGGAGAGACCGTCGTTGCGCGGTTCGCGTTCCTGCGGCCGCCAAGTCGAGGGCTGCCGGTACGCGCGGAGCCGATCCCGCTCGAGGTGGCCTACGAGGATGAGAGCATCCTCGTCGTGAACAAGCCGCCTGGGCTGGTCACGCATCCTGCGCCAGGGCACTGGAATGGAACGCTGGTGAACGCCATCATCTGGCACTTGGGTCAGGGCGCGAATCCGCCGCCCCTGATCCGAGCCGGCATCATCCACCGCCTGGATAAGGACACCTCGGGTCTCCTGCTGGCGGCCAAGACCGACGCCGCGCACGCGGCACTCTCGCGACAGCTCAAGGCCCGGCATATCCACCGGCAGTACGTCGCGCTCGTGGACGGCGCGCTCCCGCTGGATCAGGGCACGATCAATGTGCCCATCGGCCGGCACGTGACCCACCGCAAGGAGATGACCGTGCGGCACCTTGGCGGGCGAGCGGCGGTTACACATTACCGGGTCCTGCGGCGCGTGCCCATCGTCGGAGACCGGCCGTCCT
The DNA here is from genome assembly GCA_023247285.1 of Candidatus Omnitrophota bacterium. The sequence continues at coordinate 2,038 of JAHFGU010000104.1, forward strand.
ATTCACTGGTCGATGTGTCGCTCGAGACAGGCCGAACGCATCAGATCCGCGTCCATTTCGCGCATCTTGGGCATCCGGTGCTCGGGGATGTGACGTATGGCCGGCATCCAGCCTCCTACTGGCAGGGCGTCGGCGTGCCGCGCCAGATGCTGCACGCGTACCGTCTCAGGTTCGAGCACCCCCGCACCGGACGCTTGATCGCGGTGACGGCTTCGCTGCCCCAGGATTTCGCGAGCTGGGTGGTGGAGGCGGACTGCTAACGCGGCCGTCTTGACAACCCGCACCCCGTGTCGTAGCGTATCTGCGCCATGACGCGCGCAGGCGGGGTCCTCGGTATGCTCGGGTTGATCGCGGCCGTCGTCATGCCGTTCTGGAACATCCCCCTCATCGTCAAGATCCAGCAGCGTCGGTCTTCACGGGATATCAGCCTGGCCTGGGTGGTCGGCGTCTGGATGTGCATCGTCCTCATGCTGCCCGCCGCGCTGGCCTCCCCCGATGCCACCTTCCGCGTCTTCACGCTGGTCAATACCGTGCTGTTCACGGCCGTGCTGGTGCAGGTGCTCCGGTTCCGGGCGGCGTGATGTCTTCTCAGGACCGCCGCCAGTACGCCCGGTTGAAGACGCAGCTCGGGATGCGTTACGCGGTGCTCGGCGCCGGCGCGCCCGTGGCCTCGAGGACGCATGACACGAGCGCCGGCGGCGTCTGCTTCTTCACCGAGACACGATTTGAGCGGGGCACCGTCATGCAGATCGTGATCGACTACCCCGGGCGCGCGGTGACCTTCACCGGCAAGGTGGTCTGGAGCGGGGAAGTGCTGGTCAAGGATGACGGCGAGCCGGCCCCGCCCTTCCAGACCGGCGTGAGGTTCGTCTCGATCACGCCGCAGGACCTCGCCTTTGTGACGCGGCATTGTGCCTCCTGACGGTGCCGCGCGCCTGACGGTGATCTCCGGCGGCCAGACCGGGGTGGACCGCGCCGCGCTCGACGTGGCCCTCGAGCTGGGCCTGGGCTGCGGCGGCTGGTGCCCGCGCGGCCGGCGCGCCGAGGACGGCGTCCTCCCCGCCCGCTACCCGCTGCGCGAAACCTCCTCGGATGAGTACGCCCAGCGCACGGAATGGAACGTGCGCGACGCGGACGCCACGCTCATCATCGCCGAGGGGCCGCTGACCGGCGGCACCGCGTTCACCGCGCAGCTCGCGCGGAAGCTCGAAAAACCTCTCTTGGTGGTCGAAGCCGGCTCGCCAGGGCCTGCGGAGATCCGCCGCTGGCTTCAGGAGCGCGGGGTGCGCGTCGTGAACGTGGCCGGCCCGCGCGAGCGCACCCGCCCCGGCATCTACGCGAAGGCCGCCGCCCTGCTGCGCGAGGCCCTGTCGCCAATTTCCTGCTGCGGTACGCCGCTGGACACGGTACAATAACTCGTTCTAACCCCAGGTGTTCCATGCCTTCAGCGCAGCCACAAGCCATCGGCCTGTATGATCCGGCGTTCGAGCGCGACGCCTGCGGCACCGGGTTTGTCGCCTCGATTGACGGGGCGGCCAGCCATGCGATCGTCCAGGCGGCGGTGCAGTGCGTCTGCAATGTGACCCATCGCGGGGCGGTGTCGGCGGACGCCAAGACCGGCGATGGCGCCGGCATCCTCACCCAGCTTCCGCATGCGCTCTTCGCCAAAGTGCTGGCGACGCTTGGCCAGCCGGCCCCAGCACCCGGCGACCTGGCTGTTGGCGTCGTGTTCCTGCCGCGGGATCGGCAGGCTGCCGCCGCGGCGATGCGGATCGTCGAAGAGCAGACTGCGGGTCGGCAGATCGCGCTGCTCGGATGGCGCGACGTGCCGGTGGATGCCTCGGTCTTGGGCGAGAGCGCTGCGCGCACGCTGCCGGTGATCCGGCATGTCCTGCTGGCGCGGCCCAAGGCCATCGCGCCGGCGGACTTCGAGCGGCAGCTCTTCGTCGTGCGGCGGCAGATCGAGCGCGCCTGGGACCGCGCGCAGCTCACGGACTGCTACGCGCCCTCCTTTTCCTCCCGCACGATCGTCTACAAAGGCCTGCTTGTGGCCCCCCAGCTCTCGCTCTTCTACCGCGATCTGTCCGATCCGGACTTCGCCTCCGCGATCGCGGTCTTCCACCAGCGCTACTCGACTAACACGTTTCCGAACTGGTTCCTCGCGCAGCCCTTCCGCTTCCTCGGCCACAACGGCGAGATCAACACGCTGCAGGGCAACCGGCACTGGATGGCCGCGCGCGAGCCGGAGCTTTCCTGCGCGCGATGGGGCAGCGACCTGGCGGAGCTCTTGCCGATCGTGCAGCCCGGCGGGTCAGACTCCATGAGCCTCGACAATGTCCTCGAGCTGCTGGTGATGTCGGGCCGCGACTTGCTGCACGCCATGATGATGCTCGTCCCGGACGCGTGGCAGGGGATGGCCGAGCTCGACCCGGCGGTGCGCGCGTTCTACCAGTACCACGCGATGCTGATGGAGCCGTGGGACGGGCCGGCGGCGCTGGCGTTCACCGACGGCGCGGTGGTGGGGGCCACGCTCGACCGCAACGGCCTGCGCCCGGCGCGCTACTGGGTGACCAAGGACCGGTGGGTCATCATGGCCTCCGAGGTCGGCGTGGTGGACATCCCGCCGTCGGAGATCATCGAGAAAGGCCGGCTCGGCCCCGGCCAGGTGCTCGCGGTGGACACGCGCCGCAAGCGGTTCCTGAAGAACGCCGAGATCAAGCGCGACTATGCGGCGGCCAAGCCCTACGGCGAGTGGGTGCAGCGGACGGTCGTCCCCATCGACGCCATCCTCAACGGCAACATCGCGGATGACGTGCTGGTTGAGCCCGCCTCGCTCACGCGCCACCAGATCGCCTACGGCTACACGGACGAAGAGCTCCACATGATCATCGAGCCCATGGCGAAGACCGGCAAGGAGCCGATCTGGTCGATGGGCGACGACGCGCCGCTGGCCGTGCTCTCCGCCAAGCCGCGGCCGCTCTTCGCGTACTTCAAGCAGCTCTTCGCGCAGGTGACCAACCCGCCGATCGATCCGATCCGCGAAGAGCTGGTCATGTCGCTCAACACCGTGCTGGGCGCGCGGCCGAATCCCCTGGAAGCGGGTCCGGCGCCGAAGCGGCTGCTGCGTCTCACCAGCCCGCTGCTCTGGCCGCAGGAGTTCGCCGCGATCCGCTCGCTGCGCCAGAAGGACCTCAAGGCGGCCGCGCTCTCGACGCTCTTCGAGGTGGCCGCCGGCCCTGCCGGGCTGCGCGCGGCGGTGCGCGCGGTCTGCGAGCAGGCGGTCGCGGCCGTGGACCGTGGTGCTACGCTGCTCATCCTCAGCGACCACGGCGTCGACCCGCAGCACGCGCCGATCCCCTCGCTGCTGGCCACGGCGGCCGTGCACCACCATCTCATCCGCCAAGGCCGCCGGATGAAGACCTCGCTCATCATCGAGACCGGCGACGCGCACGAGGTGCACGCGATCGCCTGCCTCATCGGGTATGGCGCGGCGGCGGTGTACCCCTACCTGGCGTTCCAGACGCTGAAGGCGCTCGAGCAGGCCGGGCGCGTGCCGCCGTTCCCCGAGGCAATGGCGCACTTCAAGAAAGCCGTCGACCAGGGCGTGCTGAAGATCATGTCGAAGATGGGGATTTCCACCGTCGGCAGCTACCGCGGCGCGCAGATCTTCGAGGCGCTGGGCATTTCGAAAGAGCTGATCGAGGCCTGCTTCCCCGGCACGCCCTCGCGCATCGGCGGCATCACCTACGAGCACA
>JAHFGU010000020.1 GCA_023247285.1 Candidatus Omnitrophota bacterium
CTCCTATGGGGCGGATCGGGCCGCCAACATCACCGCGGTCAGCAATGCGGGGGTCCTGACCACTTCGGGGACGGTCGACGATGTCTGCATCACCAACGGCACGCCGGCCGGGGCCTCGAACTGCTAATTCGGGGACAGCCACCGAATTCATGCGGGACGCTGAAAGCGTTGCATTCGGTGGCTGTCCCCGAATTCGCGCCGTGCCGCCGCGCGGCATCTCCCTGCTCGAAGTGCTCCTCGCGGTCATCCTCTTCGCCGGGGGGACGGTGGCCATCGTCGGCGCGGTGCAGCAGTCGCACGCCGGCCTCGCGGACAGCGAGAACCTCCTGATCGCGACCCACCTGGCGCAGCGCCGCCTCGAAGAGCTGCGCAACACGGCGTACGGCAGCCTGGCCAACGAATCCAAAGCCTCCGTGAGCAGCCCGTCCGGGTTTACGCGCTTCAGCCGCGCGGTGACCGTCACGACGCCCTACACCAGCCTCAAACAGGTGGTGGTCACCGTCTACTGGACCACGCCGGCAGGGGAAACGAATGTCAGTCTCCAGACCTACCGCTCGAACAGCTAGCCAGGCCCGGGCGGCCGGCTTCACGGTGATCGAGCTCATGCTGGTCATCATCGTGATGGCCGTCTTCTTCGGCACGGTGTACGAGTCGGTCATCGTCATCCTGCGGACGGCCAACGCCGTGGACGAGCGCGAGGCCATCCGCCAGCAGCTCGCCCACGCGCTCGAGATCCTCACGCGGGAGGCCGCCATGGCCAGCAACGTCGACAACGCGGAAGACCAGCGGTTCCAGATGGACGGGGACCTCGATGGCGACGGCGACACCGAGGGCAACATCAACTACCGGGTGTCGAGCGGCGACCTCCAGCGCGTCTACAGCGGGGATACGGTGACGTTGATCCCGGATCTGACCAGCCTCGACTTCGATTACGTGGATCTCAACGGGGCCGCCATGACGACACCGGTCAGCCCCGGCAGCAGCCGCGACAACATCCGCGTCATTCAGATCACGGTGAGCGCGACCAAGGACAATGAAACCATCTCGCTGGCCAGCGCAGCCTACCTGCGCAACAACCAATAATCCTCGGCGCCGGCAGGCGGGCGTGGTGTTGTTCGCCACGTTCTTCCTCATGCTGGTGCTCAGCGGCCTGGCCATCTCCATCGGGGTGGAGTCGCAGAACGCCATGGTGAGCGGCCGGAACCAGCTCCAGGACAAGCAGGCCTTCTTCATCGCGGAAGCCGGCTGGCAGCGGGCCCGGCAGGCGGTCAGCGACGGCACGTGGGACGCGGCCGCCGACCCAGGCAATACCTACACCGAATCGTTCGGCGCCGGCGAGTACCTCGTGACGGTCGTCGCGGTCGACGACGACGAGTATTCGATCACCTCCAAGGGCTACGTGCCCAGCCAGGCGAACGCGGTGGCCCAGCGGCAGGTGGTCGAGGAGAACATCAGCGCTACGGTGAGTTCGACCAACCTGTCGCTGAGCGCCACGGCCTCGGCCTCATCGTCCGATTCGTCGCACCCGGCCGCCGATGCCATCGACGGCAGCTCAGGCTCCCACTGGAAGGCCGGCTCCGACGGGAGCGGCTGGCTCAAGCTGGACTTCGGCAGCGCGACCACCCTGGACGAGATCATCGTCGAGGAGAAGGACAACGTCACGAACGTGTCGGTGGAGTACTCGGATAACGGCTCCACATGGTCCACGCCCAGCGGGCACTCGGTCAGCCATTCCGGCAAGACGTGGACCGTGACCTTCACCGGTACCTCGCACCGCTATTTCCGGGCCAACATCAGCGCCAGCAGCAGCAAAAAGCCTTCGGTCAAGGAGCTGGAGAGCTACAACACCGCCGCGGACACCGTCACGCTGGGGCAGGGGGACGTGACGACGCGATGGTAGCGTGGCGCGCATGGGTGGACGAAGTCCGCGAGCGCGTGACCGCGCGCGTGGAGCGGTTGCAGCGCGGCCGGCAGCCCGCGCGCTCGGTGGGGTTGGACCTCGGCAGCCACGGCATCAAGCTCGTCGAGGTGGAGCAGACCTCGAGCGGATACCGGCTGGTGAAAAGCCTGATCCAAGATCTGCCGTGGAATACCGCCGCACCGCCGGCCGGCGGTGCGGCCGCAGCGCCGGTGGACCAGATCGGCTGGCTGCAGGCTGCGCTGAAGGAGTTCGCCGCAGCCGGGCTGCACGTCTCGCTCAGCGGGCCGGAGGCCGCGCTGCGCCGCCTGCAGCTGCCGCTGATGACCCGGCGCGAACTGATGGAGGCGGCGCGGTGGCAGGTCAAAGACCAGCTCACATTCCCGGTCCAGGACGCGGTCATTGACGTGCAGGTGCTCGGCGAGGTGTGGGCCAAGGACATCAAGAAGCTGGATGTGCTGGTGGCGGTCGCCTCCCAGGCCGCCGTGCGCGCGGCGCTGGAATTGGTCGAGCAGGCCGGGGGCTGCGTCATGAGCCTGACCCCTGAGCCGCTGGCCCTGTGGCGCTCCGTGCAGGGCCTGATGCCGGAAGCGCGCAGCGGGTCGGTGGCGATCATCGAAATCGGCGCTGTGAGCACCCGCATCGCGATCGCGCATCAGGGCCGGCTCCGGCTGGTCCGCGATCTGGCCATCGGCAGCGCCACCGTCACTGAAGCGCTGGTGGGCGTCGTGACGGCCGAGCAGGGCGAGGTGACCATCGATTCCGTGAAGGCCGAGGCGCTGAAGCGGCGCTACGGCGTGGTCAAGGACACGGCGGAGGGCACCACCGACGACGGCGTGCCGCTCTTCCATCTCTCCGCGCTTATGCGGCCGGTCCTCGAGCAGCTCGTCACCGAAATCAGCCGGGTGCTCGATTTTTACCGCATGCAGCTCGACGAGGCGGGCGTTGGCCGGCTGCTGCTCTGCGGCGGCGGCGCGAATCTCAAGCAGCTGCGCGCGTTCCTCGCCGACGGGTTGGGCATGAATGCCGAGCTCTGGAATCCGCTGCTGCGGATGCCGGACCGCGTCCAAGCGCTGGAGCCGGAGCAGGTGGCTGAGAACGGCCCGCGCCTTGCGGTCGCCATCGGCCTGGCGATCGAGCACGGGCAGTCGTTCCGGCTCATGACCTCGAAACCGCAGCCGCGCCGGGTCCGCCTGCCGCAGCTGAGCCTGCCGCCCCAGTGGCCGCGGCTGGCGGCTGCGGCCGCCGGCATCGCGGCCGGGCTGGGCCTGCTGTGGATGCTGGCCGTCGCCGGTCTCACCCAGCTGCAGGTGCAGGCCGAGGAGCGGCGATGGGTCGTGGTCGAGCCGACGTTCCGATCCTGGCAGCAGGCCCATGATGCCGCCGGAGCGGCGGAGGCGGCCATCGCGCGTCTGCAGCAGTTCACGGATCAGGAGCCGGTCTGGGATGGGGTCCTGAAGGAGCTGGGCAAGGCCATGCCTGCCACCGTCGAGTTAGACGAGCTGGCCTGTTCCCAGGATGTCTCGCGCGGCAGGCTGCGCGCGCAGCTCAAAGGCCGCGTCACGTTCGCCGGGCGGCCGGAGCGGATTCTGGCACAGTTGGTGGAAGCGCTCAATCGCTCGATCTTTTTTGAGGGAGTCGAGCTGGCCAGCTCGACCATTCGCGCCGCGGAAGGCCAGGCCACCAGCTTTGAGCTGGCTGGCTGGCTGGAGTAGGGACGGGCTCTGATGGACTCGACCTGGTGGAGCCGGCGCACGCCGGCGGAGCGCGCAGGGCTGGGCGTGGCCGGCAGCCTCGCGGCCGCCGGTGTTGTGCTGTGGCTGCTGTACCTGCCAGCCGTCCGGCTGCTCGCCGGTCGCCGCGTAGCGCTCGCAGCGGTTCGGGAGCGCATCGCGCGGGGCGAGGCATCGGCAACAGAGGCGCCGGCCGAAGCCCGCCGCGCACGGGAACTGCAAGACCGTTATCAGCAGATGCTCCACCGCGTCGAATCGGGCGGTTCCATGGCGCACATCCTTGAGCAGATCAGCGCGCAGGCGAAGACGCACCGGCTGGATCTGTCCATGATCCAGCCGCGCATGGAGCTGCGCGACGCGCGCGCGGTGAGGGTGGGGTCGGATTTGACGCTGCGCGAGGTCCCCTTGACGCTGCGCCTGACCGGGCGATATCAAGCGATCGGCGCGTTCTTGGGCGGGCTGCCGGACGCCCCCTACGTGGCTGCGGTGCGGCAGCTGACGATGCAGAAACCCGCAGCCGAGAGCCATGACCTGCGCGCCATCGTTGAGCTGGCCGTGTTCGTGGCAGAGCAGGGTCCGGCCGGATGAGCGGAGCTCCGCGCGCGGGGTACCTGGCGCTGCTAGGCGGTGCGGTCGTGTTGGCTCTCGCCGTCCGGCTCATGAAGCCCCGCGGCCATGCTCCAGGGCCGCCGCCGAAGCCTCCCCCGGCCGCTACCACGCCCCTGATCGCGGCGCCACCAGCTGCGCCGCCCGCCGCGCAGCCGGCGACCGAGGCGCCGACAGCTGCTGCGCTGCCGGCGGCCGGAGCGGCTGATGCCGCCCCGGCGCTGCGCCAGCGGCAGCGCGAGCAGGCGGCGCGGTGGACATGGTCCAGGGATCCCTTCACCCGCGGGCCCGCCGTGGTCGGCGTCGCCGGCCTGACGCTGACCGGCATCATCTGGGATCAGACATCCCCGCTGGCGATCGTCAACGGCGAAGTGCTGCGGCCCGGGCAGGAAATCGAGGGGTACCGGCTGCTGCAGATCCAGCCGGATCGCGTCTGGCTCTCCGATGGGGACCAGCTCTTCCAGCTGCTCCTGTCCCCTTAAAAACCAACACCGCCCGACGGGTCCTGCCGCTCCGCACCCCACGTCCGTCCTCGGCGCGGGCGGTTCCTGGAACACGCCTCGGTAGTCCCCCCATCCCCCGCAGCCTGCGACCGAGCTGCTGGCGGCGAGGAAGTGTCGGAGCGCGCTGGCGATCCGACCGGGCGGGCGTGGGGTCCCCGCTCCGCGTCACCCGTCGGGCGGAATCGGCTGTGCCACCTTCCATAGCGAAGTGCCTGGCACTTTTTGCTGGGAATTTCGTGCCGCTCGTTTCCATTTCTGCCATAATATCACGTCCATGGCCGAGTTCTTCTCCTACCTCTATCAATTCGACGAGCTCATCCGGTGGGGCGGGTATACCGTCTTGACGGCGATCGTGTTCGCGGAAACCGGGCTGCTCGCCGGCTTCTTCCTGCCTGGGGATTCGCTGCTGGTGACCGCGGGGCTGGTGGCCGCGACCCAGCGCGGGCTGCACATCGGCGTTTTGCTGCCGCTGTTGAGCGCGGCCGCCATCGCCGGGGATAGCGCCGGCTACGCGCTCGGCTATCACCTCGGCCCGCGGATCTTCAGCCGCGAGCATTCGCGCTTCTTCCACAAAGACCATCTGCGGCGCACGCAGCGCTTCTACGAGAAATACGGCGTGAAGACGATCGTGCTGGCCCGGTTCGTGCCCATCGTGCGCACGTTCGCGCCGACGGTCGCCGGCGTGGGCCGTATGCGCTACCGGACCTTCCTGCTCTACAATATCCTCGGCGGCGCCGGCTGGGTGGCGAGCATGACGCTCGGCGGGTTTTTCCTCGGCCGCTCGATCCCCAACCTGGAGCGGCATGTGCATTGGGTCATCGCGATCGTCATCGCGCTCTCCTTCCTGCCGCTCCTCTATGAATGGCGCGCCTCGCGTCGCGCCCGGCCGGGCCGCAATCCGTCGGCGTCCTAAGAGCACCTAACAGAATGCCGACATGGTCGCGTTGCGAGCGCCAGGCCGCCAACGGCGAGGAACGCCGACGACGGCGTATCAGCAGGCAGCGATACGCCGAGGAGGCGTGACGATGCAGCTGGCGGCTTGCCGCCGCAACCAGCGGCGCCGATCATGGGCTGGGCCGATCCGCGTCGCCGCGCGGCGTCCCTCGACTCCGCTCGGGACGCCGTCCTGAGCGTCAGCCGAAGGACGGCGTTGCTCGTCGTTGCCGTACTTCGTGCCATCAGTACGGCTGCCTCCTCGCGCCTGGCGTGGCTTGCGGCTCGGCCCAGCGCGGCCATGTGGGCATTCTGTTAGGTGCTCTAACCGTCGTGCTATAATACGGGATCGATGACCAGCCCTCACCCACACGGGCCTGCGGTTCCTTCGCCGAACGGCGGCCTGCGCCCCGAACCTGCGGAGCCCGGCCCGGCCTTCGAATCGCTCCAGCTGCACCCTGATCTCTTGAGAGGCATCAAGGACCTGGGGTTCATCCGCCCCACGCCCATCCAGGCCCAGGCGATCCCGGCGATCCTGGCAGGGCGCGATGTCATCGGCTGCGCGCAGACCGGCACCGGCAAGACCGCCGCGTTCGTCCTGCCGATCCTCCACCGGCTCCTGCACGGCCCAGGGCGCGGCCGGGTGCGGGCGCTGGCGGTCGCGCCCACGCGCGAGCTGGCCCTCCAATCCATGGAGCATCTCCGGGCGCTCTCGCGCTACGTGCCGCTCAAGGGTGCGGCGATCTTCGGCGGGGTGCCGATGGACCCCCAGATCCAGGCGCTGGCGCGCGGGCTCGACATCATCTCCGCCACCCCGGGCCGGCTGCTGGACCACGTCTATGAAGGCCGCATCGATTTCGGCGACCTGCAGGTCCTGGTGCTGGATGAGGCCGACCGCATGCTCGACATGGGGTTCTTGCCTGACATCCGCCGGATCATCCGGCTGCTGCCGGCGCGCCGGCAAAACCTCTTGTTCTCCGCGACGATGCCGGATCCGATCCTCCAGTTGGCTCGGGAGATTCTCCATGACCCGGTGACGATCCAGATCGGGACGCGGGCGACCCCGGCGGTCGGCATCCGGCACGCGGTCTATCCGGTCCCGCGGCGGCTGAAGACGGCGCTGCTGCTGAAGCTGCTGGGCAATCCGGAGCTGAGCTCGGTGCTCGTGTTCACGCGCACGAAGATCGCCTCGAGCAAGCTCGCCCACCACTTGGAGCGGCAGGGCGTGCGGGTCTCGGTGCTGCACGGCGATCTCAGCCAGAGCCAGCGGCTGCGCGCGCTCGAGCGCTTCCGGCACGGGCGCAGCCAGGTGCTCGTAGCGACGGACATCGCGGCGCGCGGCCTGGACATCGATGAGATCAGCCACGTCATCAACTACGACGTGCCGAACACCCCGGAGGATTATATCCACCGCATCGGCCGCACCGCGCGCGCCGAGGCGACGGGCGATGCCTTCACGCTCCTCGATCAGGAGGAAGAGCCGCAGATCCGCGACATCGAGCGCACGCTCAACCGCACCTTGCCTCGCGTGACCTTGCCGCAATTCGACTATCATGCCGGAGCCGATCCCCGGCGCGTGACGCCCCACCTCCAGCCGCACGGCCACCAGCCACACGGCCATGCGGCAGGACGGCGGCGGAGGCGCGGGGGCCGGCGACACCACCCCGGGGACCGGGGGCACAGGCCGGCGCAGAGCGGGACGTCCACCGCAGGAGGTGGGGGATGACAGGCAGCGGCGCAGGGTGTGTCGTCTGCAAGATCGTGGGCCTGTTGGTCGGGATCGGCGCGCTCAACTGGGGCCTGGTCGGGCTGTTTCACGTGGATCTCGTCGCCAAAGTGTTGGGCGACATGACGACCGGGGCGCGCGTGGTGTATGGCCTGATCGGATTGGCCGGCGCGCTGAAGCTGCTCTCGCTGGTCAAGGCGTGTCCGTGCCAGAAGGACGGCTGCTGCGCCAAGAGCTGAGGGTGTGAATGCGCGCGCCGCGGATCCTGCAGCCGGGGGAAGGCGAGACCGTCAAGCTGGGGCCGCCGTCGTCGGCTCAGTTCGCCATCACCGTGGATCCGCAGCGCGACGGCACGGCGTTCGCCATGGGCACGCTGACCCTGTCGCCCGGCGGCAGTGTGCCGGCGCTCAGGCAGCTTGAACGGGAGCTCGTGCTGGTCGTGCAAAAAGGCCAGGGTCGGGCGACGGTCGCCGGGCAGAGCAAGACGGTGCTCCCAGGCATGGCGGTCACCGTGCCGCGCGGCGTCTGGCACGACCTCCGCAACACCGGCACCGGGGTCTTCCAGTGCGTGTGGGTGTCGGCGCCGCCGGGGTTTGAAGCGTACGTGCGGGAGCTCGCGCAGACTGGCGCAGCCGGCGCGCAAGACATTGCGCGGCGCCATGGGGTCGAGTTTCGAGAGGCCGGCCCTGCGGCGCCTGCCGCGACGACGGGCGTAGCTCCTCCGGCGAGCGCGCCTCCAGGAGGCCAGGGCCGGCGACCAGGTCGGCGGCGTCGACGAGGAGGAAAAGGTCGGCGGCGCGCATCAACGGCTGTACAGCAGGCGCCTACGCCAGCCGCCCCGGCGCCGGTGGCTCGTCCTTCCGCGCCGGTTCCTTCCGCCGCATCGCCCGCTGGAGCCAAGCCTCCCCCGCGCAAGAGCGAATCCCCGGCGGGTTCGCGGCCTCGACGGGGCCGCCGCTACGGCCGCGTCAAGGAAGTCTACATGGAAGGCCGCTGGGTTCGGCTCACCGGCGAAGGCCCGGTGATCTCGACGTAGAATTCGGGGACAGCCACCGAATTCCATCCCCGAATTCCCGCGTGAATTTCAGATGAAGACTTCCGCGCTGTGGGTGTAGAATGGCCGTATGCGCTGGTCCGTGGTCGCCGGCGTGCTGCTGGTTGTCGCCGGCCTCCTCTCTTGGTTTACGTGGCGCCAGCTGCATCCCCCAACTACCGTCCTGCGCACCTCCGGCCTTCCGCTCCGGGTCAGCCATACCGCTCAGCCTGGCCAGTTCTGGGTCGATCTGGCCGAACGGCAAGGCTGGTTCCAGGAGGCGGGCCTCACAGTTGAATTGGCGGAGCCGCGTCCGGAAGACGCGCCGTTCGCGCGGCTCGCCTCTGGCGCGGTGGATGCCGAGCCCGGCTCCTTGTTCGAACTGATCCGCGCCAGAGCCCAAGACGCGGACCTGGTCCTCGTGGTGCTCTGCGCCCAGTCCTTTGGAGCCGACGGGCTGGTCTCGCGGGAAGACATCGACAGCATCCAGAGCCTGCGCGGCAAGCGGATCGGCGTCGCGCGCGGCTCGCAGGCGGAATTCCTGCTCAGCGTGGCGCTGCAGCGGCGCGGGTTGCGGCTGCAGGATGTCACCGTGGTCGACCTCCAGGGCCAGGCGCTGGTGGATGCCTTCGCCTACGGCGACGTGGAAGCGCTCGCCGCGTCCGAGCCGCTGCTCTCCGACGCGCTGCGCCGCGCCGCCGGCCGGCGGCTCTTCGACACGTCACAGCTGCCCGGCGTGATCGCCCAGGGCTACGCGGTCAAGCGCGAGCTCATCGAGCGGCGGCCCGCGGATGTGCAGGCCTTCATGAACGTCTGGCGCCGGGCTGCCACGTTTCTCCGCGAGCGGCCGGAAGAGGCCTTTGCCATGCTGGCCGAGGCGTATCAGAAAAAGCCCGGGGCGCTGGAGGCCTCCTGCCAGCGGTTCACGCTGCTGGGCCTGCGAGACAATCTGACCGCCTTCGCGTACGCGACCGGGTTTGAGTCGCTGCACGGCGCCGCCCGGCAAATCAATGCGTTCCTGATGCAGCAGGGCCTGGCCGATCAGGAGATCGACTCCACCGAATTCCTGGACGCCCAGTTTATCCGCACCCTCCGCTTGTAGCCGTTCCCCCATGAAGTTTTCCCGCGCGCTCGCCCTATGGACTACCGTCGGCGTCACCGCCGTCATGCCGGCCGTCGGGTGGGCCGGGTTCCTGCTCTCCCGCGCGTTTCTCAAGGACGCGATCCAGGAATTCCAAATGCAGGTGGCGCGGCACACCATGGATGCGATCGACCGGCTGCTGTATCAGAGCCTGAAAGAGTTCGAGGCGCTCAGCCAGACGGATGAGTTGGCCGAGGCGCTGGCGGCGGCCGAGCCGCCGGCCGATCCCGCAGCCGTTCCGCCGGGGCCTGCCCCGGCGCAGCGGGCGCAGGCGGTGCTGGACGCGATGGCGCGCTCGTCGGTCCGGTGGGATCTGCTCAAGGTGGTTGACGCGCACGGCCGCGTGCTGGCCTCCACCCGCGCTGGCCCCTCGGCGCTCACGCTCACGGCGCAGGATCGCGAGGCGCTCACGCAGGCGCTGGTCCAGAGTCGGCACGTCTCGGACGTCGTGCGCTCGGCGGAAACCGGCCGCCCGACCATGGTGGTCGCCTCCGCCGTGCAGGCCGGGGCGCCGGCGGATCGGTATGCGGCCGGGGGTGCGGTCCTCGGGCAGCTCGCCTGGCCGCTGGTGCTGGAGCTGCTCGACGGGCTTGACGCGCACGACCGGGTTCGGCTCGTCAACAGCCAGGGCCGGGTGATCGCTGCGCCGACGCGCGAGCGCAGCCGCATTCTGGAGGAGGACGTGCTCGCGCTGCCCCTGGTCCGCCGGACGCTGCTGAGCGGGGCGCCATCCGCAGATCTGTATCCATCGACAAGCCCAGGCGCCGGCCGGGTCTTGGGCGTGATGGTGGCGCAGCTGGGCTACTTGGATCATCCCGGGCACGGCTGGGGCCTGCTGATCGAGCGGCCGTCTGCGCTCGTGTTTGCGCCGGTGCGGAAGCTCGGCCGCGTCTTCAGCGTGCTCGTGCTGGGCGCCTTGGCTGTGCTCATCATGCTGCTCTCCGGCATCGGCGCCGAACTGACCAAGCCCATCGAGCGCCTGACGTACACGGCCCGGCTGATCGCGGCCGGCAAGCTGGACACGCGGGCAGCACCCTCCCGCGTCCACGAGGTCGGCCTGCTGGCCAATGCGTTCAACCGCATGATCGATTCGCTCACCGCGGAGATTGCGGAGCGCAAGCGCCTCGAGTGGCGCTTGGCGGCGCAGTATAGTGTCAGCCGCGTGCTGGCGGAGGCGGCCGAGGACGCCATCCCGCAGGTCTTGCAGGCGGCGTGCACCGCGCTCGACTGGCCTTGGGGCGAGTTTTGGGTGGTGGACCGCGGCGCGAACCTGCTGCGCTGCGCCGAGGTCTGGCACCGCGACGGGCTGGCGGAGGCGGCCGCGGCCGCGCGTCAGGCGACCTGCCCGCTGGACGCGGGATTCCCGGGCCGCGTTGTGTCAGCCGGCGAGCCGGTTTGGATCCAGGATCTCACGAAGGAAGCCGAGGATGCGCCGCGCCCGCTGCCCGCCGCGTATCATGCCGCGCTCGGCGTGCCGGTGTCGCTGGGCCGCGAGGTGGTCGGCGTTCTCGCGTTCCTTCACGAGCAACAGCCGAAGCCTGACGACGACTTGCTGGCCACGGTGGCGGCCATCAGCGGCCAGCTCGGCCAGTACTTGCTGCGCAAGCAGGGGGAGGAGGCGCGGCAGCGGCTGGCGGCGATCGTGGATTCCTCCGCGGATGCGATTATCGGCGAGACCCTCGGCGGCCGGATCACGAGCTGGAACCGCGGAGCGGAGCGGCTCTACGGGTACGCGGCTGAAGAGATCCTCGGGCTATCGGCGACGCGCCTGGTGCCGCGCGACCGGTCCGAGGAACACGCCAAGCTGCTCCAGCGCCTCAAGCGGGGCGAGCCGGTGGAGGATGTGGAGACGGTGCGCCTGCGCAAAGACGGCTCGCCGGTGGACGTCTCCCTGACCCTCTCGCCGATCCGGGACGCCACCGGCTGGCTGATCGGGACCTCGGCGATCGCGCGCGACATCGCCGAGCGCAAGCAGGCGCAGCTGCGGCTTGAGGAGGCGATGCGCCTGAGGGCCGAGTTCATTTCGATGGTTTCGCACGAGCTGCGCACGCCGCTGGGCATCATCCAGGAGGGATTGGATCTCGTGCTGGACGGCTCGGCCGGCGCGCTGAACCCGGAACAGCGGGAGTATCTCGACACCGCGAAGCGCAACGTCGATCGCCTGCGGCGCCTCATCACCGATGTGCTCGATTACCAGAAGCTGGAGGCCGGCCGGATGGAGGTCGCGCTCAGCGAAGAAGATCTCAACGCCTTGGCGGCCGACGTGGCGCACGAGTTCGAGCCGGTGGCGGAGAAGAAAGGCCTGCGCATCGTCACGCGCTTGGCGCCGGGCCTGCCGAAGGTGTCGTGCGACCGAGACAAGATCATCCAGGTGCTCACGAACTTCCTCAACAACGCGGTGAAGTTCGCCGAGCAGGGCACCATCACGGTGTCCACGAAACGGGACGCGGACTGGATCCGTCTAGCGGTCACGGATGAGGGGGAGGGGATTTCGCTCGAGGGCCAGGCGAAATTGTTCCAGCCCTTCAGCCGGATCGCCGCGCCCGCCGGCCGCCGCAAGCCGGGCGGGACCGGCCTGGGGTTGGCCATCGCCAAGCGCATCATCACCCTGCACAAGGGCTACATCGGGGTGGAATCAGCGCCGGGCAAGGGCGCGACATTTTATTTCACCATGAAAGGGATGCCGCCATGACCCGCCGACCCACCATCCTCGTGGTGGACGACGACCCGGATTATCTCTCGCTGGTGACCTCCCGGCTGACCTCGCGCGGGTATGCGGTGGTCTCCGCGGCGGATGGCCGGGCCGGGCTGGAGCTGGCGCAGCAGCAGCCGCCGGATCTCATCATCCTCGATCTGCTGCTGCCGCGGCTGAACGGGTATGAGGTCTGCACGCTCTTGAAGCAGGACACGCGCTACCGCCAGATCCCGATCATCATGTTCAGCGGCAAAATCGGGCGCAAAGACCGCGACACCGCACTCGCGTGCGGGGCGGATGCGTACGTCACGAAACCGTACACGACCGAGGAGCTCTTCAAGGAAATCGGGCGCCTGTTGGGCGCCCCGCCCGCCGCCAGCGCGGCAGGGGGCGCGGGGTGAGCTACTCGACGGAGAAACGGTGCAGGACGACGAAGAGCAGGACCAGCGCGGCCAGCGAGACCGCGTTCAACGCGACGAGCCAAACCCACCACCGGCGCACTTTGGCGCGCCGCTTCCAGATGCGAAAGGCGCCGGTCCACGTGGCGCACCGGTTGACGACCCACAGCGACAGCTTGAGCGGGCTGGCGATGCCGAGCCATGCAGGCCAAAGCATGACGACGATTGTACCATGAGCGCCGGCGCGGCACGACCACAGGTTCTGCGCGGGCGGCCCGCGCGCGCGTGGCGCCGCGTGGCCGCAGGGCTGGCGGTTGCCGGGCTGGCTGCCGTCCTGCTGGCGCCGGTGCTGGCCCTCTGGCTACCGGACACCATGGCGCAGCACGCCTATGATGAATTTTCCTTCGCCTTCATCGCCCGCCGCGTGCTGCCGGCCACCGGCACGCCCGAGCAGCTCATCCAGGCCGCCAATGACTACGCGAAACGCCACCTGTGGCTCGTTGACAACCCAGTTCCCTATGACGGCAAGCCGTTCGATTATCTCGTGGAAGGCATCGGCTGGTGCGATTACGCGGCCAAAGTGTTTAGCCGGCTCCTGGCGACCAGGGGCATGCATGTCCGCTACGCGTTTCTGAAGGACGCGCAGGGAAGCTCGCCGCATACGCTGGCCGAAGTGTACGTGCGGGGCAAATGGCGCATCGTGGACCCATTCTTCAATCTCATCTACGAGACCGAGAGCGGGGAGTGGCCCAGCCTCGAGGAGGTCACCCCTGACTTCGTGGGCCGCCTGCTGCAAATAGTCCGATTGCGCGCCACAACCAGCGACGCGGTGCCCAATATCATCGATGTGGCCCAGCGCACCTATCCGCTTCCGCAGCCGCCCCAGCGGTCGGATGATTTCCTGCAGGACAAGAATCTCCTGGATTGGATCGCCGACGCCTATGCGCGCCTGCTCGGCCGGGGGTTCGCCTGCTGGTACCAGGACCAGTACCTGCGCCGGCTTGCGGCGATTCAAGATCCGCAGCAGCGGCTCTGGCGCCGGGCCCGCCATTATCATCTGTACGGCCGGCTGGAGGAGGCTGAGCGCGCCTACCACGCTTTGTGGGAGCAGCGCCCGGTGGCGCGCTACGCGGAACGCCTGCCGCTGTTTCTCGGCCGGCTGCTGATCCGGGAACGCCGGTTTGCCGAGGCGCAGACGGTGCTGGAAGAGGAGGTGACGCAGCATCCGGCAAACCGCTGGGCGCAGTACCATCTGGCCTTGTGCTACGAGGGCGCCGGCGATCGCGCGAAGGCGATCGAACACTTCCAGCGCTACCAGGCGCTCCACGGCGCGAAGTTCGCCCTCGAAGCCGCCGCGCATTTGAACCGCCTACGCCAGCCCCTCTAGCCGCGCCCGACGGGGATCGAGCCGCGGTTTCTCGTTGCGCCGCTGTCAAGTCGGGCCTACAATGAAGCGCGCGCGATGGGAAAAGACCGGCTCTTCCGGAAGAAGCGCCCCCTGGTCAACGATTTCCAATTTGGCCGGGACACCGCGGTCGTCTTCGACGACATGCTGGTGCGCTCGGTGCCGTTCTACCTCGAGATCCAGCGGATGATCGCCGAGATCGCCGCCGACTTCGGGGTGCCTGGCACGAACCTCTACGATCTGGGCTGCTCGACGGGCAACACCTTCCTGAGCCTGGACCCGGTCGTCCACCCCGGCGTGCGGTTCGTCGGTGTCGACTCCTCGCAGGACATGCTCAACCAGGCGCGGGAGAAGCTGCAGCAGCGCCGGGTGGCGCGCCCCTATGAACTGGTCTGCGCGGACCTCAACCGGGGGGTGCAGCTCACCAACGCCTCCATGGTCATCATGACGCTCACCCTGCAGTTTGTCCGGCCGCTCTACCGCCATCAGCTCATGAAGACGATCGCCGAGGGCGTCAACGACCGCGGCTGCCTCATCCTCGTGGAGAAGGTGCTGCCCAAGGACTCCACCGTGAACCGCCTGTTCATCAAATACTACTACGCGTTTAAGGAGCGGCAGGGCTACAGCAAGATGGAGATCTCGCAGAAGCGGGAAGCGCTCGAGAACATCCTGGTGCCGTACCGCATCGAGGAAAACATCGAGCTGCTCCTGAGCAGCGGCTTCCGGCAGTGCGAGGTGTTCTTCAAGTGGTACAACTTCTGCGGGATCCTCGCGCTGAAAGAGCCCGCGGCGAGCGTGCAAGCATGAGCGGCGCGGCCTTCCGCCAGTGGAATGTCCGCGTGGGCAACCTGTTCTTCCGGCACCGGAACGCCCTGTTTCCCGTGCTGTTCGTGTTGGTGGCCCTCGTCGCCAGGCCGCGCGTGCTCTTCAGCGGCCCGACCGCGGACCGCCTCGTCACGCAGCTCGGGGTTGTCGTGGCGCTCGCCGGGCAGGTAGCGCGGCTGCTGACGATCGGCTACGAATACATCGAGCGCGGCGGTCGCGAAGGCCGCGTCTATGCCAGCCATCTGGTGCAGGGGGACGTGTACGCTCTGATCCGGAATCCGATGTACCTGGGCAACAGCCTCATCGCCGTCGGCATCACGATGGTTGCCGGCGCCCCGCTCCTCTACGTCGTCGTGCTGCCGTTTTTCCTGTTCGTCTATCAGGCGATCGTGGCTGCGGAAGAGGCGTACCTGCGCACGCGCTTCGGCGCGGACTACGAGCGCTACTGCGCTGGCGTGCCGCGGTGGGTGCCGTCGCTGCGCCGCGCCGCCGCGGTCCTGGCCGGCAAGCCGTATGACTGGCGGAAGGCGATCCGGAAGGACCTCAGCACAATCACCGGGCTGCTCACCGGCTTGATCCTGCTGCCGGTGTGGCGGGCCGTGTGCTTCAACGGGTGGGCCGCCACCGCGCCGCGCCTGGCACGCGCGCTCGCGTGGGAGCTGGCGGTGTTGGCGGGGTACGGCGTCCTGGTCTACGTGAAGAAGCGGCGCTGGGTCTTCTATGCGGAGCGCAAGGGCGCGGCGGTTGGCAGTTGAAGCCGCGGCATCGCCCGCGCCATGACCGCGCCGCCGAGCAGGCAGCACGCGCCGGCCAGCGCGATGGTTGCCGGCGCGCCGATCGCCTCGGCCAGGTGGCCGGCGAGCAAGCTGCCGACCGGCATCGCGCCCATGAACACCGTGACGAACAGGCTCATCACGCGGCCGCGCTTGTCATCCTCGACGATGGTTTGCAAGACCGTGTTTGTGGCGGCCGCGTGCACCATGAACCAGAACCCGGCGCTGGCCAGCAGCGCGCTGGCCCACCCCAGCGACCGCGAGCCGGCGAACAGCAACAAGCTGGCCCCGGCGAGCGCGGCCGCCTTCGGAATCAGCCGGCCGAATCCCTCCCTGCCATGACGCATCGCGAGATAGCCGGCCCCGCCAAGCGCGCCAAGGCCGGAGGCGGCCATTAGGAGCCCGTAGGTCTGCGGGCTGCCGCGCAACACCTCCTTCGCCACCACCGGCATCAGCACGGCATACGACATGCCGGTCAGGCTCATCCATGCCAGCAGCCCCAGCAGCCAGGCGATGGGGCGGTTGCGCCAGGCGTACGTCACGCCTTGCGCGAGCTGAGTCAGCAGCCGGGGCCGGACGGCGTGCGGCGCGCGCGGCGGCATCCGCATGGCGGCCAGCGACGCGAGCACCGCGAGGTAGCTGATCCCATCGAGCAGGAAGCAACCGCCTTCCCCGACGGCCGCGATGAGGACCCCGGCCAGGCACGGGCCCAGGAACCGCGCCGCGTTGAACATGAACGAGTTCAGCGCAATCGCGTTGCCCAGCGCGTCCCGGTGATCGACGATTTCAATCACGAACGCCTGGCGCGTCGGGAGATCGAAGCCATCCACCAGGCCTTGGCCGATGCTCAGGGCCACGATGTGCCAGACGGCGATGCGGCCGCTCAGCGCCAGCCACGCCAGGAGCAGCGATTCGACCATGGCCAGCGCCTGCGTCCAGAGCAGGATGCGGCGGCGGTCCGCGTGATCGGCCACGACGCCGGCCAGCGGGGCGAGCAGGAACGTGGGCAGCCGGCCCAGGAACACGACCAGCCCGAGGGTGGCCGGCGCGTGGGTCAGGCGGTAGACGAGCCAGCTCATCGCCACCTGGGTGAGCCACG
>JAHFGU010000105.1 GCA_023247285.1 Candidatus Omnitrophota bacterium
GGTGCCGCTGCTCATCGCCATCGCCGCGGTGCTGGCGTGGGGCACGATCTATGAAGCGCGCTTCGGCACGGCCGCGGTCCAGCGCTTCATCTATCACGCCTGGTGGTTCCAGGGGCTCCTCGGGTTCCTCGCGGTGAACCTGACCTTGGCGGCGCTGAGCCGCCGGCCGTGGCAGCGCACCCACCTGCCGTTTCTGCTGGCCCATCTGGGCATCATCTTGATTTTGGCGGGCGGCATTCTCGGCGGCCGGTTCGGCATCGACGGCCAGCTCATCATCCCGGAGGGGCAGGCCGAGCGGCGGCTCCAGCTGTCCAGCAATATCCTCGTGCTTCGCCAGGCCAATCCCGGCACCCCGCATGTGCTGCCGACCAATTTTGAAACGACCGCCTGGATCCATGAGCCCAACCGGCGATTCGCGGTGCCCCTGGAGAGCGGCCGGACGGTGCAGCTGCTGGTGGACCGCTATTTTCCCAATGCTGAAGTCAGCGAGCGGGTGACCGGCGACGGCGCCGAGGAGTCGCCGGCGGTGGAGCTGACCCTGCGCCACGACGAGCAGCAGGACGCGATCTGGCTGCTTGCGCGCGACCCGGAGCGGTTCGGCGTGCGCTGGGGCGATCTGCACGTGCTGTTCCTGGAACCGGCGACTGCCGCACAGCGCGCCCAGCTGCTGGCGCCGGCGCCATCCGGGGCCTCCCGCGGCACGCTGGCGATTCAGGTGCCGGGCAGCCCTGACGTCCACGAGGTGCCGGTGCCGGAGACGCTGGGACAGCCCGTGCGCATCGGTGGGACCCCCTACACGGTGACCGTCAAAGACTACTTCCCGGATTTTGCGCTGACCGAAGAGGGGCCGGCCAGCCGCGGCGACGAGCCGAATAATCCGGCGGTGGCCGTGCTCTTGCAGGGGCCGGAAGGCGCGGATCCGTATCTGGTCTTCGCGCTGCATCCGGATTTCGCCGAGCTGCACGGCCAGCACCACGCGATCGCGGCCCGGGTCCGGTACACCCATGCCGCAGCCGGCGCCTTGCCGCCGCAGGCGGTGGTCATCATCCGCACCCCGCCAGACGCGGGGCGCGCCGAACAGCTCTCCGCGGTGCTGACCGGCGACGCAGGCGAACGCGAGGTGCTCGCGCCGATCCAGGCCGGCCGCGCGTACGAGCATCGCTGGAGCGGCGTGCAGTTTACGCTCACCGCCGCGCACGCCCGCGCGCGGCTGCGCCAGGAGTTCGTGCCGCGCGGGGACGAGGTGCGCGCCGAAGCGCTGCATCTGGTGCTGCGCGACGGCGAGGACGCCGCCGAGACATGGCTGGGGCTGCGCGGAACGGCTGACCTCACCCTCGGCGGCCACCGGCTCACCGTTGACTACCGGCCGGCCGAGTTCGAGCTGCCCGTGACGATCAAGCTGCTGGACTTCCGCAAGATCGACTATCCCGGCACGCAGATGGCGGCCGCGTTCGAAAGCGACGTGCAGATGAGCGACCCGTCGCGCGGCCTCATCCTGATGCGCACGATCAAAATGAATAAGCCGCTGCGGTATCGCGGCTATAGTTTTTACCAATCGAGCTATATCCCCGGCGAGACGGAGACGACCGTGCTCTCGGTGCGCAGCGATCCAGGCACGCCCGTGGTGTACGCCGGCTTTCTCATCGTCATCGGCGGGGTGATCGGGATGTTCGTGGGCCGCCCGCGCGCGCCCCGTCGGACCCGAAGGGCCCGCCGATGAGGCCCGCCCGGCTGCTGGGGAGCCTGCTGGGCGCTGCCCTGCTCTCCGCCGTCGCCGCGGCCGCCGCCCCGCGCGCGCCGCTGGCCGGCCAGGCGCTGGATGCGCTGCGCACGCTGCCGGTCCTGCACAACGGCCGCACCAAGCCGTTCGACAGCTTTGCGCGCGAAACCATCCGGCTGATCACCGGGGCATCGCGCGTGGACGGCCAGGATCCCGTGGCGACGGTGCTCGCGATCGCCGCGGACCCCTCCGCGTGGACGGACGCCCCGCTGCTGTCCGTGCCGTTCCGGCCGCTGCGGCAGGAGCTCGGCATGGATCCCCGCGCGCGCAGCGTGTCCTACGACGACTTGGTGTCCACCAAGCGGCTCATGCGCCAGCTGCCGGCCATCGTCGCCAAGCAGCAGCGCGATGAGAAGCTGACCATGCTGGATCAGGAATCGATGGACCTCTACGATCGGTTCGTCGCCTTCACCATGACGATGCGGCAGGAGTTCACCCTTGTGCCGCCGGCGCCAGGCGGCGGGCCGGCTTGGCAGCCGGTGCTGAAAAGCCCGATCGCGCCGGCATGGAAAGCGCTGGTTGCGGCCGCCGGCCGCGGCGACTCGGCAGCTTTCGCGGCGGCGGCACGCGAGGTGCGCCGGCAGGCGCGCGCGGCCAATCCCGCGGCTTGGCCGCCCGACTGGCGGCTGCAGCTCGAAGTGGCCTACCACCGCATCGCGCCCTTTGCCGTCGCCCGCGCGCTCTATGCGCTGGCGGTCCTGCTGCTCGGCGCCGGCTTATCGCCCAAGCGCCGCCGCCTGCGCCAACTCGGGTTCGCCGCATGCCTGCTGGGCGCTGGCTGGCATGTGGCCGGCATCGCGATCCGCGTGATCGTGGGCGGCCGCCCGCCGGTGTCCAACTTCTACGAAACCTTGCTCTGGCTGCCGTTCGTCGGAATCGTCGTGGCGATCGTGCTCGAGCGCATCTATCGCAGCGGCGTGCTGGCGATGGCCGGTTCCGCGCTGGCCGGCATCGCGCTGGCGCTGGCCGACGTCGTCCCCCTGGATTCGAGCATCTCGCCGGTGGTCGCGGTCCTGCGCAGCAACCTGTGGCTCACCGTCCACGTGCTCACCATCGTGGCGAGCTACGGCGCCCTGGCGCTGGCCACGATCCTGGCGCACGTCTACGGCTGGTTCTTTTTGAGGAAGGCGGGGCGGCGGAGCCTGCTGAACGCGCTGGACGTCTACCTCTATCGAGCGCTGCAGGTCGGGGTGGTGCTGCTGGCCGGCGGCATCATGCTCGGCGCCGTCTGGGCCAACGCGTCGTGGGGGCGGTACTGGGGATGGGATCCGAAGGAAACGTGGGCGCTCATCACCCTGCTCTGGTTCTTGGCGGTGCTCCACGGCCGGTTCGCCGGATGGCTGCACGGCATCCGGGTGGCGCTGGCCACGATCGCCGGCTTCTTCTTGCTGCTGATGACGTACTACGGCGTCAGCTTCTACCTCGTTGGGCTCCACAGCTATGCCGGCGGCCACGCCCGCCCGCTGCCGCTCCTGCTGATTCTCTATCTCGTCGCCGAGGTCGCCTTCCTCTGTATCCTGGGCAGCGCGGCGTGGGCGCGCCGCCGCCCCGCCTAACAGCTGACACTGTTTCGCGCGGTAAACCTTTTCCCCCGCCGGACGTCTAACCTAGTAAGACACAGGGGGTGCCACATGAGATGCGTGCGGATGGTGGTCTGGGGGTTTGCGGTGCTGCTGATCGGCGCAACTACGACCGCATTTGCGCAGCCGGAGCGCGTCGAGGATCGTGTCGATCGCCGCGAAGACCGGCAAGATCGCCGTGAGGACCGACCGGGCCTGAGCGAGGAAGCGCAGCGGCTGCGCCAATTAAAGGAAGAGAACCCGGAAGCGTTCCAGCAAGCGGTCACGGAGCGCAAGGCTCAGCTCAAGGAGCGCCTGGCGCATCTCAAGGAAACCAATCCTAAGGCGTTTGAGCGCGCCAAGGAGAAGCTCCAGGCGGCCCGCGAGCGCCGCCTCGCACATCTCAAGGCACGCAATCCGGAACAGTTCCGCCAGCTCATGCAGGAGCGCAACGAGCGCCTGGAAGCCCGGTTGGATCATCTGAAGGAAGCGAATCCGGAGCGGTATGACGCGCTCATGCAGCGCCGGCAGGAGTGGCGGGAGCGCAAGCTCGAGCAGTTCAAGGAGCGGCACCCTGAGGCGTTCGAGCGGTTCGCGGAGAACCATCCAAACTGGAAGAGGCCGGGGACGCCGGAGCAGGTCCGCGAGCGCGCGGCTGACCGGATCGAAGACCGGCAGGACCGCCGGGAGGACCGCCGCGATCGCCGGGAAGACGTGCGGGACCGGCGCGAAGATATTCGCGATGCACAGCACCAGGGCGGCCCGCGCGACCGAATCGAGGATCGCCTCGACCGCCGGGAAGATGTCCAGGACCGGCGCGAGAACGTGCGTGACCGGCGCGAGGATGTCCGCGACCGGGTCGGCCCGCCTGGGCCGCGCGGCGGCAAAGGATTTATGGGCGGCCAGGGTCATGACAGGCCCGGGGTCGGTGGCGGGCCACGAATGGGTAGTCCGAACAGTCCGCGAGAAGGCGGTCCTGGCGGCGGCCCGCGAGGCGGAGGCGGTGGGGGTCCGCGTGGGGGCGGCGGGGGCGGCCCCCGCGGCGGCGGAGGCGGCGGCCGCCGCGGTCGCTAGACAGGTAGCGCGATGTTATACTACCGACATCCTGGCCATGACGGATCCGGATGCGGAGACGGTGCGCGCGGTATTGGCCGGCGACTTCGAGCGCTACGCCGAGCTGGTCGAGAAATATCAGGAGCCGGCGATCCGCGTGGCGTTCAGCTTTCTGGGCAACTACGAGGATGCGCGTGATGTCTCCCAGGATGCCTTCGTTCGCGCCTACCAAGCCCTCGCCCGCTTTCGCGGCGCCAGCACCTTTTCAACGTGGCTCTACCGGATCATCATCAACGCCTGCAAAGACGCCGGCCGGCGCCGGAGCCGGCAACCGGAGACAGGGCTGCGGATCCGCGAAGCTGCTGTGGACGATGCCGAGTGTCACGATCCGCTCTTCGACGCCGCGGATCACGCCGCCACACCCAGCGAGCAGGCGGCCAACGAGGAGCTCGGGCAGCGGCTCTCGTCGGCCATTCGGAAGCTCCCAATGAAGCAGCGGACCGCGTTTCTCTTGCATCACGTGCACGGGTTGCCGTTGGCCGAGGTGGCCGCGGTCATGGCCTGCCGCAGCGGCACCGTGAAGGCGCACGTGTTCCGCGCGACCGCCTCGCTGCGCGCCGCGCTGGACCCGTGGGTGACACAGGAGCGAGCCTGATGGACTGGTTGACACGGTGGCTTGCGCGGCACCCGTTGCGGCAGCCGCCGGCATGGAACCGGGCGCACTACACGCGCGAGGTGATGGCCAGGATGCGGCGCATGGCGCAGGGCGCCCGCGCGCCGGCCCAGGCGCCTGGGCGGAGCTGGTGGCCCAAGCTCGCGCTGACGGCGGCCGCAGCCCTCGGGGTCCTGTTCGCCGTCGGGGTCAACCGCATGCATGAGCGCGCAGCGATGCAGGAGGCCGCGGTGCCGCCAGCCGGCGGCGCCTACCAGCTGGCTGAATCTCCCGAGGGGAACGAGGCGTGGCTCGACGACACGCTGGCCCTGCTCGAGCAGCTCGACGAAGCGATCGACGCCGCGGACGACGAAGGGGACGACGCCCGCACGCTCAAGGAGCTCGAGCAGTTGGACGACACAGAGCTTGCCGCCAAATCGTGATCATTCGGGGACAGCCACCGAATTCTGACCGTCTAAGCGCGTGACCGGACGCATTCGGTGGCTGTCCCCGAATGATCCGGGGCGCCATGTTTCTCGACGCGCGGCTTGTCAGCGCTTCCGCCCGCCAGGTATACTCAAGCGTATCCTATGGCGCGCGAACTCTTGGTGATTGACGACGAACCGCAACTGCAGCAGCTGCTGCGCGCGTTCTTCGTGCAGCGGGGGTTCCGCGTCAACACCGCT
>JAHFGU010000021.1 GCA_023247285.1 Candidatus Omnitrophota bacterium
GGCCTGGGGTAGAGGCCGGAGCGCTGGGCGCAGCGGCTGCAGCGTCAGGCGCATCGCTCTTGGCTTTCGGCTTGAAGAGGTCTTTCGCTGCCGCGGTGCCTGTCACGCTGCACACGAGAACGGTCAACAGAGCTCCGCGAGACACAGCACCATGGTGTATGCGCATGAGAGGGACTATAGCACACCGGAGATTCGTGTCAAGCTCGCCTCCGCCACCCAGCTCGCGAAATCCTGGGGCAGCGGAGCCGTCACCGCGATCATGCGTCCGGTGCGGGGGTGCTCGAAGCTGAGACGGTAGGCGTGCAGCATCTGGCGCGGCACGCCGATGCCCTGCCAGTAGGATGCTGGATGGCGGCCATAGGTGACATCACCGAGCACCGGATGGCCGAGGTGGGCGACATGCACGCGGATCTGATGCGTGCGGCCTGTCTCGAGCGACACATCGACCACCGAATAGGACGGCCGGTCGCCCACGGCGGGCACGCGCCGCAGGACCCGGTAGTGCGTCACCGCGGTCCGGCCGCCAAGATGCCGCACGGTCATCTCCTTGCGGTGGGTCACGTGCCGGCCGATGGGCACATTGATCGTGCCCTGATCCAACGGGAGCGCGCCGTCCACGAGCGCGAGGTACTGCCGGCGGATGTCCCGGGCCTTGAGCTGCCGCGAGAGCGCGGCATGCGCGGCATCGGTCTTGGCCGCCAGCAACAGGCCAGAAGTGTCCTTATCCAAGCGGTGGATAATGCCGGCCCGGACGAGCGGCCGAGACGCGTCGAGCCCCGGACCCGATCTTGCAGCTGGCGGCTTGCCGCCTGCTGCTTGCTGCAAGTGCCAGACAATGGCGTTCACCAGCGTCCCGTTCCAGTGCCCTGGCGCAGGATGCGTGACCAGCCCAGGCGGCTTGTTCACGACGAGGACGGTTTCATCCTCGTAGGCGACCTCGAGCGGGATCGGCTCCGCGCGCACCGGCAGCCCTTGGCTTGGCGGCCGCAGGAACGCGAACCGCGCCACGACGGCCTCTCCCGAGCGCAGCTTCCGGTTCGGCTTGGCTGCAGCACCCGCCACGGTCACATCGCCGGCCCTGATCCCGCGCTGGATCAGGACCCGCGAGACGGCCGCAGGGAGCCGGCGCACCAAGTATTGATCCAGCCGCTGGCCGGATTCCCCGGTGCCAATCAGAAAGGTATACGTCCTCATCGACGCGAACCCGGCCTCGTCCACAGCCGCCACCCGGAGACCAGCAGCGCAACACTCACCGCTTGCGGCAGTGTGAGCCCATGCCAGCGGGCCTGGTCGCCCCGCAAGATTTCGATCCCGAACCGCAGCGCGCCGTAGCACGCCAGATATAGGCCGAAGACCCGTCCCGGCTCACGGAACGTGGACCGCGCCGCCCGGAGCGCGAAAAATAGCGTGACGAGCCCGGCGGCTTCGAAAAGCTGCGTGGGCACGACCGGCCCAGGGTGGCCGGGAAACTGCACCCCATACCACGCCTCGGTCGGCCGCCCATAGCAGCATCCATTGAAGAAGCAGCCGATCCGGCCGATCGCATGTCCTAGGGCCAGAAACGGGATGCACTGATCCAGCGCGCGCAACGCGGGCAGACGGTGGGCGCGCAGATAGATCCAGCCGGCGAGCAGCCCGCCGGCAAACCCTCCATACCAGATCAGCCCGCCTCGCCAGATCGCCGGGATGAGCGCCGGTGCGGCGGCAAAGGCCGGCCACTGCACGATGACGTAGAGCAGCCGCCCGCCGAGAATGCCGCCCAGCAGCGCGGCCGAGGCAACATCCAGGATCTGGTCAGCGTTGAGCGCGCGCCGCTCCGGCGGCAATCCCCTGGTGTCGAGGCGCGCCAGCCACGTCGCGACCGCGAAGGCGATGGCGAGCAACACGCCGTAGGTATAGAGCGTCAGCGGGCCCCATGACCACAGGACTGGATACATCGAATCCGCCTCTATCCCCGTTGCCGTGGCCGCAGGCTCTGCCAGATGAGGAGGGTTACGCCGATCGTGATCGCCGAATCCCCAATGTTGAACACCGGCCAGACCCGCACATCAATGAAGTCCACGACATAGCCCAGCCGGAGCCGGTCGATGAGGTTGCCGACCGCCCCGCCCAGCACCAGGCCGGCGGCCCACAGGTTGAGCCGGCTGGCCATCCCCTGCTGCCGCCTGAATTCCCAGAGAATCCACGCGACGACGGCGACCGACACGGCCACGAACACCAGCTGCTGGCCTTTGAACAAGCCGAAGGCTGCGCCGGTGTTTTGGACATAGGTGAGCTGGAGGATCTTCGGAATCAGCGGCACGCTCTCGCCGGGAAGGAAGCGGGAGGCGACGAGCGCCTTGGTGAGTTGATCGGCCGCCAGCACCGCGAGGCTGAGGCTGCCGAGCCGGGCGCCGGCTACCGTTTGGTCTTTTGTTCTTTGGCCCGCTGGCACTCGATGCACAGCGACGCGTACGGCACGGCCTTGAGCCGACTCACCGCGATCGGCTGGTTGCACTGCTGGCACAGCCCGAAGGAGCCGTCGTCCAAGCGCTTGAGCGCCTCGTCGATCTGGTAGAGGATTTGCTGCTCGCTGGACGCGATGTTCATGGAGAGCTCGCGCTCATACGTGTCGGCCGCCATGTCGGCCATGTGCACGGTGTAGGCGGAGAGGTCGCCGGAGGCCTCGCGCGGGCTGGTCGAGACGTCCTTGGCGATGGACTTGATCTCCTCGACGAGCTTGACCCGCTCCGTGATCAAGAGCTGGCGAAACTGCTTGACCTGGTCCCTGCTCAACGACATGGTGTGATCCTCACGAGGCGCGCGCCGGCGCCTGCACGACAGTGGCGCACCGCGCGCAGAGCTGCGGGTGCGCGGCCGACTGCCCAACGCTCGGCAGGTACTTCCAGCAGCGCTGGCACTTCTGGCCCGGCGCCCGCTCCACGGACACGCCCATCAGACCGGGCACGTCGGGATCGCCAGCCCCCTGCCCGTCGAGCCGCACATCGACATCCGATACCACGAAAGCCTCCGCCAGCATCTGGCGGTGCGCGTCGCACACGTTCCGCAGCGCCTCGGAGCTGACGGACAACCGGACCTGCGCTTCCAGCGGGCTGCCGATCCGGCCCTGGGTGCGCTCCTCTTCCAGCGCCTTCATCACGCGCTCGCGCAAGGCGAGGAAGACCGCCCAGCGCTTGCGGCCGGCCTCATCGAGCAGGGCGGCCGGCGGCTCCGGCCACCGCGCCAGATGCACCGAGGCCTCCTGGACCCACCCGGCCTCGCGCATCGCCTGCCAGACCTCGTCGGTGGTGATGACGAGAATCGGCGCCAGCGTCCGCACAAGAGTGTTCAGTATATCATACAACACCGTTTGCGCACAGCGCCTGGCCGGCTGGTCCGCCGCCTCGGTGTAGAGCCGATCCTTCAGCGCATCGAGATAGAAGGAGGACAGGTCCACCACGCAGTACTGGTACGCGGCCTTGATCACGTCATGGAACTGGAAACGCTCGTAGGCATCGGCGATCCCGGCCAGCAACTCGCGCGCGCGATGCCAGGCCCAGCGGTCCAGCTCCCCGGCCTGCTCGGCCGGGACCCGGTGCCGGGCAGGATCGAAGTCGTAGAGGTTCGCGAGGAGGTAGCGGAAGGTGTTGCGGATCTTCCGGTAGGATTCCGCTGTCTGGACGAGGATCGTCTCGGAGAGCCGCACATCCTCGCGATAGTCGCTCGACGCCACCCAGAGCCGGAGGATGTCGGCCCCGTAGCGCTGCATGACGTCCTGCGGGGCCACGACATTGCCGAGGCTCTTCGACATCTTGCGGCCCTCGCCGTCGACCACGAAGCCGTGCGTCAGCACGGCGCGGAACGGGGCCGCCTCTCGCAGCGCCACCGATGGCATGAGCGACACCTGGAACCACCCGCGGTGCTGATCCGAACCTTCCAGGTACAAGTCAGCCGGCCACGCGAGGTCGGCGCGCATCTTCAGCACGGCCTCGTGGCTGACCCCGGAATCGAACCAGACATCCAGGATGTCGGCGTCCTTGCGCAGCGATGCGCCGTGGCACCTCGGGCAGCACGCGCCGGGTGCCAGTGCCTGCGCCTCGAGGGTGAACCAGGCCTCGATGCCTTGCGCGGCCAGCGTCTCCTCCACCTGCCGGATCACGGCCGGGTCGGTGAGCGGCGTGTCGCAGTCAGCGCAATGCAGCACCGGGATCGGCGTGCCCCAATACCGCTGGCGCGAAAGGCACCAGTCCGGCCGGGATTCCAGCATGCCGGTCATCCGGTTCAACCCGGCACCCGGGATCCACTGGACTGCGCGGGCCGCCTCAAGCAGCCGGCCGCGCAGGCCCGCGCGCTCGACGCTGAGGAACCACTGCGGCGTCGCCCGGAAGATGACCGGCTGCTTGCACCGCCAGCAATGGGGGTACGAGTGCGTGATGCGTTCTTCGGCGAGCAGCCGGCCGCGCCGGCGCAGATCCTCGATGATCTTGGGGCTCGCCTCCCATACAGATTGGCCGGCCCACTGCGGCGCCTCGCGGGTGAAGCGCCCTTGCGCATCCACAGGGGAAAAGATTTCCAGGTGGTAGCGCTGGCCGATCACGTAGTCTTCCTGGCCATGGCCCGGCGCGATGTGCACCACCCCAGTGCCTTCCTCCAGGCTGACCTCCTTATCCGTCACCCCGATCGAATCCATGCGGCCATAGGGATGTTCGCATGAGAACTGCCCTTCGACCCCGCCAAGCAGCCGCTCCAACTCCGCCCCCGAGAGGCGCTGCAGCGTCTGCATGTAGGTCAGGCCGGCCGCGGCTAAGACCGGATCAATGAGCTCGGTCGCCATGATGAGGCGCTTCTGCCGATCCTGGGTGGTGCGGGCGACGACGAGCGAATAGCTCGCCTCCGGATGGAAGCAGAGTGCTAGGTTGGCCGGGAGGGTCCAGGGTGTGGTGGTCCAGGCGACGACCGAAGCGCCCTCCAGGTCATCCGTCTGCGTCCCGATCACCACGCTGGTGAGCGACCGGATGGGAAACTCCGCATAGATCGCCATGTCGTCGCGGTCCTCGTACTCTACTTCGGCTTCAGCCAGCGCGGTCTCGCAGGTCGGGCACCAACACACCGGTTTTTTCCCCCGATAGATGTAGCCGGCCTCGACCAGCTCGCGAAACACGCGGAGGATGGCGGCCTCGTACTCCGGCGCCATCGTCAGATATGGCCGGGCCCACTCCCCGAGGACGCCAAGCCGCTGAAACTGCCCGCGCTGGATGTCCACGTAGCGCTGGGCATAGGCGCGCGCCTGCTGGCGGAACGCGACCTGGGAGATCTGCGCCTTCGTTTTCCCGAGTTCTTTAAAGAGCTGGTGCTCGATGGGCATGCCGTGGCAGTCCCACCCCGGGACGTACGGCGCGTCGAATCCCTGCAGCGTCTTGTACCGCACCACAATGTCTTTGAGGATTTTGTTGAGGGCATGGCCGATGTGAATGTCGCCGTTCGCGTACGGCGGCCCGTCATGCAGGATAAACCGGCGCGCGCCGGCGCGCGCCTTCCGGATGTGCCCATAGAGATCCTCCTGCTGCCAGCGGGCCAGCACTGCCGGCTCGCGGTTCGGCAGGTCCGCCTTCATGGGGAAGCGGGTCTTGGGCAGGTTGAGCGTGGCCTTGTAATCCATCGGGCCGGGTCAGCGCAGCCGCAGCGCCAGATCGAGGAGGGATCGGATCAGAAAGATGCGCAGAAACCAGATGCCGAAGAACACGAGGATGGGCGAAAGATCCATCATGCCGACCATCGTGAACGGCACATGGCGCCGGACCCACTCGAAAACCGGCTCGGTGATCGCCCGCAGCATTCTCACAACCGGATTGAATGGATCAGGCCCGACCCAGGAGATCAGCACGGCGACCAGCACCACGTAGTAGTAAATCTGCAGCACACGATCGAGGATGACGGCGACCGCCTGGATCAGGTTCGCCAGCACGAACATCAACTCAGCTCCCACATCAGGTCCATGACAGCTCGCGCGAGCGGCGCGCGGCCGCTTCGATGGCCTGGCCGAACGCGGCCTGCACCCGCCGCCGCGCCAGCACCCGCAGCGCCGCCTCGGTGGTGCCGCGCTTGGACGCCACTCGCCGCATCAGCGCCTCGGCGGAATCCGCAGAGGCCTCGAGCAGGCGCGCGCTGCCGGTCAGCGTGGCGCGGATCGCCTCGCCGGCAACCGCATCCGGCAAGCCCAACGCTCGCGCCGCGCGCTGCCACGCAGCGACGAGAAAAAAGACATAGGCCGGACCGGACCCGCTGATGGCCGTGACCGCGTCGAGGTACCGCTCCGGGACCTCCCGGCAGCGGCCGACGGCCTCGAACAGCTCGCGGGCCAGCGCCCGATGGCGCACGGTCGCTCGGCGGCCGCCGGCGATTGCGGCAAATCCGGATCCGACTGTCGCCGGCAGATTCGGCATGACGCGGACCACGGGCACCCCGGGATGGCGAGATGCCAACCACCGCAGCGTGATCCCCGCGGCAATGGAAATGAGCAGGTGGCGCTGCGTGAGGTGCGGCGCAATCTCGTCCGATACGCCGGGAAGCTGTTGCGGCTTCACCGCCAGCACCACGACCCGCGACCCTCGGACCACCGCCAGGTTCTCCGCTGTCGCCCGCACGCCCAGGCGCGCGACCTGCGCGCGGATCGCAGGATTGGCGTCCGCCGCGATCAGCCGACTCGGCGCGCGCCCCTGGCGCACCAGCCCCTGGATCAGCGCCTGCCCCATGGTGCCTGCGCCGATGAACCCGATCACCGGCCCGCGCGCACGCCTCACTGCGCCCTGCCCTTCTTCCGTGATGCGCCTCGTGTCATCCGGAACTCTCCTGTATGGCGCGTGGCAATGGATGGAAGATGGCTGAGCCGATCCGGACCAGATCCGCGCCTTCTTCGATCGCCACGTCAAAATCCTGGGACATGCCCATCGACAGCTGCAGCGCCGCGCGATCCGCGCCGAGCGCACGCGCCAGTGTATCGCGCAGCTCGCGCAACCGGCGAAAATGTGGCCTTGCCTGTTCCGCATCCTGGACTGCAGGGGCGATCGTCATGAGCCCGCGCCAGCGCAGTCCGGCCGTAGCGAGCACCGTTTCGGCCAAATGCTGCGCTGTTTCCGGGCGGCAGCCATGCTTCGTGGCTTCGCCGGACATGTTCACCTGGATCAACGCGTCAAGGACGCGGCCTGACGCCTGGGCGTGCCGGCCCAATGCACCTGCCAGCTCTGGCGTATCCACCGAATGCACGATGTCGAACAGCGTCACCGCGAGCTTCGCCTTATTGCGCTGGAGGTGTCCAATGAGGTGCCAGCGTGCTGCGACGCCGGTCAGCGCCTCCCGCTTGTCTCCAGCTTCCTGGACGCGGTTCTCGCCGACGTCGGTGACTCCCAGCCCGAGCGCCTGCCGCATGACCTCCGCCGGGACCTGCTTAGTCACCGCCACGAGCGCGACGGATGAGGCTGGCCGGCCCGCCCGGCGGCAGGCCTCGGCAATCCGTTGCCGAACCACGTCGAGCCGCGCGCGCAATCCGTCGGAAGAGGCAAACACCGGTTACTCTAACACGGGGATCGGACGGCCGTCAACGAGGCCGGAAGACATTAGAAACGGGAGGAGACGTTAGTTGCCAGAGGCAGATGTTCTGCTCCACTTAAGATCTGGACAGGTATTATAATCGGGTAGGAGGCGAAATGGAAACAGCCGTGCTGCCTGTCCAAGAGGGTCGGAAGCGGGGCCGGTGGAGCGCCGAACAGAAGCTCGCCGTGCTGCAGGAATGGCGCCAGGGCATCCCAGCCGAGGAGGTCTGCCGGCGGCATGGCCTCCACGCTGGCCAGCTGCACCGCTGGAAACAGGCCATGGATCGTGGCCTCAAGGACCAGGGCGAGCTGATCCCCAAGA
Organism: Candidatus Omnitrophota bacterium; assembly: GCA_023247285.1. Next base: position 7,891 of record JAHFGU010000021.1, read on the forward strand.
GTCAGGTGGCGATCCTCGAGAGGAAAGTAGAGGAGCTGGAGCGCGCCTTGGGCCGCAAGGCGCTGGAAGTCGACGTGTTAAAAAAAGCCTACGCGCTCAAGGGGCTCAAGTTACCCGAGGGGATGTAAGATGGCTCGTCCGGACGACCGGCGCCTCGGTGAGCCTGGTCTGCCAGGTCCTGGCGCGGCCCCGGAGCCGGTTCTACTACCGGCGGAGACTCCGACGCCCCCGCGCAGGTGGGCGGCGGCACGAGGGGCGGGTCAGCGTCCGAGAGCTGAATCGGCGCTGGGCCTCGGACATCACAAGCATCAAGGTCTGAAACGGAGAGAAAGGCCGCTTGGCGGTCATCATCGACTGCGCCGATCGATCCGTGGTGGCGTGGCGGTGGGCGCGTCGGCTGCCCTCGACGGTGCTGCAGGAACTGGTCCGGGAGGCGGTTTTCCGGCGCTTCGGCCCCGACGCGGCCCTGGCTCGAGGGATCGAGTTCCTCTCGGACAATGGGCCGGAGTACGCCTGCCAGCACCTGCGAACGGTCCTCCAGGGCTTCGGGATGGTGGCCTGCCGCACGCCCTGCCGGAGTCCCGAATCCAACGGGCTGGCCGAGGCCTTCTTCGGCAGCTTCAAGCGGGACTACGTCTACCAGGCCGAGCTGGAGAGCTTCGATGGAGTGGGTCAGCAGCTAGCCGGCTGGATGCAGGACTACAACGAGGTCGCGCCGCACAGCGCCCTCGGGATGAGGGCGCCAGGACCGTTCTATCGAGCCTGGAAGCAGTCACAACTCACACGCATCCCTGTCCAAAAATAGGTGGAGCAGTACAGGCAAAAAAGCAACAGCGGCAAGGGTAAGGTGTCTAAAAATACTCGGTCAACAATTGTTTGGTGCCGTCAACCAACCGGTTGAAGAACCGTCCGGACGCCTGCATCTCACTTCGTTGTCCTAACGCCATGCCCAGCAGTCCAATAGCACCACTGAGGCCGACTTGCCGCGGCATATCCTCGCTCCTCTGGGTCCTGGAGCTGCGACACAGCTGCACCGGTATGCCGGTAGTGCGCTCCAGCCATTCCACAAAACCATCCACCAGCGCCGCGCGGCCACCGGCGAGCGCTATGCTCGGTTTGGGTCGTCCAGCCAGCAGCTGCGCCAGCGGCTGTTCAAGGCCTGCCCAATGCGCGGTCACCAGGTCGCGCACTTCAGGCTTCCGGCACGCTGTCCCTTCCAGGCTCCAGGCGACGGCTTGATCCAGCGTGATCTGAAACGTGCTGGCAATCCGCCCTGCCAGTTGGACGCCGCCGCCAGGGATCACCACCGCCGCCTCAAGGCTGCCTTCCGCAAAAACTGCGAGATCCGAGTTATGGCCTGAGAGGTCGACGACCAGCACCCGCTGGCGCAAACGCATCTCCTCCGGCAAGCACGCCAGCCCGGCGGACAGACCATAGTAGAGCTGCTCGACTTCCAGGCCGGCGCCTTCCACGGCCTGGACGACCGCCCGGCGCGCCGACAGCGGCAGCGTCAAGATGTGGAACGCGCCAAACAGCCGGGTCGCGGCCAAGCCCCGTGGGTCGCGGATATCCGCGAAGCCGTTGCCGGTATAGCTCAGCGCAGCAACCTGCAGCGGCTCTCGATCGACCCCAAGGATACGGTCCACCGCCATGGCCTGGAGCCGCTGAAGATCATGGTTGCGGATCCTCACCGGTTCGTCGCCCAGCAAGATGGACACGCGGACCTGTTCGCTGAGCAGGGCCGGATGGGTCAGGGCTACGCGGGCCCGATGCAGGTCTCCCGGCACCCCAGCGGCTTCGATGGCCTGCTCAATGGTGCGGCTGACAAGCAGCAAATCGCCCAGCCAGCCTTCCCAGACGACAGGATAGGAGACCACGCTCGTGCCCAAGAGCTGCCAGGCTCCCTGCTCTTGCGCCTGTCCGATCGCGCATGCGACCTTCGTCGAACCGAGATCGAGCGCGACGAGCGGCAGGGGGGGACGCATCAGCGCGTGGCCTGCGGCCCGACGACGGGGTCCTGGAACCGCACATCAATGTACGCGACGCTCATCGATTGATGAGCGATGGCCTTCAAGGCCCCGCGCAGACGCTCGAGCTGGGCATCCAGGTCGCGCTCGGCGCCGCAGCGGACTTCCATGTCGCCGGCGAGCAGCAGGCGGATCTGCTCAGGATCCGCCACGTTGATTCCCTGCGCCAAGCGGGAAATGACGGCTGGCGACCGCTTCAGCCGCGCGCGCACGCGGAGCGCTACCTGCAGCCTGGGATCGTCATGCAGACGGCCAGGACGGAGAGCTCCTCGGCTGAATCCGATCAACTGGACGAGGCGTTCCTGGGGCAACGCAGTTCCCTCTGGCAGGATGAACCCGTCCGCATCGACCAGAAACCACGGCGCGGGTTGTCCCTCGAGCCGGACTTGGGCCACCGGCACGCGCGGCAGGACCGTGATCTGGATGGTGTCCGGCAGCCGGCGCTGCACCTGGATGGCTTTCGCCGCCGGCTGTTGCGTATGCAGCGCGTCGGCCAGCGCGTTCAGATCCACCATCCAGATATTGCGGCCGACGAGCGGTTCATCAATGTGGAGCGCGGAGCCTTCCGGCATGGCCACGGTGGTGATGTGGAACGCGTCGGTCGAACGGACGAGGATGCTCACGCCCCAGGCTGCCCCGCCCAACGCCAGCGCGGCCAGGAGAACCTGCGAGGCGGCTACACGGCGCGCCACAATCCCGCACCCGCGGAGCGCCAGCGGGATAAGACCGGTCCGCTGGCGACGGCTCTTGCGCCCGCGCATCACGCCGCCTGTGCCAAGCGCTGGCTGTCGTGCCACGCCATCTGCACCAAGCGCTCGCAGACATCCGCATAGGCCAGCTGCATGCAGGCTGCCGCTTTCGGAATGAGGCTCGTCGGCGTGAAACCAGGAATGGTGTTCAACTCGAGGATAACCGCCACGCCGCTGGAGGTCAGAATGAGATCGGACCGGGATAGATGCCGGCAGCCCAGCGCGCGATGCGCGGCTAGGCCGGCGACCTGCACCGCGCGTGTGGTAGCCGCATCCAGCGGCGCAGGAACCAGGTAGGAGGTGGCCCCGGACGTGTATTTCGCGCTGAAATCAAAGAAGGGATGCGTGGGGCGAATTTCCACCACCGGCAGGGCCTCGTCCCCGAGCACCCCGGCGGTCATCTCACGGCCTTCAATGAACTCCTCGATGAGCGCTTGCGGGCCGTACCGGCGTGTTTCCGCCAGCGCAGCCGGCAGCTGCGCCGGCTCGCGCACCAGCGACACCCCGATGCTGGAGCCTTGATCCACCGGTTTCACCACGATGGGAAACGACCATCCCGGCAGCGGATCGCCTGAAGCCGAGGCGTCGATCAGTGTCCATCGCGGCACGGCAAGTCCGGCGGCGGCGAAGCGCTGGCGCGAGAGCACCTTGTCCATCCCGAGGCGGCTGGCCTGCGCATCTGAACCGGTGTACGCCAGGTGCAACTCTTCGCAAATATCCTGCACGGTCCCATCCTCGCCAAAGGCGCCGTGCAACGCCAGAAAGACGACGTCGGGTGCCACCCGGTCCAACGCGGCACGCACCCATGTCCTCGCCTCTGGCACCGTCAGGCGGACCGGCACGGTGATCGGATCGACGACCCTCCAGCCACACCCGCGGAGCGCCTCGACAACCCCGCGGCCGCTCTGAAGGGAAATGGCGTGCTCCGCCGATGGGCCGCCCATCAACACCGCCACCCGCAAGGTCCGGGTCATCGCCGCTCCCCAATCAGCCGGACTTCGGGCTCCAAGTGGATCGCGAACCGCTCGGCCACGCGCTGCCGCACATGCTCCATTAAGGACAGCACATCATCGCACGTCGCCTGACCCGTATTGACGATGAAATTCGCGTGCCGGACCGACACCTGCGCATCGCCGATCCGTGCCCCCTTCAGCCCGGCCTCGTCAATGAGCCGCCCGGCGCTTCGTCCGGAGGGATTCTTGAATGCGCAGCCGGCGGAAGGCAAGCGCACTTCCTGCGTCGTGTTCCGGTACGTGAGGGCTTTTCTGATGAGCTCGTACGCCTCAGCCGGCGGAACCTTTTTGAACGCAAGATCAACGGCGGTGATGATGCCCGGTTCGAGCGCCGCATAGCGATAGTTGAAGTGCAGCTCGGCCCGTTCGATGACGCGGACGCGGCCCTCCAGGGTCACCAGCTCGATGCGCCGGACAAACCGGCCGATCTCCTGGGCGTTCATCGTCACAGCGCCGCCGACCTGACCCGGCAGGCCGGCCAATGCCTCCAGGTCCCCCCATCCGCGCTGGGTGGCGAGGACCACCAGGCGTTGCGTCAGCACGGACGCACCGCAGCGCACGCGGGCGTCGGGATCGTCCGGCCGGCTCAGCTCGTGCACCATCCGGAAGCCTGCTCCAAGGTGCATCACCAACCCTCGGAGGCCGCGATCGGCGGCCAGCGTGTTCGTCCCCCCGCCGATCACCGACACGGGCAAGCCGAGCGCGCGGGCCTCCCGAAGCGCGTCCACCAGCTCGTCCAGCGTTGAGGGCTCAGCGAACCATTCCGCCGGGCCGCCGATGCGAAAGCTGGTGTGGTTAGCGAGCGGCTCGTGGCGCCGAACGCAATTGAGCGGCCACGTCATGACACAGGTCTCCAATGTCACCCGCCCCAAGAAAAAAGATCGTATCGCCGGGCTGCGCGACACGGCCCACATAGGAACGCAGCTCCGGCTTCGGCACATACCGGACCCACGGATGCCCGTGCTTGCGGATCAGCGTCGCCAAGCGTTCGCCTGAGATCCCGGGAATGGGCGGCTCAAACGCTCCATAGATGTCCGTCACGATGACGCCGTCCGCGCCGTCAAAGCAGGCCGTCAGCTCCCGCTCGAGCGACTGCGTCCTGGTGAAACGGTGCGGCTGGAACACCACGAGCCGGTGGCTGGCCGCGCGCGTGTCCGCCGCCAGCGTGGCGCGAATTTCGGATGGATGATGCGCATAATCCTCAATAAAGCGGATGTCCCGCGGCAGATGCATGACTTCGAAGCGGCGCCGCGTGCCCTGGAAGGCGGCAAGCCCATCGCGGATCGTCGTCAGGGTCAGGTCCAAGCAGAGGCCGAGGCTGATGACCCCCAACGCGTTGAGGACGTTGTGCCGACCCGGCACCTGCAAATGGAATGCGCCCAGATCCCGCCCGTTGTAGCGGGCGCGGAATCGGCTCCCCTGCCCGTGGAGGCTGATCTGCTCCGCCGTGACGTCAGCGCCCGGCTGGAACCCGTACCCGATCATGCCAGGCGCGTGGAGGCATTGGCGGATGATCGGGTCGTCCGTGCATCGGATCAGCAGACCCCCCGGTCGGATCTGGGCCGCAAACCGCTCGAAGGCTTGGATCAACCGCTCGAAGGTTTGGTAATAGTTGAGATGTTCCCGATCAATGTTGGTGATGATCGCAATCGTCGGCATCAGATGGAGGAAGGAGCCGTCGGATTCATCCGTCTCCGCCACCATGTAGGTGCCCCGGCCATGCCGCGCGTTGGCCCCCAGCGAGAGCATGATCCCGCCGACGACCACCGTTGGATCCCACCCGGCTTCCAGGAGCAGCTGCGAGGCCATCCCCGAGGTCGTCGTCTTTCCGTGCGCCCCGGCCACCCCAACAAGCTGCCGTCCATCGGCAAGGGCGGCCAACAGTTCACCTCGCGTGAGCACGCGTAGCCCCCGCTCTCGGGCCTCGCGCAGCTCAGGCTCATCGGCAGAGACGGCAGAACTGTAAATGACGGTCTGGCAATCCAGATGGTCGGGCGCGTGGCCCACGTGCAAGGACGCCCCGCGCTCCTGCAAGCGATGCGTCACGCCGTTTAATTTGGTATCGCACCCAGACACTTGGTAGCCGCGCTCAAGGCAAATGCCGGCCAGCCCGCTCATGCCGATGCCCCCAATGCCAAGAAAATGCAGCTGTCCGTCCGGCAGCGCCGCGGATCGCTCCAGAAGCGTTGGCGTCATGAAGTGCCCCCAGCAACTTCCAGGATCGCGCCGGTCAGCCGCTCGGCCGCATCTGGAACGGCCAGCGTGCGCATGCCCATCCGCATGGCCTCGCGGGCACCGGCGTCCGCGAGAATCCGACGGATCGCCTCGAGCAGCAGGGCTGGAGCCAGCGCTGATTCTTCGATCACCATGGCGCCGCCGAGGGTCGCAACGAGCCGCGCATTGGCGCGCTGGTGGCCCTGCGCATGCGGATACGGAATGAGGATCGCAGGAAGCCCGCAGCGGGCCAACTCTGCGATGGTGGAGGCGCCGGCCCGCGCGATGACCAGATCCGCCGCCGCGTAGGCGTCCGCCATCCCCGTCACGAATGCGGCCACCTGGGCGGTCATTCCACGCTCGGCATAGGACCGGCGAACCATGGCCTCGTCCGCCGCGCCGGTCAAGTGCAGCACCTGCCAGCGTCCCCGTTCCTCATCCAGCGCGTGGGAGAGCGCGTCCACCACAATCCGGTTGACGGCGCGGGCGCCCTGGCTGCCGCCGATCACGAGTAGGGTCGGCCGCGAGGCCTCGAAACCAGCGCGCGCAACGGCATCCATCCGGGACATCGTCCCGATCCGCGACCGCACCGGCAGCCCGGTTTGCACCGCGCGACCCCAGGCTGAGTGCGGGAACGTGACCGCCACACGGTCGACCCAGCGCGCCAGCCAACGGTTCGCGCGGCCCATCACCACGTTTTGCTCATGGATGACGCATTTAATCCGATGCAGGCGCGCGGCCAGGACGACGGGCGCCGACACCCAGCCGCCGAATCCCACGACAATGTCCGGCCCGAATGACGCAAAGCATTGCGCGGCGCGCGACCAGAGCCTGCGGCTTTCGCCCAGCCGGTCCAACAGCCGGGGCTGCGCCAGCACCGGGATGGGGGCTACTGCCACCGCAGCGCCCGCGATCTCCCGGGCCAGCGCCTGCGCCCAACCGCCAGCCTGCGGCCGCTGCGCGTACCACACCCGCACATCCGCGCCGGTGCGGGCCAGCACGACGGCCGTTTCCAGCGCGGGAATCAAATGCCCCCCGCTGCCATCAGCGACAAAGAGCGCTTTAAGCCGGCGCGACCCGTTCAGCATGTTTGCTCGCTTGAAAGATGAGGGCGCAGGCCACGAGGTTCATCACTATGGAGCTGCCCCCATACGAGAGAAACGGCAGGGGAAGTCCCTTCGTTGGCAGCAGACCTGTGACCACGGCGATATTCACCGCCGCTTCCAATCCGATCATCCCAACCAACCCGCACACGAGGTACTTGCTGAAAGGATCGGCGGAGGCAATCGCCACACGAAACCCGCAAATCAGAAAGAGGGCCAGCAGGGCGAGCACGGCCGTCGTGCCCAGCAGGCCGAGCTCCTCACCAAGAATGGCAAAGATGAAATCCGCGTGGGCGCTGGGCAAGAAAAACAGCCGTTGCAGCGAGCCGCCAACCCCCAACCCCGCGAGGCCGCCGCTGGCGAGCGCGTAGTACGACTGAAGGATTTGATAGCCGCTGCCTTGCGGATCCTCCCATGGGTCCAGGAAAGCCAGGATGCGGCGGCGCCGATAGGCCGCTCCCGCGATGAGCACCGCCAGCACTACGACGGCGGCGGCCAGCACGGCGCCCAAGTGCTGGGTGCGCGCTCGCGCGAGAAACATCAAGAGCAACGCGACCGCGCCCATGACGATGGTCGTGCCCAGATCCGGCTGGATGAGCACCAGCCCGGCCATCAGGCCGGTGGCGGTGAGCGGCGGGAGCAGACCCCGCACCATCTCGGTGACACGGTCGGCGCGCCGGGCCAGCAGGTCGGCGAGATACAGCACGAGAGAGAGTTGCGCGAACTCCGACGGCTGCACGCTGAGCCAGCCGATGCGGAACCACCGCTTGGCGCCGCTCACCTCGGGACCAAGCACATAGACCAAGACCAAGAGCATGAGGCTGATGATAAACAGCCAGCGAGCCGAGCGGCGGAGCGTATCGTACGGGATCGCCAGGCAAGCGGTCCCGGCTGCCATGCCGCAGGCGATCGACGCCAGGTGGTGCGCGATGAACCGCAGGCTGCCGCCGTATGTGGCCGCGGAAGCCATCGCGCTCGCCGAGTACACCACCACCACCCCAATCGCGAGCAAGGCCAGAATGATGACCAGCAAGAGCTGCCGCAATTGCCGAGGGCTCATCCACGGCTCCGCGCCAAGCCGTGTACGATGGCCTTGAAGACGCGACCGCGCTCCTCAAAATTGTGGAACATGTCAAAGCTCGCGCACCCCGGGGAAAAGAGCACCGTGGTGCCAGGGTCAGCCAGGCGATCGGCTCCCTGCACCGCCGCGGCCAGGGTGGGACATTCGCGGACTTTCGTCGAACCGTTGAACAGCGGCCGCAGGCGCGCGCGGGCTTCCCCGATCAGCACGATCCCTTTGACGCGGGCATCATGCAGCGGTTCGAGGAGCGGCTGAAAATCCATGCCTTTATCGCGCCCGCCGAGAATGACGACCAGCGCGCCGGGTGTCCGCTGCAATGCGAAGAGCAGGCTGTCCGGCGTCGTGGACTTTGAATCGTTCACATAGCGCACACCGCGGACAGCGACCACCGGTTCGAGCCGATGCTCAAGCCCGCGGAACTCGCGGATGACTTGCCAGGCGAGCGGATCGGGGACTCCGCTGAGCCGCGCCACTTGCAGCACCGCCTGCATCCCGGGGGTGAGCGCGCGCAGCGTCTCAGGCGCCAGATGGAGCCCGGGCGC
>JAHFGU010000106.1 GCA_023247285.1 Candidatus Omnitrophota bacterium
GGCGATCGGGCAGAAGATGTCCAGCGTGGTCGCCGTGGTGGAGACGCTGCAGAAGCGCGGGGCGATGGACTACACCATCGTCGTCGTGGCGGCGGCGGAAGACCCGGCCCCGCTCCAGTACCTGGCCCCCTATGCCGGCTGCGCCATGGGCGAAGAGTTCATGCGCGCGGGCAAGCACGCGCTGTGCATCTATGACGATCTCTCGAAGCACGCGCAGGCCTACCGGCAGCTGTCGCTGCTGCTGAGACGGCCGCCCGGGCGCGAGGCGTATCCGGGGGACGTGTTCTACCTGCACTCGCGCCTGCTGGAGCGCGCGGCGAAGATGCGCGACGACCTCGGCGGCGGCAGCCTCACCGCGCTGCCGGTGATCGAGACGCAGGCCGGCGACGTCTCCGCGTACATTCCCACCAACGTCATCTCAATCACCGATGGGCAGATTTACTTGGAAAGCGACCTCTTCTACGCCGGCGTGCGCCCGGCCATCAATGTCGGCCTCTCGGTCTCCCGCGTCGGCGGCAACGCGCAAACCAAGGCCATGAAGAAGGTGGCCGGCCGCCTGCGCTTGAACCTGGCGCAGTATCGCGAGCTGGTGGCGTTCACGCAGTTCGGCTCGGAGTTGGACAAGGCGACCCAGGCGCAGCTGACCCGCGGCGAGCGCATGGTCGAAATCCTCAAACAGGACCAGTACCAGCCGATGAGCCTGGGCCACATGGTCGCCATCATCTATGTCGGCGGCCAGGGCCACCTGGACGAGCTGCCGCGCGCCCAGGTCAAGGCCTTCGAGACATTCTTTCATGCGTTCATCGATGAGCGGTACCCGGACGTGATCCACGAGATCGAGAAGGCCAAAGACCTTGCTGACACGATCGCCAAGCGGCTCGACGAGGCGGCGAGCGCGGCGAAGGAGCAGTTCCTGGCGGCAGCGGCGCCCCCAACTGCCCCGGGCGGCGGCGCGCCGGCTCCGGCATCGGCGGGCCGCTCATGAGACGCGGCAGGCGCGTTTGATCCATGGCGTCATTGCGGCAGATCCGGGGCAGGCTTCGGAGCATCCAGAGCACCAAGCAGATCATGCGCGCCATGCAGCTGGTCTCCGCGTCGAAGCTCAAGCGCGCCCAGGGCAAGCTGATGCAGGCGCGCGGCGTGCTCGGGTTCCTCGACGAGCTGCTCCGGCGGCTGCTCGCCGCGGCCCCAGAGCCGGATCATCCCGCCACCCAGACCCGTCGAGCCCAAGCCAGGTGGCAGGATCATCCGCTTACCAAGCCCCGCGAAGGCGCGGATACGCTCGTGGTCTGCACGTCGGACACCGGCCTCTGCGGCTCCTACAACACCAACCTCATCCAGCTAGCCGAATCCCACCTGGCCCGCGACACGGCCCAGCGCACGCAGTTGGTCTTCATCGGCAAGAAGGGGTATCGCTACTTCACGAAGCGGGGCACCCAGGCGGCCGACGCCTATCTGGATCTAGCCGGCCGCACAGACCTCAAGCGCGCCGAGACGATCGGCCGGGCGCTGATGGAGCGGTTTCTCTCCGGCCAGGCCGGCTCGATCAAACTGCTCTATTCGACATTCCATGCGTCGATGGTGTACCGGCCTGCCGTGCGGCAGTGGCTGCCGGTTACGATCACGCCGTCCGAGGCGCCGCCACCCGCGTCAGCGCCGGCCGGCGAGTACATCTTCGAGCCTTCGCCGCAGCGCATCTTCGATGACCTGCTGCCGCGCTGGGCGCTGGCCACGTTCCAGCTCGCGCTGCTGGAGGCGTTCACCTCGGAGCACAGCGCGCGCATGATCGCGATGAAGAACGCCACCGACAACGCCGAAGAGATTGTGAAGGCGCTGACGCGGCAGCGCAACAAGACCCGGCAGGCGGCGATCACCCGCGAGATCAGCGAGATCGTCGGCACCGCCGAAGCCCTGAAGTAGCCATTGACGATAATCCCGGAAGTAAGTTATCCTTACTTCACGGAAGGAGGGCTGGATGGCGAAACCGGTCGTCGCGACCGTCACCTCGAAAGGGCAGGTGACGCTGCCCAAGCATGTGCGCGAGCTGCTCAGGATCCGCATGGGGGACTATGTCCGGTTTAAGCCGCTGGCGGGCGGGGTGCTGATGACGAAGATCGCCCTGGAGCCCGAGGAGTTTTCCGAGGCCGAGTGGAAGGCGCTGGGGCGCTTGGCCAGCCAACGAGGACGACGCTACGCGAGCGCGAAGGAGTTTTTGAAAGACCTTGACCGGCTCTGATGCGCTACGAGCGCAAGCCGGCTTTCGAACGCTCGCTGCGTCGCCTCCCGTCCGATCGGAAGAGCCGTGTCAAGGCTGCGGTACGGCAGCTGGTGATATTTTTTGAAACCCGCGAGCACCCACAGGGCCTCGGGCTCAAGCGTCTCCGAGGGGATGTGTGGGAGGCCCGAGCCGGGCTCGGCGACCGGGTCATCTTTCGGCTGACAGGCGATCTCGTGGAATTCGTGTTGGTCGGAGATCATGATGACATCAGTAGATTTCTGCGCGGAATCTAGCGATACGAGCGTGGTCGTCGGCACCGTCGAAATTCTGAAATAGCGCAACACGAATATATGCTGATCACAATGATCGCATGGATGACAATGATGAGCTACAGTGTTCTCGGCGCGTCGCTCGCTTGGTTCGAGGTATCAGGTCGAAGCCCGCGCGCTCATCTGAAGGGTATTCTCTTCTGTGTCTTCATGGTGGTCCTTGGGGTCGGTCTGCTCTTGCGGCGACAATGGGCACGCAGACTCTGGCTCGTCGCAGCCCCCATCGCGAGCGCGTTCCTGCTATTGGCAGATGTCATGCTTCTGCGTGGAACCGCGCAGTTACCAGGGTTCGCGTGGACAATTCTTGTGGCGAGCTTCGTCATGTTTGGTATGGTGACAGTGGCCGGCGTTGTGTTGTTCACACGCCCTAACGTGAGGTCATCGTTCCAGTAACATAGATGTCTTGAAGGAGCAGCCCTACCATGGCCGACAATTCTGGAACAATCGTGCAGGTCATCGGGCCCAGCGTTGACATCCGGTTTCCGCCGGACAAGCTGCCGCGCATCCTCAACGCGATCACGATCGACACGCCGGACCGCGCCACCGACGGCAACGCGAAGGGCGCGCGCAACATCCACCTCACGCTGGAAGTGGCGCAGCACGTCGGCAACAACACCGTGCGCTGCATCGCGCTCGACGCCACCGACGGCCTGGTGCGCGGCATGAAGGCGCTGGACACGGGTGCTCCCATCACGGTGCCGGTGGGCAAGCAGACGCTCGGCCGCATCTTCAACCTGCTCGGCGAGCCGCTGGATGAGCGCGGCGCGCTGGCCGAGCCGAAGAAGCGCGCGCCCATCCACCACGCCCCGCCCTCGTTCGAGGACCAGCTGTCCGTCAGCAGCATCTTCGAGACCGGCATTAAGGTCGTCGACTTGCTGGCGCCGTATCCTAAGGGCGGCAAGGTGGGCCTCTTCGGCGGCGCCGGGGTGGGGAAGACGGTCATCCTCATGGAGCTCATCCGCAACATCGCCACCGAACATGGCGGGGTCTCGGTCTTCGCCGGGGTGGGCGAGCGCACCCGCGAGGGCAACGACCTCTGGCGTGAGCTCAACGAGTCAGGGGTCGTCAACAAGACCGCCCTGGTCTTCGGGCAGATGAACGAGCCGCCCGGCGCCCGGCTGCGCGTGGCCCTCTCGGCCCTCACGATGGCCGAGTACTTCCGCGACGAGGAAGGGCAGGACGGCCTCCTCTTCATCGACAATATCTTCCGCTATATCCAAGCCGGCTCCGAGGTGTCAACGCTGCTGGGCCGCATGCCCTCGGCGGTAGGCTACCAGCCGAACCTCGGCACCGAGCTCGCCCAGCTCCAGGAACGCATCACCTCGACCAAGCGCGGCTCCATCACGTCGGTCCAGGCCATCTATGTGCCGGCCGACGACCTCACCGACCCGGCGCCCGCCACCACGTTCTCGCACTTGGACGCCACCACCGTGCTCTCGCGGCAGATCGCGGAGCTGGGGATTTATCCGGCGGTGGATCCGCTGGAGTCCACCTCGCGTATCCTCGACCCGCGCATCGTCGGCGAGGAGCACTACCAGGTGGCGCGCGCGGTGCAGCGCGTCCTCCAGCGATACAAAGAGCTGCGCGACATCATCGCGATTCTGGGGATGGATGAGCTCACCGACGAGGACAAGACCGTGGTCTACCGCGCCCGCAAGATCCAGCGCTTCCTCTCGCAGCCCTTCTTCGTGGCCGAGGCCTTCACCGGCCAGCCCGGCAAGTACGTCAAACGCGAGGAGACGGTCAACGGCTTCAAGCGGATCGTCGAGGGCGAGCTGGACGAGCTGCCGGAGCAGGCGTTCTACATGCGAGGGTCGCTGCAAGAGGCGATCGAGGAAGGGGAGCGGCTCAAGGCCAAGGGATGATCCCACCACTTGCCGTCGGCGGCTCGAACCGCAGCTACTCGCTGGAGCGCCGCCGGGCCAGCGGCGCTGCACAGATCCCTGGTCGCTGGCCGTCCTGCCCTCAGGCGGGACCGCAGCAGGTGGCGGGATGACCACGGCGATCACGCTGCGCGTGCTGACCGGCGAAGGCGTCGCATTCGAGGACCAGGCGGTCTCGATCGTCGCGCCGGGCGAGCCGGGATATCTGGGCATCCTGCGCGACCACGCCCCGCTGGTGACAACCCTCAAGCCCGGCCGGCTCACCTGGCGCCGCCCATCCGGCGAATCCCTCGCGGCTGGAATCGGCGCCGGCCTGCTTGAAGTCGCCAACAACCGCGTCACCATCCTCACGGACGCGCTCACCGAGGCGGAACCGGCCCATGCGGAGGCACCCCTATGAGCGAGCCGTCCGGCGTCTCAACCAAGGATTGGCTCTGGTACGGCTTGGGGGTGGTGCTCACCCCGCTGCTGCTGGCTACGCTGGGCCTCTCGCCCACGCAGACCCTCGCCGTCGCCGGCTTCTGCGTCGTGCTCTACGGCGCCATCTTTTTCTGGAAGTACCGGCTCGCCTTCGCCTGTTTCGGCATGTTCCTGCTGCTGGCCGCCGGGCTGCTCGATATCCCGCACCTGATCGAGTTCGCCGGGCTCGACATCATCCTCTTCCTCATCGCCATGATGACGATCATCGGGTTCCTGGAGGAGCATCATTACTTCGAGTGGGTCATCGACCATCTCCTGTTGGTCGTGGGGCCGCACCCGCGACGGATCATGGTGGTCATGATGGTCCTCGCCGCGGTCTCGGCCGCGCTCGTTGACGAAGTGACGTCCATCCTCTTCATGGTCGCGGCCATGCTCAACCTGCTGGGCCGCTCGAAGGTCAACCCGATCCCGTTCATCCTGATGCTGGTGTTCACCACGAACATCGGCTCCAGCGCCACCGTCGTCGGCAATCCCATCGGCGTGCTCATCGCGATGCGTAGCGGGTTCACCTTTCTCGATTTCATCCGCTGGGCCACCCCGATCTCGCTCGGCTGCCTGGTCCTGACGATCTGGCTCTGCTTGGAGCTGTTCAAGAAAGATATCCGCGGCCTGAAAGGCGTGCTCGCCGGCCGGAAAGGGGAGCGGCAGTTAGAGCACCTGGTTGAGGAGGAGCACGTGGCGCGCCGCTGGGTGCGCGTCTCCGGCTGGCTCTTCGGCGGGGTGATCGTCGGGCTCGCGCTCCATCACCCGATCGAGCACCTGTTCCACCTGCCGCGCAACACCATGCTGCTGGGGGTGGCACTCCTGGGTGCT
>JAHFGU010000022.1 GCA_023247285.1 Candidatus Omnitrophota bacterium
GGTCCTGCTGCTGCTGGGCGTGCTCCTGCTGCGCATGACGGAGCTGCAGCTGCTCCATGGCGCGCACTACCGGCAGTTGGCCGAGCAGAACCGGATGCGGCTCGTGCCGGATGCCGCTCCTCGCGGCTTGCTCGTGGACCGCGCCGGCGTCGTGCTGGCCGACAACCAGTCGGTGTTCCGTGTTGCGCTGGTCCCGCAGGACGTCGAGGATGCGCCGCGCTTGCTGGCCCGGGTCGGGGGACTGGTCGGGCGGACTTCGCAGCAATTGCGACGAACCTTCAACCAGAACCGCAGCCTGACGTTTCTCCCGGCCACGATCGTGCCGTCGGTTCCCAAGCAGACCGCGCTCCGCCTCGAAGAGGCCCGATGGGACCTGCCCGGTCTCTTGGTCCGCGCGGAGACGATCCGTCGGTACCCGTCCGGCATGTCGGCCGCGCACCTGCTCGGCTATCTAAACGAGCCGACCCCGGAGGAACTGCCGCTCCTCAAGACGTACGGCGTTCGGCCGAAGCAGCTCGTCGGCCGGGCCGGGATGGAGCGGTTGCTGGAATCCGAGCTGCGCGGTCGGCCAGGCGGCATGCTCATCGAGGTCAACAACCGCAACCGCCAGGTCGGCGTGCTCGGCCGCCGTCCACCGGAGTCCGGCGCCACAGTGACGCTCACCATCGACGCCGGCCTGCAGTCCCTGCTGCTCCAGGCCTTCGGCCCGCAGCCCGGCGCCGCCGTGGTGCTCAATCCGGCCGATGGCGCCGTGCTGGCGCTGGTCAGCGCCCCGTCGTTTCCGCCGGAATCATTTGCCGCGGCCGACACGCAGACCGTGCTCCGGCTCTTGGATGATCCGAATGCGCCGATGATGAACCGCGCCACGATGGGCCAGTATCTGCCCGGCTCCATCATGAAAATTGTCACCGCCGCCGCGGCCCTGGACCAGCACGTGATCACGCCGGAGACAGTGATCGCCTGCGGAGGCTCCATCACGATCGGCGACCGGACCTTCCATTGTTGGAACCATGACGGGCACGGGCCGCTCACCGTCGTGCAGGCGCTCATGCAGTCTTGCAACGTGTTCTTCATGCAGGTGGGGCGACGGCTCGGCGCCACCCGCCTGCGCGCCGCCTTGGAACAAGCCGGATATGGACACCGCACCGGCTGGCCCCTTGACGAGCTTGCCGGTCATCTGCCGCAACGGCGGCTCAGCGAGGGCGAGGTCTGCCTCCTCGCGATCGGGCAGGGCGAGTTGCTCGTCACCGTCATGCAGGCCGCGATCGTCGCCGGCGCCGTGGCCAATGGCGGCACGCTGGTTACTCCCTGGGTGGTGCAGGCCATCGGGAATCACCCCGGCTCCCACTCGCGCCCGATGCGACCCGCCGGCTGGTCCGCTCGTACCGTGGAGACCATTCGGGCCGGCATGCGGGCAGTCGTCCTCAGCGAAGAGGGCACTGGCCACCGCGCGGCCAGCAGCATCGTGAGTATTGCGGCAAAAACAGGGACGGCGCAGACGCAGGTGCCTGACCGGCCGCACGGGTGGTTCACCGGATACTGCCCGGTGGAGCATCCGCGGGCCGCCTTCGCCATCGTCGCGGAGCATGGGGGCTCCGGGGGCGACTTGCCGGCGGAAATCGGCCGGACCCTCTGCGAATATGTGGCGGCCATGGAGCCTGTGTCGTGACGCCGGCGCGTTCAGATCCGCCGCGCTGGGCCTGGTCGGTGGCCGGGGCCGCGGCCGGGTTGGCCGGCATCGGCGCGGTGACGATGGTGAGTGCTGTGTCCCAGGTCAATCCGGACTTGGCCACCCGGCACGCGATCTGGATCGGCCTGGGGGTGGCCGCCGCCGCGCTGCTCGGAAGGACCAATTACCGCGGATGGAGCCAGGGCGCGGCCGCGATCTACGGGCTGAGCGTGTGCGCGCTGCTCATGGTTCCCGTGGCCGGCGCGATGCGCCTGGGGGCCACCCGCTGGCTCTCGGTGTTCGGGTTCAGCATCCAGCCTGCCGAATTGGCCAAGGTCGCCACGGTCCTCGTCCTTGCCCAGGATCTCTCCGCGCAGCCCTCGCCGTTGCCGCCGCGGGCGCTGGCGCGATCCGCGCTGATAGCCGGAATTCCAGCCGCGCTGATTTTCCTCCAGCCGGATCTTGGCTCGGCCTCGGTGCTGGCCGCCATCTGGCTGGGGCTGGTGGCCGTCGCCGGGCTCTCGCGCAGGACGTGGATCAGGCTGGGCGTCACGCTGGTGGTGGCCGCGCCCATCGGATGGCATCTGCTGAAGGACTACCAGCGCGACCGGCTGCTCGTCTTCCTCAATCCGCAGTGGGACCCGCTCGGCGCCGGATACACCATCATCCAATCGATCATCGCCATTGGATCCGGGGGCCTGCGCGGCCGCGGCTGGTTCGCCGGGACCCAGAACCAGCTCAGTTTTTTGCCTGAGCGCCACTCGGATTTCATCTTCTCCGTGATCGGAGAAGAATGGGGGTGGCTGGGCTGCGTGCTCGTCGTGGGCCTCTTCGGCGTGTTGCTGCGGGGCATTGCGCGCGTGGCAGCCTCGACGACCGATCCGCACGGCCGCCTGCTCGCTGCCGGCATCTTCATCTGGCTGGCCTATCAGGCCTGCGTGAATTTGGGCATGGTCATGGGCCTACTGCCGGTTGTCGGAGTTCCGCTGCCGCTCATGAGCTATGGCGGCTCGTCGATGGTGGGCGTCTGGGCAGCCGTCGGCGTGCTGCAGAGCATCCGGCGGGCCGCCGCGGCGGAGTGATGAGAGGCCACCACGCGGCCAAGGTCACTGGGCACCTTGTCGCCTTGTGACAAAGCGCGCTAGGGCAGTTGTCGCGTTGTCCGCCTTGATGCTTCTTCCCTCCGTGTGGTATAGTTCACCTACTGACAATTCGCGTCGCCGGTTTCACCGTGTGAAAAGGGCAAACCACCTGTAAAGGTGGGGCTCCTGCCGCCGCGCGGCGGCAGGACCCGATGGACGCCATCGGGGCAAAGCTGTGAGTCCCACGCTCTGCGTGTTGGTCCGCAGGCTGTGGGATGGTCCGGCTGCCAGACGGAACGAGTCGCAGACGGCCTTGGCACAAGGTTGTCTGCATTTTTGTTGTGGAGCCCATGCGCCGAGCATCGAACAACGCGCGTCCCCCGCAAGCGGCGATGACCCCGGGCCGCCTCTCCCATCGCGTGATCGCCTCCCTCAACCGCGAGCAAGTGGATTACCTGGATCAGCTCGGCAAAGACGCCCAGTTCTCCGCCGGGATCAAGCTCTCGCGGACGCAGATCCTGGCGGCCATGGTGAACGTGCTGCTGCGGCTCCACCTCAGCGGGGAAGGTATCACGACTGCCGAGCAGTTCGAACAGCGCATCCTGGATGCCCTGGCCGCGCGGCCGCGGGGAGGGCGCGGGTGATGGCCAAGCCGACGATGGACGTGCTGCTGCGGCTCATAGTGGAGCAGGGCGCCACCGACCTGCATTTGAGCGCGAACCGGCCGCCCCATTTCCGGCTCGATGATCGGCTGGTCCCGGCCGAGTTCCCCCCGCTCTCCGGCGCCGAGGTCAAGGAGTTGGCCTACAGCCTGATTTCCCCGGAGCGGATCGAGCGCTTCGAGCGGTGGAAGGAGCTGGATTTCGCGTTTTCCGTGGAAGGCCTGGCCCGGTTCCGCGCCAATTATTTCGTGCAGCAGGGCTACGTCGGCGTCGCCATCCGCATGCTGCCGTTCCGCATCATGAGCTTCGCCGAGCTGGGGCTGCCGGTCCAGATCATGACGGACCTCTGCCAAAAGCCGAAGGGCCTGGTGCTGGTCACCGGGGCGACCGGCTCCGGCAAGACGACGACGCTGGCCGCGATGGTGGATGCGCTGAACGTCAACCGCGACCTGCATATCGTCACCATTGAAGACCCGATCGAGTACACGCACACGGGCAAGCGCTCCATCATCGACCAGCGGGAGGTCGGCGGCGACACCCAGTCGTTCGCCCAGGGCCTCAAGCATGTGCTGCGCCAAGATCCGGACGTCATTCTCATCGGCGAGATGCGCGACCTGGAGACCATCGAGACGGCCCTGATCGTCGCGGAGACCGGGCACCTCGTGCTGGCCACGCTGCATACCTCGGATGCCATGCAGACGATCAACCGCATCGTTGATGTGTTTCCCGCCAACCAACAGAATCAGGTCCGCATCCAGCTTTCCCTCGAGCTCTTGGCCGTCCTGTCCCAGCAGCTCATCCCGAAAGCCAGCGGCCGCGGGCGGGTGCTGGCCCTTGAGCTCCTGGTGGTCAACCACGCGGTGCGGTCGCTCGTCCGCGAATCGAAGATCCACCAGATCTACTCCGTCATCCAGACCGGCCAGAAAGACGGCATGCGGACCATGAACCAGACGCTGTACGAGCTGTACACGAACCGGGTCATCACCCTGGACGCGGCGCTCTCGCGCTCCAGCGACCCGGAGGACCTCATGCGGTTGATCAACCGGTGACGCCATGGCCAAGCGCGTGATCACGAAGCGGATCGGCGAGGTGCTGCTGCAGCGCGGCGTCATTGCGCGCAAAGACCTCGACAAGGCGCTGGCCTACCAACAGGAGCACGGAGGCCTCATCGGCCAGATTCTCATCAAGCTTGGCTTCACGACCGAAGAGGAGGTGGCTCTGGCGCTGACTGCGCAGTACGGGTTCCCCTACCTGCCGCTGGACAACTATGAGATCGATAGCGGGTTGACTGGCATCGTGCCTGAGCCCATGGCCCGGCAGTACTGCCTCATTCCGATCGACCGCATCGGCAACGCCCTCACCTTGGCCATGGCCGATCCGTCCAACGTCAAGGCGATTGAGGAGATCGAGGTCTTGACCAAGTGCGTGGTGCAGGCGTTCGTGAGCACGCCCTCCGACATCGGCAAGGCCATCGAGAAGTATTATAAGAAGGCGTCCGCGCCGGCCCCGGGCGCGCCGCCGGCTGCGGCCCCTGGACCCGCTGATGGATCGGCGTGATGGCCAGCCTGAAGGAGCGCCTCATGACGGTCCTGCTCGAACGCAAGCTGGTGACCCCAGACCAGCTTGATGAGCTCCTCGCCGTCCAGCGGACGCGGGGCGGCAGCCTGCAGAAGCTCCTGATCCAGCGCAGCATCCTGACCGAAGAAGAGCTGTTGGTGGTCGTGAGCCAGGGCATCGGGATTCCGCCCATCAGCCTCTCTCGGATGAAGCTCGACCCCAACCTTCGGGGGCTTATCTCCCGCGAGCTGGCGCTCCAGTACGAGGTTTTGCCGGTGGCGTGCATCGGGCAGACCCTCACGGTGGCGATGGCGGATCCGTTGAACATCTTCGCCCTGGACACCCTGGCCTCCCTCACCGGGCTGAGCATCAACCCGCTCCTCACGACGTCGAAGGATCTGCGGGACGCCATTGACCTCTACTACGGCGTGGGCGTGGAAGAGAGCCTCAAGGCCATGGTGGAGAAGGCAGAATCGACGCTCGAGGTCCAACGAGCCTCCGCCGCCGCCGCCGAGGACGACCTGGATGCCGAACGGCTGCTGCGGCAAACCCAGGAAGCGCCGGTCATCAAATACACCGAGGCCCTCTTGGCCAAGGCGGTGCGGATGCATGCCTCCGATCTGCTGATCGAACCGCGAGAAAAAACCGTCCGCGTGCGGTTTCGCGTCGATGGCGTGCTGCAGGAGGGCCAGGCCCCACCCAAGCACCTCCATTCGGGTGTCGTCTCGCGCATCAAGATTGTCTCCGAGCTCGACATCGCCGAGCGCCGGGTTCCCCAGGACGGGCACTTCAACTTTCGCGTCGATGACCGGCTCATCGACTTCCGGGTGTCGATCCTGCCGTCCCAATTCGGGGGGAACGTCTGCCTCCGCATCCTCGACAAGGGTGAAATCCGGCTGGACATCGACACCTTGGGGTTCGAGCCCAAAGACCTCGAGCGGCTCAAGGCCTGCGCCCGGCGGCCGCACGGGATGCTGCTTTCCACCGGCCCGACCGGCTCCGGAAAAACCACGACCCTCTACTCGCTGCTGAAGATGATTGACACCCCTCAGAAAAATCTCGTGACGGTGGAGGACCCGGTCGAATTCGACATCGAAGGCGTCAACCAGGTGAACGTCAAGGCGGACATCGGGCTCACGTTCGCCAAGGCCCTCCGCTCCATCCTGCGCCAGGACCCGGACGTGATCATGGTGGGCGAAATCCGGGATGCGGAAACCGCGGACATGGCCATCAAGTCGGCGCTCACCGGCCACCTGGTGCTCAGCACCCTGCACACCAACAGCGCGGCCGGGTCGGTTGTCCGGCTCATCAACATGGGCATGGAGCCCTTCCTCGTGAACTCGTGCCTCATGGCGGTGGTGGGACAACGGCTGGTCCGCAAGATCTGCCCGAAGTGCCTCGAGCGCTACCGGCCGCCCAAAGGCCTCGCTGAACGGCTCGGGCTTATCGATGCGCCGGGTGGGCCGGTGGAACTGGCGAAAGGCGCCGGCTGCCGGGCGTGCTTCGAGTCCGGCTATGCGGGGCGCGAGGTCATCGCCGAGGTGCTGCCGTTCACGCCGGAGGTGCGCGAGCTTGTCCTGCGCAAGGCGCCGGAGCGGGACATCCAGAACGCGGCCAAGAAAGAGGGCATGACGACGCTCCGCGAGCATGGGTTGATCAAGGCCCGCGCGCACCTGACCACGCTCGATGAGGTGTTTCGGACGACGATCGGGGATCTGGTGGAGGGATGAGCAGCTTCAAGCGGCGCATCGCCGAGGTGCTGGTGGAGCAGAAGCTGGCGACCGAGGCGCAGCTCGACGAGGTCATGGGCGAGGCCAGCCGAAACGGGAAGAGCTTTGCCCGGCTCCTGATCGACCGCGGCCTGGCCACGCAGACGCAGCTCACGGAGCTGCTCTCCAAGGAGCTCGGGCTGCCCATGATCTCGCTCGCCAAGTACCGCATCGATCCGACGGTCTCCCGGCTGATCCCGGAGCGCCTGGCCCGACAGCACAACCTGATCGCGCTGGCCAAGTTCGGCGACCGGTTGGTCGTTGCGATGGCCGACCCCCTCGACATCTTCGCGGTCGATGACCTGAAGGCGCTGACTCAGGTGGCCATTGACCCGGTGCTCTCACCCGACACCGAGATCCGCCGCGCCATCGAGCAGGTCTACGGCAACCCCCTGATGATGGACGAGGCCCCGGCCGAGGAGGCGCCGCCTACGGATGATCTGGATAGCGCCATCGCGCTGCTGTTGACCGAAGCCGGAGAAAATGAAGCCCCCGTGGTGCGGGTCATCAATCTCATCACCATTGAGGCGATGCGCCACCGCGCCTCCGACATCCATCTGGAACCCATGCGGAACGCGCTGCGGGTTCGCTACCGGGTGGATGGGCGATTAACGGAAGCCCATCGGCTGCCCAAGGCGGTCCAGAATCCGGTCCTGACCCGCCTGAAGATCATGTCCGGGATGGACATCACGGAGTGGCGCCTGCCCCAGGACGGCCGGTTCAAGGTCCGCCACGAAGAGCAGGAGGTGGACTTCCGCGTGTCCGTCTTGCCCCTGACCAACGGCGGGAAAGTCGTGCTGCGGCTGCTCGACAAAGGCAACCTCTCAATCGGGCTCGACCATCTGGGATTCATGCCGGAATCCATTCAGCTCTTTAAGGAGGCGGTCAAGCGGCCCCACGGCATGATCCTGGTCACCGGGCCGACCGGATCCGGCAAATCCACGACGCTGTACTCCGTCCTCAACCAGCTCAACCAGTCGATACGGAACATCATCACGGTCGAGGACCCGGTGGAATACCAAGTGGAGGGGATTACCCAAGTCCAGGTGAATCCCGAGGTCGGCCTGACGTTCGCCAGCGGCCTGCGGGCCATCCTCCGCCAGAGCCCCGATGTCGTGATGATCGGCGAGATCAGGGATTTCGAGACGGCGGACATCGCGATGAAGGCCAGCCTCACGGGCCAGCTCGTGCTCTCCACCTTGCACACCAACGACGCGGCTTCGGCTGTCACGCGCCTGGTCGACATGGGTGTGGAGCCTTTCCTCGTCGCGTCCAGCGTCAGCCTGATCGAGGCGCAGCGCCTGGTCCGCAAGCTCTGCCCCAAGTGCCGCGAAGCCTACGCGCCCGGTCCGGCGCTCCTCGAGCGCTTGGACTTGCGCAGCGTCTCAGGCGTGACGTACTATCGCGCGGTGGGGTGCCGCGCCTGCGGCCAGACGGGCTACCGGGGCCGCATGGGCCTCATCGAGCTCTTCCAGCTCGACGAGCGAATCCGGGAGATGGTGGTCGCCCGCGCCCAGTCCTGGGAGATCAAGGAGCATGCCATCAAGGCCCTCGGCATGATCACCCTGCGGGACGACGGCTTGAAGAAAGCCGCAGCGGGCCTGACGACGCTGGAAGAAGTCGTCGCCGTCACCACGGAGGAGTAGCGATGCCACTCTTCGCCTACATCGTCAAGGATAAGGGAGGGAAGACGCACAGCGGGGTGCTGGAAACGGCATCCCGTACCGCGCTCATCGAGCAGCTCTGGAAGCAGGAATTCGTCGTCCTGGCGGTAGATGAGAAGGCCCCGTCCAAATTTTCGATGGTGAAGGTGGGAGCCGGACGGGTCAAGGCGGAGTACCTCGTGGTATTCGCGCGGCAGCTGGCGACGATGGTGGACAGCGGGATCCCGATCGCCTCGGCGCTCGAAGTGCTCGCGGAGCAGATCGATGACCGGACCTTCCGGCAGATCCTCCGCAAGGTCCGCGACGACATCGAGGCCGGGTCCAGCCTGTCCGAGGGCATCGCCCGGCACCCCAGGGTGTTTTCCGAGTTTTTCATGAACATGGTCAGGGCCGGCGAATCCTCCGGGCGGCTCGATGAGATTTTGGATCGGGTCGCCAGCTACCTGGAGAAGGTGAACACCTTGCAGAACAAGGTCCGCGCGAGCCTGTTTTATCCAGCCTTCGTCTCGGTGCTCGCGGTCGGGATCACCACCTTCCTCCTCGTGGTGATCGTGCCGAAATTCAAGGAAATCTTCGCGACGCTGGGCGGGCAGCTGCCCGCGCCCACGCAGTTCCTGCTGAATCTGAGCGAATTCTTAGGCCACTACCTGGTGTGGGAGGCGTTGGGCCTGGTGGGCTTCGTGGCCGGATTCCGGTTCTATATCCGGACCCCGCCCGGCCGGCTCCAGTTCGACCGGGCTACGCTGCGCGCGCCGATCATCGGCAAACTCATGCAGCGCGTCGTCATCGCGCGGTTTGCGCGCACGCTGGCCACCCTGGTCAAGTCCGGCGTGCCGATCTTGAGCGCGCTCGAGATCGTGGCCAAGACGGCCGGCAACAAGGTGATGGAGCAAGCCGTCCTATCGGCGCGGGCGAGCATCAGGGAAGGCGAAAACATCGCCGATCCCCTCAGCCACAGCAAAGTGTTTCCGGCCATGGTGACCCGCATGATCGCGGTCGGGGAAAAGACCGGCGAACTGGAGAAGATGCTGACCAAGATCGCCGACTTCTATGAGAACGAAGTCGACGCTGCCGTGACCGCCCTCACGAGCCTGATTGAGCCGCTGGTGATCGCCGTCCTGGGCGTGCTCATCGGAGGGATCGTGATCGCGCTGTTCATGCCCATCTTCAAGTTCTCCACGCTGATTTCGCACTAGCGCCTCCGCGCGGAAAAGTGCTGCGCGGAAAAGTGCTTGACGGCATGAGCGGCTTATGGCATAGTTGCTGTTGACAATTGAGGTTGCGTAAAAGCCACACTCGCTGAGAGGCGGGGTCGGAAAGCCACAGACCCGAGTGGGAGTAAGCGAGCGGCGCGGAACGCGAGCAAGTCGTCAGCCCCGGAACTGACGGGTTGTCCCAAGCGTTCTGCATTCTCTTTCTCGGGTGGCTGGGTTGCCGCAACGCAGGAACAGACGAGCCATTGTCGCTTGCGGCAATGGCGTTTTTTTGTGCGGGTTTGCGTGGCATTCTTCATTTGTTATTCGAAAAGGAGCGGCCATGCAGCGTGTGAAGGGATTCACGCTCGTGGAAATCATGATCGTCGTCGCGATCATCGCCTTGCTGGCGGCGATCGCGATCCCGAACGTTCTGCGCGGCCGCACGACCGCCAACGAGTCCGCGGCGGTTGGGAACCTGCGGGCGCTGGTTTCCTCCCTGGAAATGTCCCGTTCGGTCAACAACGCCTACCCGTTGAACGCCACCTGGCAGGCGACGATGTACGGGGCCAACTGCGCCGCCGGCACCGCTCCCGACCCGGACTTCGGCCCGCCGTCCTTCTGCCGCACGCTCACCGGCGGGGGTGCCGCCAACACCGTCTCCGGCTTCATCTACACGTATGCCGGGAACGCGACGGGGGACACGTACACCCTGCTGGCGGTGCCCGGGGTCATCGCGGTAACAGGTACGCGGACCTTCTTCGTCAGTCAAACGGGGCTGGTGCGGCATTGTCTCAGCCCGCCAGCCGGCACCGCGGGCAACGGGCCGAACTGGGCCACGCTGGACGCAGCACCCACGAACCCGTGCACGTGATAACCATGGGGAAGGAGGTGAGGGGCCGGTTTGAAATGCACACTGTGGAGCTGGCATCATTATTCCTTATGAGGAGGGAGTGCAGATGTCTCGCATAAAGCAACAGGGATTCACGCTCGTGGAAATCATGATCGTCGTCGCGATCATCGCCTTGCTGGCGGCGATCGCGATCCCGAACGTTCTGCGCGGCCGCACGACCGCCAACGAGTCCGCGGCGGTTGGGAACCTGCGGGCGCTGGTTTCCTCCCTGGAAATGTCCCGTTCGGTCAACAACGCCTACCCGTTGAACGCCACCTGGCAGGCGACGATGTACGGGGCCAACTGCGCCGCCGGCACCGCTCCCGACCCGGACTTCGGCCCGCCGTCCTTCTGCCGCACGCTCACCGGCGGGGGTGCCGCCAACACCGTCTCCGGCTTCATCTACACGTATGCCGGGAACGCGACGGGGGACACGTACACCCTGCTGGCGGTGCCCGGGGTCATCGGGACCACCGGCACGCGGACGTTCTTCGTCGACCAGACGGGGCTGGTCCGGCACTGCCAGAGCCCGCCGGCCGGCACCGCGGGCAACGGGCCGAACTGGGCCACGCTGGACGCAGCACCCACGAACCCATGCACCTAAGCCTACGGTGCGTGTGACGTGTGTTCGGCATGATGGTGGCAGCGGCTCGACGGGAGATCGCCGTCGGGCCGCTGCCGTTCTCTTCAATCGCATGACGATGCCCTTCATCCCGTGATGCCCGCAACACCCCTCGCAGGCACCAGCACCCGCCAGCCGCTGCGCGAGCTCTTCGGCCGGCTCACCACGATCAAGCCGCAGGACGTCAAGGTGACCATCGGGATGGATCTGGGTTCCTCGGCCATCAAGGTGCTGGTGCTCGGCCCCAAGAAAGGCGCTGGCCCTCGGGCGCTGCTGGGCCAGCAGCTGGCACCCATGCCCGCCGGGGATGCGGATCCCTCGGATGCCATCAAATCAGCCGTCATCAAGCTGCACATCCCGGTCCGCGCCGTCAACCTCTCAGTGAGCGGACAGTGGGTGATCATGCGCATCATCGAGATGCCATCGATGAAGCCCGCCGAGATTCGGCAGGCCCTCCCCTATGAGGCCCAGCGCTATCTGCCGTTCAGCATCCAGGACGTGGTCGTGGACGGCTTGGTGCTCGGCCCGGCGGACGCAAACAAGGTGTGGGTGCTGATCGTGGCCTGCAAGAAGGAGCTCATCGAGCGCCGGATCGACTGGGTGCGGCGGGCCGGGATGGATGTGGCGCTGATCGACGTGGATGCGCTCGCCCTCACCAACGCGTATCTCGCTGGCGCACGCAAGCCCGAAGGCACCCGCGCGCTCATCCACGTCGGCGCGCAGCTCACCAACCTGGTCATCCTGCGCGGGGACATTCCCTACCTGGTCCGTGATATCCCATGGGGCGGGGAGAAACTGGCGCGCGCGGTCGCGGATCAGCTTCAACTCGACGCCGAGGCGGTCACTAAGGCGTTGACTGAGAACCAGATCGCCGATGAACTCCGCGAGGCCCTGCACCAGTGGGTGGAGCCGCTAGTCACCGAGCTTGAGCTCTCCTTCGATTATTTCGAAAACCGGTTTGGCCAGCCTCCGGAGGAGGCGTTGGTGAGCGGCGGTATGGGGCAGTCGGCCGCGTTTCAAGGAGCCCTGAAGAGCCACCTAGCGCAATCCGTGGCACCGTGGGCGCCTGCCTCCGGCGTGTCGAGCCAATTTGCCGTGGCCTACGGGCTGGCGTTGAGGACGCTGTAGCGCCCCATGCTGAAGGTCAATCTGCTGCCAGAGACCGCGCGCAAAAACGCGCTCTCGCCGATCGAGCAATTTCACCGCACGCCGCTCATGTGGATCGCCGTCAGTCTCCTGCTGCTCATCGCGTGTTCCTTCCTCGTGCCCATCATGCTCAGCCGCCAGCAGCTGACCCAAGTCACCCACCGCATCGAGGCGCTGGAGCCCAAGAAGTTTGAGATGGACCGGCTGCAGCAGGTGCTCCAGCAGCTTCGGGCGCAGCAGGCCGCGTTCCAAGGGCTGGATCGCCGGGCAGGCGGCTGGGCGAAGCGGCTCAATACGCTCTCCAACGCCACGCCGGACGGCGTCTGGTTCACCGAGCTGACGCTCAATAAGGGGGCAGGCCTGCTCATTCAAGGTTCGGCCATCGGGCAAGGGGGCAACGAGACGGTGAACATCGGCCGGCTCGTGCAAGAGCTGAAGGCCGATGCCGATTTCGCCGCCGTCGTCAAGGATATCCAGATCGAATCGATCAAGCGGTTCCAATTGGAAGAAGTCGAGGTGGTGCAGTTCACGCTGGCGTGTTCGCTCAGCGATGGGGCGATCCCATGAAGGGGGGATTGACCTCGCGCGAGCAGCGCACCTTGCTGGTCGGCGGCTTCTTGGCGCTGGTCATTCTCTACGTCTATGGCGCCTACGTGATCGGCCCGCTGCTGCATGAGGTCAAGAACCTGGAGAGCCAGATCGCCAGCTCGAAGCAGCGGGTGCAGATGTTGGAGACGGCGACGGCCAATGAGGCCGCCCTGCGCCAACAGCATCACCAGGTGGAGGACGCGGTCCTCGCGCTGAAGCGGTCGCTGCCTGCGGAGCAGCAGCTGCCGGCGGTGATCGAACGCCTTTCCGACTTGGCCAGCCAGGCCGGCGTCAAGATCCAAACTATCTTCCCGCAGCGGCCCGGCGATGAGACCGCGTCCCCCGCGCCGTCCAAAACGCCCTCCCCGGACGGGCCGGTGGTCTACAAGGATGTGCTCATTGAAGTTGACGCCGTGGCCGGATTCCACCAGCTCGGCACGTTTCTGAGCCTGATCGAATCGGGCGACGATCCCATGCAGGTCGCCAGCCTCAGGATCCAGACGGACCCGCGCGGCGTCAAGCGGCCGCAGATCCGCCTGGTCATCAAGACGTACTTTGCGGCGGAGTCCCTACCGCCCACCGGCGGGGAGAAGGCCTGATGGCGCCCCGCTCGCGGTGCGCGCGGCTCGGGCTGATAGCCGCATTGCTCATGCCCGTCACCGCAGAGGGGGCAGCCGTGGCGGCGGATCAAGAAGCCGCCAAGCCGCAGCAGCCGTTTCAGTATAACGCCGAGGGCCGGCGCGACCCTTTCATGCCGCTGGTGCGGGATGGCAAGCTCATCAGCGTGCAGGGCGTGGTGACGGAGACGGCGCGACCGGTCCTCTATGGGATTCTCTGGGATCCGCGCGGCGCCTCGCTCGCACTGATCAACGATTCGGAAGTCAGGGTCGGGGATGTCATTGGGACATACCGGGTGACCGAAATCCGGCAGGATGCGGTGGTGCTGGCCAACGGAGGCCCGCCGCTGGTTCTGCAGATTTCATTTGATACGCCGCCGACGCCGCCTGGCGGCGCAAAGGGAGGTGAAGGTCGGTGAAGCAACACGCGCTCGTGGTCGTGACGCTGACGGTGATGACGGTCGGGCTCTGTCCGGCCTGGGCGGAATCAGATCAGCAGTCTGCTTCCTCGAAAATGGATCAGACGGAGGGGGGCAGCCAACAGACGGAGGAGCAGCCGGCGGTAGCCGAGCCTGCCGGCGAGCCGGCGTCCACGGCCGCAGCCCCAGCGGCCCAACCTGCAGGCTCCGGGCTGGTCACCGTCGATTTCAAAGACGCGGATATCCGCCAGGTCTTGCGAATCCTCTCGCTGAAAAGCGGCGTGGACATCGTCGCGGGCAATGACGTCGAGGGCCTCGTCACTATCAAGCTGACGAATGTGCCCTGGGAAGAGGCGCTGGACATCATCCTGCGCACCTACGGGTTCACCTATGAGCGCAAGGGAAAGATCGTCCGGGTGATGACGTTGAGCGCGCTCGAGCAGGAGGCGCTGGCCACGCAGGTCTTTCCCCTCGATTATGCCAAGGCCAAGGAGGTGCCGGACATCATCGCCGAGATGCTCTCGGAGCGAGGCCGGGTGAAGTTTGACGACCGCACCAACACCATCATCGTGACGGATGTGCCGACCTCGCTGTTCCAGATCCAGCAGGTCATCCAGCGCCTGGACCAGCGGACCCCGCAGGTGCTCATCGAAACCAAGATCGTTGAAACTAAGCTGGAGAAGAGCGAGCAGCTCGGCATCCGCTGGTCGGATTCGTTTGCGTTGACGCAAAGCCAAAACAGCTTCCCCTCAACCTTCCCGTTTAAGAAGCAGGGGACTCTAGGATGGGTGGGCGAGAGCTTCGTGAGCACGCCGATCGCCGAGGTCAGCGGGCCGAGCGGTCTGCTGACCGCCACGACGCAGGGCTCGATCGGCATCGGGACCCTCACGAACTCCGCGCTGAGCATGACGCTCAACAACCTCAAGCAGCGCTCCGATACGAAAATCGTCTCCAACCCCACGCTGACGGTGCTGGACAACCAGCAGGCGAAGATTCATATCGGAGAAGAGTTCCCGGTGCCAAACTTCTCGGTGGATCCGTCCACAGGCAAGACCACGGTCAGCGGCTTTCAAACAAAGACTATTGGGACCGTGCTGACCGTCACGCCGCACGTGAACCCGAGCCAGGAGATTGTGGTTGATCTGAAGCCTGAGGTGATCTCGGCGCTGGACAATGCCTCGTTCAATGTCGGGGGCAGCGAGACCGTGTCGCTGCCGCGGTTCAGCACGCAGACGGTCACGACGCAGGTCCGGATCATCGATGGGGAGACCATTGCGATCGGCGGCCTCGTGAAGGACATCAAGGTTGTGACCGACAACAAGGTGCCGGTGTTGGGCGACTTGCCGCTCATCGGCGCGCTGTTCTCGAATACACGGACCTTCGGCGGCGGCACCAACCCGACCTTGCAGCAGGACCTGCTGATTTTTCTGACCGTGACGCTTGAGAAGCGGAAGGCCACCGCGGTCGCGTCGGCTTCACAGGCGCCTTGAGCGATGAGGCCTCTGCGCTGTGTTCGGAGGAGAATGCCGGCGGTCCTCGCCGCGTGCTTGTTCGCGGCCGGCGGATTCGGCCCCGCTGGGTTGGCGCGGGGCGCGCGGCCCCCTCAAGCGTCAAAGACGGCCACCGCCAGCGACAAGACGCAGCAGTCCAACGAAAGCGCCGAGCTCCGCGCCATCAAGCAGCAGCTCGAGGAAGTCACCGCAACCCAGGATCGGATCCTCAAGCGGCTTGACGAGATCATGGAAGAGCTGAAAATCGTCAAGATCCGCGCCACCCTCCGCTAGCCCCGTTACGCCACCCAGCGCTGCCTGGCAGAAAAAAGGTAGCGCTTCCTTGACGCTCTCGACGAGCGTATGCTATACTTCCGTTGAACCTCAATGACCGGGACCCCGTGGCCAAATTGGGTCGATTTAATTGTCATAATTACCGTATTTCTAGCAAGTTACAACGGATTTGTCCGTGGAATAATTTGCGAAATTCTTTACGGGGTCAGCGCAGTTGCGGTCACCGTGATGACCATTAATTGGTGGCCGAGGGTGCTTGACCAGCTGCGAGACCGGGTTCCTGCTAGCCCATCGGTGCTGGCCCCGATCGTCTTCTGGGCCGTGTTTGCCCTCGCGCTGATTGTGGTTAAGTTCGCCTTGAAACGCGTGGCCGACTTGTTGAAGTGGGAGCAGGTGCACTGGCTGATCCAGGGGGTTGGCATGGTGATCGGCGGCGTGCGCGGGTTATGGTGGGCCGGTCTGTTTACCTTGGCGTTGACCACAAGCGGGTTTGACTTTTTGCGCCAGAGCGTCGAAGACCGGTCCGTATTCGGACCGCGGCTGACACAACTTTTCCGCCAGGCGGTTGTGATGGTGTCCGACCGAGCGCCTGGGACGGAATACCGGACACAGAACCTGCTTCCATCGGTCAACGATCATCCGCACCGCTCCTGACGCAAGCGGGGCGCCGGAGGGCGCCGCAATGCCCTTGATTCCAGACCACCTCATCGATGAGATCCAGGCCCGGGCCGACATCGTGGACGTCATCGGCCGGTACGCGCCGTT
>JAHFGU010000023.1 GCA_023247285.1 Candidatus Omnitrophota bacterium
GGCACGGATCTGGTCGCGGATGCGGCGCGTTTCTTCAAGGGGTAGGCCGACCGGATCCGGGATTGCCCAGTCCAGCCGCTGCCGCGCCGGCAGGGTCGGGCACGCATCGCCGCAGCCCATTGTCACGACGCAGTCCCAGGTCCGCGGCGGCAGCGCGTCCACGCCCTTCGAGCGATGGGCGCGCAGGCCGAGGCCGAGCTCCTCCATCATCTGGATCGCCACCGGGTGCACCCGGCCGCCGGGATGCGAGCCCGCACTCCACACCTCGACGCGATCGCCGGCCAGCGACTTGGCGATGGCCTCCGCCATCTGGGACCGGCAGGAATTGGCCACGCACACGAAGACAATGCTCGGCCGGCCGCCGCTCATCGCAGCGCGGCGTAGCAGCCGGCGGCGGCCAGCGCCGCGACGGGCAGGGTGAGCAGCCAGGATACGAGGATGCTGCGGATGGTGCGCCACCGGCCTTCCCCCGTCACCGCGCCCAACCCGAAGAGGCTGCCGCACGCGACGTGCGTGGTGGACACCGGCAGGCCCCAGCGCGAGGCGTACAGGACGAGGAATGCGGTGACCAGATTCGCCGTGAAGCCCTGGCCATGATTCATCGGTGTAATGCGCTGGCTCATCGTGAGCGCGACGCGGCGCGCGCTCAACAACCCGCCTGCGGCCATGGCCGCGCCCACCGTCCACAAGCTCGCCGGTGCCGTCAGCCCGGCTGCGCCGGCCGCCAGCAGCAGCGCGGCGATCTTCGGCGCATCGTTGACGCCGCGGGCGAAGCTCACCGCGCCGGCCGATGCGTAGTGGAGCTGATCGAGAATCCGCTGCGCGTCGAATCCGAAGAGCCGGCCGGTATAGCGCTCGCGGCATTCCTGGAGCTCGGCCACCGTCAGCGCGATGCCGCTGGAGGCCAGCATCGCCGTGCCGCCCGCTTGCACGCGCACCGGCTGAGGGGCTCCGCCCTGGATGCACAGGCACATCTGCCGCTTCACACCCAGGCGCAGCCGCGCCGCGCGCAGCAGCGGATAGAGGGCCGCGGTGACGACCAGCGCGAGCAGCGGGCTGACGGCCAGCGGCAGGACGAACGCCTGGCCCAGCCGGTGCGCCTGCACCGAGCCGGCCGCGCAGAGCCCGGCGCCGATCAGCGCGCCCATCAGCGCGTGCGTCGT
Organism: Candidatus Omnitrophota bacterium; assembly: GCA_023247285.1. The sequence goes on from JAHFGU010000023.1 coordinate 1,164, forward strand.
CGACACCGGCCAGCCGGTCCTGGTCGCCAACAAGACAGTCGCGGCCGCCCCCGCGCCAACGGCGAGCAGGAACCTGGGGTCATGGGTCAGCAGGTCAGGCACCAGGCCCTTGCCGCTGAACGCCTTGATCAGGCCGCCGGACACGATGATCGCGGCGCAGCAGCCGGCCGCGGTAGTCGCCGTCGCCCACCACAGCGCCCGCCGGTAGGAGGCGGTGCGGCTGCCGAAGAGCGTGGCCACGCCCTTGAAGGTATCGTTCGCGCCGTTGACGTAGGCGAGCGCGAAAGCCGCGACCGCCAGCCACAGGGTCATCCGCTATTTGGTCAGCACGATCGCGCCGCAGCCGATGCGCCCGCCCGCGTTGCCGGTGGGCTGGCCGAAGTCATCCGCCTTCTCATGCAAGATAATCGCTCGCCCGGCCACCGCGTACGGACCGCTCGCGAGGTGCGCGCCTGGCAGCGTCAGGCTCAGGCTGCCGGTGCCGTCTTGGCCGACATCGATGTTGCCCATGTCGCCCGGATGCGCCTTGGCCGCGCCGTCCTTCGGCAGGAACCCGTGCGGCGCTTTGTCCGGATTGAAGTGCCCGCCGGCCGCAGTGCCGCCGTCGCCGCAGTCCCCGGCCTCATGGATGTGCAGCCCGTGCGTTCCCGCGGGAACCCCGGACACCCGAAGGTCCACCTGCAGCCCCTCGTCGGTGTCCCGCAGCGCGGCCAGGCCTGAGACCGTCGAGCCTTCCGCAGTGCCGGTGAGCGCTGCCTTGCCGCTGGCTGCCCATGCAGGAACCGCCCCCAGCATCACGCCCCCTACCATCGCCATCGCCCATGCGCGCATCGTCGTGCCCTCCTCCACGGTGAGAGAATCCATCCCTAGAGCGCTTGATCGTTGAGCGTCCAATGGTAGTCCATATACGTGATGGTATCGGCGCCGGCGAGCTGGCGAGAGGCGTCCGCGGTCAGATACGGTGCGAGCAACGCACCGAGCGCCTCAGGCGTCAGATGGCCGTCGGACACAAAATCCTTGGCATACCATTTGAAGATGTTGGAGAGCCGGAGCTTGGTTCCGTCAATCCGCAGGCCGCGGGAGGGGTCGGCCAGGAACCGCTTCGCCTGCGCGGCGAGCTGCTGCTCCAGGCGGTCTGGCGCGTAGGCCTCCGGCCGCAGGAACGGGCAGCTCGACGAGGCGCACACCACGGCCAGATGGATGCGCCAATCACCAAGCGCGCGCCCGTGCTCTTCGATCTGATTCAGCGTGCGCGGCGCCCCGGCCACCTGATACGTGATGCGGTCGAAGAAGCCTTTGACATCCTGCACCGAGTTGATCGGATAGCGGTCGAGCACGCCCTTGATGACGCAGGCGTTGTAGGCGTTGATCCAGAAGGCCAGCTGCTCTTCGCGGCTCCACGCCGCGAGATTCGGCTGCTCGAGCGCCTTGAGGTAAGCGTCCAGCTGCGGCCACTCCCGAGCCATCGCCTGGTAGTCGACGAGCCCGCCTTCGTCCACATGGCGCGCCATCAGCTCATCCCAGCCGCTGTGGTCAAACGCCGCCGCGGCCGCCGTCATTGAAGAAAGCGGAAACAGGACGGCTCCGAGCATGAGGAGGCACGCCCGAAATAATGCGCGGGCAGCGCCGCATACATGGAAGCGGGGCCGACGGGTGACGCGGAGCGGGGCCCCGCGCCCGCCCGGAGGCGGGTACGCCCGATGGAGCTGCTCAAGATTCTCGCGGAATGCGAAGATACCGCCTCCGCACCACCGCCGAGGACGGACGTGGGGTGCGGAGCGGCAGGACCCGTCGGCCCAGTAAAAACATGCGGCGCGAAAACCCGCCGCAATCATCGACGGAGCGCCAGCAAGCGGGCGAGCCATCGCTTGACGCGGGGGCTGAGCTGCGTCTGCAGATAGTGGTTCGCCACCTTCTTGATCAGCTCGGACTGGGTCGGGTAGGGATAGATCGCGCCGGCCAGCGACGCGAGGCCGCGGCCGCCGGTCATGGCGAGCGTGAAATAGGTGAGCAGGTCGCCGGCATGCGCGGCCACGATGGTCGCCCCGAGGATCCGGTCGGTTCCCTGGCGCAGGTGGACGCGGACGAACCCGCCCTCCTCTCCATCGAGGACCGCGCGGTCGTTCTCGGCGAACGGGACCGTGATCGTGCGCACCCGCTCTCCCCGCTCGATCGCCTGGCGCTCGGAGAGGCCCACATGCGCGATCTCAGGATCCGTGTACGTGCACCATGGCACGACAACCCGGCTCATCCGGTTCCGCCCCCAGAAGAGCGCGTTGATGAGCGCCATCCGGCCCATCGCGTTGGCCAGGTGCGTGAACTTCAGCGGCGTGCAGATGTCGCCTGCCGCGTAGATGCGCGGGTTGGCGGTGCGCAGCATGTCATCGACGGCCACGCCCGCCTTGTCGTACCGCACGCCGGCGGCCTCGAGATGAAGGCCCTCGATGTTCGGCGCGCGGCCCGCGCCGACGAGCAGCGCGTCGCAGGCCACGTCCAGCGCCGCACCTTCCTGCTCCACGACGACGACCTTCCCGCCGTTGCGGCCTTCGACCCGCGCGACCTTGGCGTTGAGCGCCAGCCGCACCCCGTCGCGCACGAGCGCGCGCTGGACGATCGCGGCCGCGTCCGGGTCCTCGCGGTGCAGCACATGCGCGCCGGTGTCGATGAGTGTGACCTGCGCGCCCAGGCGCTGAAAGGTCTGGGCCATCTCGCAGCCGATTGGGCCGGCTCCGATGACCGCCAGCCGCGGCGGCAGCTCGGTCAGCTCAAAGAGCGTTTCATTCGTGAGGAAGCCCTGCTCGCGCAGCCCGGGGATCGGCGGCACCGCGGCCCGTCCGCCGGTGGCGATCACCGCGCGCGCGAAACGCAGCGTCGCCCCCCGCACCTCCACGCGATCCGGCCCGGTAAACCGGCCTGCCCCGAGGAAGACATCCACGCCCATCGCCTTCAGGCGCTGCACCGAATCGGCCGGGCTGATCCGCGCGCGCAAGCGGCGCATGCGCTCCATGACCGCGGGAAAGTCTACCTCCACCGATCCGACCCGCACCCCGTGCTCGGCGGCCCGCCGCGCCGACGCGGCCAACCGCGCGGAGGCAATAATCCCTTTCGACGGCACGCAGCCGGTCACCAGGCAGTCCCCGCCGGTGAGGTGCCGTTCGATGAGCGCCGCGCGCCCGCCCGCCGTTGCGCAGCCGCCGGCCGCGGTGAGGCCTGCGGTGCCAGAGCCGATCACGACGAGGTTGTAGCGGCCGCGCGGGGTCGGATTGACCCAGTCGTCCGGATGCGTGTGGCGCAGCAGCTCGCGGTTGTGCGCGTCATCCGGCAGGATCCGGCCGGCGGCCTGGCGCGCCTCCACGGCGCCGACGGGCGTCATGAGGCGGCCCGCGCCGCCCGGCGCCGCTTCCAGGCGCGCTGCGCGACGAACAGCGCCGCGATGATCCCGGCTGCCAGTAACAGCTTCCAGAGATTCGCCGGGTCGGTCAGCGAATAGCCCAGATAGACGTAGGCGAAGGCGCCGGGCAGCATGCCCAGAACGGTCGCCAGCACGTAGGGCCAGACGCGCACCCGCGAAAACCCGAGGCCGTAGTTCTGCACATCAAACGGAAGGTTCGGGATGAGCCGGATCAGCAGCACGGCCTGAAACCCGTTGTCGCCGAGCTGTTGATCCAGCGAGGCCACCCGGCCCTTGAGCAGCCGCGCCACCGCCTCTCGCCCGAGCAGCCTGGCCACGCCAAACTCGGCGCAGGCGCGGATGGTGGCTCCACCGAGCGCGGCCATCGTTCCCCAGAACGGCCCGAACGCCAAGCCGCCGGTGATGGTCATCAGGCTGGCCGGCAGCGGCACGATCGGCTGGCCGTACGCGAGCAGGTAGATTACCGGCGCCCACGCGCCGAAAGACAGCATGAACGCGCGAACGCGGTCCGGCGTGAGGTCGGACGGCCGCCAGCCAAGCGCCCGCGCCGCCCAGCCGATGCCGAGTGCCAACAGCGCCAGCGCGAGGAGTTGCAGCCAGCCGCGGCGCATCAGATCGCTAGCAGCACCCGGACCCGTTGGACGACGTCGGACAACAGGCCTGCGCGGCCAGTGCCTGGGCAGACCCGTCTGCTTCCAGGATGGTGAAGAGCCCGGCGTAGGGCGGCTGGGCCAGCTTGCCCGCCGTGTCGGCGCAGACCTGGACCGGCACGTTCCGCGGGAAACAGTGCCCTTCCTCATCCAGCACCGCCTGGAACGGGCCGCGGTAGATCGCCTGCTGGCCGATGAACGTGCAGCCCTGCGTTTTCTCGAACTTGAAGCCCTGCACGGTCACCGAAAAGAAATTGAAGCCCTCGATCGATTTCCAGAAAGCCTTCTTCAGCGCTGAGAGGCCGTAGAACCCGGCCTGCTCCAGCATCGCCAGGAATTGCTCCTCGGTGAGCGCCCCGACGATGCATTCGCCCCAGAGCTGCTCGTTCACCTTCAGCCGCGGCGGCACCTCGCGGTCGGAGACGATGTCGGCGATCACCGCGCGGCCGTGATCCTTGAGAATGCGCCAGAGCTCGGCGAACACCTTGGGCTTGTCCGGCGAGAGGTTGATGACGCAATTCGAGGTGACCACATCCGCGCGCTTGGCCTCTACCGGGATGGCTTCGAGGTAGCCCTTGCGGAATTCCACGACGTCGTAGCCCAGCGCGCCGGCCACGCTCGCGCGGTGCGCGTTCGCCACCGCGAGCATCTGGTCGGTCATGTCCACGCCGATGACCCGCCCCGTCGGGCCGACATGCTTGGCCGCGATGAAGCAGTCGATCCCGGCGCCCGAGCCAAGATCCACGTACACTTCGCCGGGCTGCGGCCTGGCCGCGGTGACCGGCGAGCCGCACCCGTAAAACCGGTCAAGCACGTCCTGGGGGATATGCCCGACCTCATCCGGATCGTATTTTGTGGGGCAGCAGAGCTCGGCCTGCGGCTGCTCGGCGGCCTGGCCGTAGAACGCCTGCACGATCTTGCGCGGCTTCTCCACGTCGAAGGAGAGCACGCAGTTGGAGTGCAGGAACGCCACCTCCATCTCCTGCGCCCCGAGCTCCGAGGTGCCGCAGACGACGGCCCCGTCGCCCATCGCGTGATAGATCCGCGGCGCGTCGTAGCCGGCGCGCCGGTTGACCATCGCCGCCTTGCGCGCGGTCAGCGCATCCATCGCGTCCTGCAGCAGCGCCTGATAGAGCGGATAGTACGGATCCTCGCCGAGGAAATCGCCGGAGAAGCAATAGCTGTGCTCCAGGTCCCCGCCGCCGGTCAGGAACCGGAACGGATCGCCGGCCGCCTGGGCCTTGCGGATCACGCTGGCCTGGCGGATCTGCTCGAGGATCGGGCTGGTGCGCCAGATGCGCGCCACCGAGGAGCTCACCGCGTCGCCGCAGTCCAGCGGGGCGTGGTTCGCCAGCGCCGCCGACGGGTAGACCCGACCGTCCGCGTAGACGCACACGCTCTGCCAGCCGGCGTTGCCCAGATCGAACTTGGTCCCGGCCGGCGCGTTGGCCCGCAGCGCGAAGGAGGCGGCGTTGTCGAGGACGATCCCGCGGCGATCCGCTTCAGCGCTCACCGCGCGCACCGCCGGGATCAGCCGGTCGATCGCCGGAAACCACCCGTTGGCGTCTTCGACCACGCGGCCGCGGCGGTGCAGCCACATCAGGTGCTGCGCCCGCACGCCGCAGGACTCGGCCAGCGCGGTGATGCGCGGCAGGTCCTCGAGGTTGGTCCCGGTCACCACGGTGGTGATCGTGACGTCGAAGCCGCGCCCGGCGAGCTCGCGCAGCCCGGCCATCGTCGCTTCGAGGCTGCCGGCGCCGCGGATCCGGTCGTTGATGGCCGGGGTCGATCCGTCGATGCTGACCTGAAACTTCACGCGCGCGCGGTCCAGGCCGTCGAGCAGCGCGCGCCGGATACCGGTGAACAGCGTCGCGTTCGTGAGCACGATGAGCTCGATGCCGTGCTGCTCGGTGATCCGCCGGATCAGCTCCGGCATGTCCGGCCGCACGAAGGGCTCGCCGCCGGTGATGTACACGCGGTCCACGCCGAGGCCGGCGGCTTCATCGATCAGCCGTCGCCAGGTCTCGGTGGGCAGCCCGTGCTCGCCGCGCGGCGAGGAGCTCACCAGGCAGTGCGCGCAGGCCAGGTTGCAGGAGTTGTTGGTATGGAACCAGCATTCGCGCAGGCGGGAGAGCGACAGATACCGGGCGCGGCCCAGGTACGGCGCGCGGGCGAAGGGCTCGAGGCGCAGCAGGCCGTGGCGCAGCGCTTCGCTCACGAAGGCCTGGACGTGCACCCACGCCTTCGCCGTGTCCAGCGCATGGTGCGCGGCGTACGCGGACACCAGCGCGGCAAACGGCTGGGGCGATGCGGCGGCCCGCAGCAGCCAGGCCCCCCGCGCGTCGACGGCCGCCCAGTTGGGCGCGTCGCCATCCAGGAAGATCGTCCATTCCGGGCGCTCGAGAATCGTCCACGACGGCGCATGCACGACCGTCTGCTGGTTCAGCTCAGCCATGCCCCCTCCTCTCATGCGCGGGCTGCGCATCATCCTGGAACAGCCGCTGCAGGTCTTCCACGCGATCCACGTCGTAGCCTTGCCGCAGCACCGCCACCCGCAGGCCGAGCGCCTGCGCGCGGGCGCAGGTCTGCTCGAACACCGCGGGCGTGCTCCACGCGATCCCCTCGAACAGCGCCGGCTGCGGCCGCGCAAACCCGAGCAGATAGTAGCCGCCATCCTCGGCCGGGCCGACGACGACGTCCGCCTCGTCGAGCGCGCGGAACGCGTCGTCGAGATCGGCAGGCCCGATCCACGGGGAATCCGTGCCGATCACGACCACCCGCTGCGCCGCTTCGGCGAAGGCCTGGCGCGTGGCGCGGGAGAGCCGTTCGCCCAGCGTCGCCCCCTGCTGCGGGGCAAGCCGCCATCCCCGGCCCACCCACGCCTGTACGCGCGCCATCGCCTCGGGCGGATCGACACAGAGCTGCGCGTGCGGCTGCAGCGCGCGCAGGTGCGCCAGCGTCTGCTCGACGCACGCACGATACACCGCGGCGGCGTCCGCTTCCCCGATCGCCGCGGCCAGCCGCGTCTTGACGCGGCCCGGCACAGGCTCTTTGAGAAACACCAGCACGCGCCGCGCCACCGGCGCGCGGCGGCGCTCACAGGCCACGCGGGCGATCGTCCAGAGGATCGTGGCGCCGGCCAGCACCGCGCCCTTCACGGTGCCGGAGATCTTCGAGCGGCCGATGCGCGGCCGGTACCGCACCGGCACTTCGCGCACGCGCAGCCCGTCGCGCGCCGCCTTCGCCTGCATCTCCACCGTCCAGCCGTACGCCTGGTCGCGCATGTCGAGCCGAGCCAGCGCGTCGCGCCGGATCGCGCGGAACGGGCCCAGGTCGGTGCACCGGGCGCCGAACCGCCAGCGCAGCAGCGCGCACGCCAGGCGGTTGCCGATCCGCTGCTGCAGCGTGAGGCTGCCGGGCTGGGCCAGCGCCCGACGGGACCCGATCACTAGATCCGCCTCGCCGCGCGCGAGGGGGGCCAGCAGCGCCGGCAAGTCGCCGGGATCATCTGCGTGATCCGCATCCATGAAGGCCACGGTGTCGATCCGCGAGGAGAGCGCGCCCAGGCCGGCCAGGCACGCGCGGCCATAGCCGGGAACTGGCTCGCGGACCACGCGCGCGCCGCCGGCGGCCGCCACGGACGCAGTCGCATCCGTCGACCCGTTGTCGACGACGATCACCTCGTCAACGACGCCGGGCGGCAGCTCCGCTAGGACGCGGCCGAGGGCTGCGGCTTCATTCCGAGCAGGGATGATGAGGGCCGTACGCATTCGAGTGCGCCGAGCGCCATGACCGGCGCGTATTCCAGGGCGCGCGCCCATGCCGGCAGATGCCAGGCGCCGCTCGCCAGCCGGCCTGGCCACACCGCGTAGGCGAACACGACGGTGCCGGTCAGCAGCACGAGCGCGCGCGGGCGCTGCACGCAAAAACATGGAACCAACCACACGAGGTACCACGGATGCAGCGCCGGGCTGAGCAGTGCGACACCGGCCAGCGCGCCTAACAGGTACTGGATCACGTCGCGCGCCCGCGCAGACCACCACCAGAGCCAGGCCGCGCCGCCGGCGATGGCCGCCAGCCGAGCGCCCGTCGGCCCGAGCGCGAACGACGCGAGCGCAAAGAGCGAGGAGTTGGATTCCACCCGCCCGGCCATGGCCGACAAGCTCTCGACGAGCGCATGCACGGTTGCGGGATGCGCGAGGAACGGGGCGGCGGCGAGCGCGGCGAAGGCCGCCAGCCACCGCCGATCGCCACGGCGCCACCACCACGGCACCAGCAGCACGGAGGCGAACTTCGCCCAGCAGGCCGCGCTGAACGCCACCGCTGCACCCGCCCAGCGGCGCGCCTCCCAGGCGGCGACGCCGAGCCACAGCATGGCGATGCCCAAGGCGTCATTGTGGCCGGAGCCGGCCACTTCGAGGATGGCGAGCGGGTGCCAGGCGTAGGCGGCGATCCACAGCAGCGAGTGCTGCCGCATCCGCAGCACCAGCAGCAGGCACACGACCGTGATCGCCTCAGCCAGCACCATGATGCGCTTGTGCGCCATGAGCGTGCCGCCTGCCGCTTGGCCTGCGCGAAACGCCAGCTCGGTGAGCGGCGGGTAGATGGTCCGCAGCTGCGGGAAGTTGATCTTCGTGTACGCTGCGTCGCGCAGGAAGGCCAGGCGGGGATCGCTGGGCGGGTACGCGTACGGATCGATCCCGGCCTGCTGCACCCGGCCATCCCAGCGATACCGATAGATGTCGTCGGAGAGCGCGGGGGTGGTCGGCAGCAGCAGCGCGCGCGCGGCGATCGCCACCCCGATGATCCAGAGGACGCCGAGGCGCGATGACGAGGAGGCCTGCTGTTCGGCGCGGCGGATCGCCCACAACGCGAGCAGATAGCACGCGAAGGCGGCGGCGAACCACCCGTACCACGCGGCGAGCCGCAGCCGGGGATCGCCCAGCGCGCGCAGCCGCCAGACGCACAGCGCCAGCGCAGCGCCCGCAGCCCACAGCGGGCGCGCGCGGAAGCCGGCGCTCATATGGCGCACGGCGGACCAAACGGCATCACCAGCACTCGCTCGAGCGTCACGTCGGATGCGCGCGCGTACTCGGGCAAGCCGATCGGGGTGGCGCGCTGGTCCGGCCCGAACACATAGGTGCCGAAGAGGCGGTCCCAGAAGGAGAAAATGGTGGAGTAGTTGGAGTTGGTGTAGCCGGCCTGCTGGAAATGGTGGATGCGGTGCATGTCCGGGGTGACGACCACCGCGCGCAGCCGCGCGTCCAGCCGCGGCGGCAGGCGCAGGTTGGCGTGCTCGAGCTGGTTAAACAGCCCGAAGACGATTTCAAAGATGACCACCCCGGCGACGCTGGCCCCGAGGAGCGCGATGACGCCCAGCCGAAAGAGCGCCGAGAGCCCCATCTCCGTCAGATGGAACCGGCCCGAGGTCGTCACGTCCAGCGCCTGGTCGCTGTGATGCACGCGGTGCATCCGCCAGAGCGCCGGCAGGCCGTGGTACGCGCGGTGCCAGGCATACGTCACCCCGTCGAGCGCGACCACCGTGAGCGCGACATTGGCCCATCCGCCGATCCCCAGCGCGGCGAGCAGGCCGAAGCGGTAGAGCTCGCACGCGTGGTACGCGGAAACCAGCAGCCCGCCCAGCACGACGCTCAGGAGCAGCGCGTTGGTGCTCGCGATGAAGATGTTGATGAGCCGACGGCGCCAGCCACCCGGCCCCTCCGGGCGGAACGGGCGCACGCTTTCGATCAGCAGCAGCAGGAGAAACCCCGCGACGCCGATGCAGCCCCGCTCCGCGGTCAGCAGGGGGACCATCCCGCCTACGCCCCGAGCCCTTCCTCGTTGAGCCAGCGCTCGCAATCGAGCGCGGCCATGCAGCCGCTGCCGGCGGCGGTGATCGCCTGGCGGTAGCGCTTGTCCTGCACGTCGCCGCAGGCGAACACGCCCGGCGCCGAGGTGCGGGTGGATCCTGGCCGCGTCACGATGTAGCTCTCCGCGTCCAGCTCGAGCGCCCCGGCGAACAGCGCGGTATTGGGCGTAAAGCCGATGGCATAGAAGAGCCCGCCGCAGGAGAGCTCGCGCTCCTGATTCGTGCGGACATCCCGCAGCCGCAGCCCGGTCACCGCGTCGGTCCCGAGCACATCCGCGACGACGGTGTTCCAGAGGACCTCGATCTTCGGATGCTTGAGCACGCGCTCCTGCATGACCTTGGAGGCGCGCAGCTGGTCCCGCCGATGGATGAGATAGACTTTCGAGGCGAACTTGGTCAGGAACGTGGATTCCTCCGCCGCCGAATCCCCGCCGCCGACCACCGCCAGCGCCTTGCCGCGGAAAACGGGCAGCGCGCCGTCGCAGACCGCGCACGCCGAGATGCCCCGGCTCCACAGCCGCGATTCGCCGGGCACTTGCAGCCGGCGGGCCGTGGCCCCGGTGGCGATGATGAGGGCGTGCGCCTCCACCGCCTGCTGCGAGGAGCGCACGGTGAACGGCCGCCGCGCCAGGTCGACCGCGGTGACATCTTCGGTGAAGAGGCGGGCGCCGAACCGCAGGGATTGCTTGCGGAAGAGCTGCATGAGCTCCGGGCCCTGGATCCCATCGGGGAACCCGGGATAATTCTCCACCTCGGTCGTGGTCATGAGCTGGCCGCCCGGAATCCCGCCGGCCGCGAAGCCCTCGAACAGCACCGGCCTGAGGTTGGCGCGGGCCGCGTAGAGCGCTGCGGTGTGGCCCGCCGGCCCGGATCCGATGATGACGACGCGCTCAGTCATTCGGGACCGCTGTTCTCGGTTGTGTCCCCGGTTGCCGGCTGCGCCGGATGCTCGTCCTCCACCGGCGCGGTGTCCGGGCGCGCAGCTTCCTTCGGCTGCGGTTTCGGAAGCCTGGCGTCAAGCTGGCGCACCTGCGCCTGCAGCCCCTTCTGGTGCTCCTCCAATGCATGCAGCCGGCGCTCCGCAGCATCCTGCCGCTCGACGAGGGCGGTCATGGCTTCGTCCAGCTTCCCGAACTTCAGGCTGAGGTATTCTTCCAGCGTGGCGCGCCGCACCACGTTGCCCACGCGCGTCACCGGCCAATCCTTTAATGAGAGATACCGCGTGCCTCCCTGCCGGGTGACGACCAAATCTTTGCCGGACGAGGCCGGCGGATCGTCCGCCCCCGCCGCTGCGGCAAGCAGCAGGCCCGCTGACAGCGCCGCCGGAAGAACGCGCCGGGTGCCCCGCAATCCGAGCGCCATGCTCTAGTACTGGATCAGGGAAATCACCGGGTGCGGGACCAAGCGCTCCCGCCCCTTGAGCGCCGTGAGCTCGATGAGGAACGCCAGCTCGATGATGCGCCCGCCGCACTGCTCGATGAGCCGGATGGTCGCCCCCATGGTGCCCCCCGTGGCCAGCAGATCATCAACGAGCAGCACCTTGGCGCCCTTCTCCAGGCTGTCCTGGTGGATCTCGAGCGTGTCGGTGCCGTACTCCAGCGTATAGTTGGCCTGGAAGGTTTTGTGCGGCAGCTTGCCTTTCTTGCGCACCGGCACCACGCCGATGCCGAGCTCGAAGGCCAGCGCCGAGCCGACGATCAACCCGCGCGATTCGATGGCGACCACTGCGTCCGGCCGCTGCCCATGATGGCGGGCAGCCAGCGTCCGGATGGCTTGATGGAACGCCGGCCCGTGCTGCAGCAGCGGCGTGATATCGCGGAAGAGGATGCCCTTGGTGGGGAAATCCGGGATCGCGCGGACGTAGCGCGTGAGGTCCAGCTCTGCCGTGCGTGCCGTGATGCTCGACATCTTCCTCCCTCGCATTGTGGGCCCGTCAACCCAGGCGCGGGCCGAGCCACCAGATGCAGCCGGCCATCGCGAGCCGGTACCAGCCGAAGAGCGCCAGCCCGTGCTGCGAGAGGTACCGCAGCAGGCCGCGGATGGCCGCCGCCGCGACCAGCAGCGCGATGACAAAACCGATGGCCACGGTGAAGGCGCCCGCCTCCTGCACCAGCGCCCGCCCGCCGACCGCCGCGTCAAACAGCGTGGCCGCGCCCAGCGTCGGCACGGCCAGCAAGAAACTGTATTCCGCCGCCGCGGCCGGCGAGAGGCCCAGCAGGAGGCCGCCCACGATCGTGACCATGGAGCGCGACATGCCGGGCCAGAGCGCCAGGCATTGCAGCGCGCCGATGAAGAGCGCGCCGGGCACGGTCAGCGATTCGAGCGGTCGCGTCGACGGGCGGCGACGGGACTTGGTCCATTCCACCGCCAGCATCAGCACCCCACCGCACGCCAGCGCCAGCCCGACCAAGCTCGGGACAAAGAGGCGCTTGATCCCCCGGTGCAGCAGCAGGCCTGCGACGGCGGCCGGAACAAAACTCAGGAGCAAGTTGCGGCCCAGCGTCCGTCCAGCCGGATCGCGGCCCAGCGCGCCCTGCCAGACCGAAGCCAGGCGCGCCCGGTACAATCCCAGCACCGCCCCGAGCGCGCCGGCCTGGATCACCACTTCGTAGGTCTTCACGGCCTCGCCGCGCAGGCCCAGCAGATGGGCGGCCAGGATCAAATGTCCGGTCGAGGACACCGGCAGGAACTCGGTCACGCCCTCGACGAGGCCCAGCACGGCCGCGTGAATGGGATGCATCATCGCGGGAACGCCTCGCGCAGCCCGCCATCCACGGTCAGCATGCAGCCGGTGGTTTTCGCCGAGGCCCGGGACACGAAGAAGACCACCGCCTCCGCCACGTCCTCGGGCAGCACCCGCGCCTTCAAGAGATTCCGCTGCTGGTAGAACGTTTCCAGCTCCTCCGGCGCCACGGCGTGCGTCTTCGCGCGATCCGGGCCGATCGCCTGCCACAACCCGGAGCCGTCGAAGACGCCGTCCGGATGAATCAGGTTGACGCGGATGCCGAACTCCCCGTTCTCGATCGCCAGCACGCGCGCCAGCTGCGTCTGCGCGGCTTTGGCCGCGCTGTAGGCGCCGAAATCCTTTCCCGGGGCGAGCACGTTCTTCGAGGCGATGAACACCAGCGACCCGCCCAGGCCTTGCGCGCGCAGCAGCCGGACCACCGACCGGGCGACGAGAAAATGGCCGGTCGCGTTGACGCGGAAGCTGCGCTCCCAGTCATCGCGGCGGAGCCGGTCGATGGCCGCCACGTGCGCCACCCCGGCGTTCGACACGAGGAAGTCGAGCCCGCCGAACGCGCGCAACGCGGCGTCGAGCGCCTCCTCGATGCTGGCCTCGCGCGTCACATCCAGCGCCACACCCAGGCAGCGGATCCGGCCCGCGCGATGGTTCACCTCGTCGGCGAGCCGCGCCACCGGCTCTTCATGCAGATCGGTGGCGACCACGCAGGCGCCCCGCTCCACCAACCCGCGGACGATGGCCCGGCCGATCCCGCCCGCCGCCCCGGTCACCAAGCCGATCTCGCGCGAGAGCTCGGCCTCCGGCGGCGCCAGCGACAGCTTGTAGAGCTCGAGCGGCCAGTACTCGACGCCGAAGGCCTCGCGCGCCGACACGGACGTGTACGCCTCGACGGTTTCCGCACCCCGCATGACTGCCATCGCGTGGCGGTAGATGGTCGAGCGCATCGCGGTCTCCGTCGCGTCTTTGCCCGCGGTCAGCATCCCGACCCCTGGGATCAGCAGGACGCGCGGTAACGGATCATCCGGGACTTGCGCAGCGCCTCGATGGCGACGCACGTACGCTGCGTGCGCCCGCGCGTAGGCGGCGATCCGGGCCGCGGCGGCCTGCGGGCTCGGCGTCCTCGTACCGCGCGGGGCGCTGAGCAGGCACGGCAGGCGCTTGGTGCGCAGCATGTGGTCCGGGGTGGCCGGCCCGCGCCGCGCCACGGCGGGCATGCGGCGCGCGCAGACAAACTCCATGACGTCCGGCGCGTCCGTCAGCGTCAGGCACACCTTGCGCGTGCGGCTGAGCGCGCCGCGAATGGCCGGCAGCCAGGCGCGCAGGATTGCCCGGCGCTGCGGATCCGGCAGCGGCGCCATCCCTGGCGCCGACCAGGCGCGCCGGCGGCGGCGCGCGGCGAGGAATCGCTCGGCGCGCGTGACAGCCGCGATGGTGCGCGCGAAGCTTGTGGCGCTATCCGGCCCCCACGTGATCAGCCCGTGATGGCCGAGCACCGCGCCGTGCGCCTCCGGCCGCCCGCGGTAAGCGTCCCAAACGCGCCGTGAGAGCGCAAATCCCGGTTGCAGGTACGGAATCCATAGGAACCGGGAGCCGAGCGCCTGCCGGATGCGCCGTTCGCCATGCGGCGTGTTCGCCAGCGCCAGGATCGCGTCCGCGTGCGTGTGATCGACGGCACGCTCAGGGATGAAGGCGTGGAGCAGCGTTTCGATGGACGGCCGCGGCGCTTTTGGTTCGAGCACGCAGCGCTCCAGGAACGCGACCATGTCCTCATCCGCCATGGCGCGCCGCTCGCGCAGCGGCAGGAGTGCGGCCATGGGCAGCGGCGCGAAGTGCCGCCGCTCGCAGCCCTGCAGGTTGGCGCCGCTTCCCTTCACCCACAGCACCTCCTGCGGCCGCCCGAACACATCCGGCGCCTCGCACTTGATGGAGGTATTGCCGCCGCCGTACAGGCCGAGCGCGTCCTCATCGCCGATGAGGCGGGAGCGGTAGACCAGCGCATCCAGCGGGCCAAGCCGCCGCGCCGCGCGCTCGTTCCAGCGATTCTTCATGGCAATTCGGGGACAGCCGCCGAATTCGGAACCTGGGGGCGGCCCGCGCTTTTCACGGCGGCGAGCGCAGAGGGTCCCGGCCGCACCAGCCCGCGTTCGGTCAGGATGCCGGTGATCTGCGAGGCCGGCGTGACATCGAAGGCCCAGTTGCGCGCCGGCGTGCCCTCCGGCGTGATGCGCACCCGCGTGACGCGCCCGCCTTCGTCGATGCCGGTGACCCAGCGGACCTCGTCCTCGCTGCGCTGCTCAATGGGAATGTCCTCGCCGCGTGGACAGGAGAGGTCAATGGTCGTCGTGGGCGCGGCCACATAGAAGGGAATCCCGTGCGCGCGCGCGAGCATGGCAATCTGATAGGTGCCGATCTTGTTGGCCACGTCCCCGTTGGCCGCGATGCGGTCTGCGCCCACCAGGACAAGCTGGATCAGCCCCTGCCGCATGGCCATCCCGACGGCCGTGTCCGGCAGGAGCGCGTGCGGCACGCCTTCCTGCGCCAACTCCCATGCCGTGAGCTTCGCGCCCTGGCTGCGCGGCCG
>JAHFGU010000024.1:0-5701 GCA_023247285.1 Candidatus Omnitrophota bacterium
AGCAGGTAGTTGTTCGTCCCGCCGGTTGTCGGCAGGGTCAGGGTATAGCTGGCGCCATCGGCGACCGAGGGCGGGCTGATGGTAATCGACTCGGGGCTGGAGGAATCGCTGTCATATAAGACGAGCGAGCCGGCCTGGTTGCCGGCCGAGGCGCCGGTGGATACCGCGCCCGTGCTGGAGACGCCGAAGTTCGTCAGGCTGATGGTGCCGGTGGTGCCGGTGATCGCGTTCGTCCCGATGTTCAGGGCGTTGTCGATGTTCGAGTCCGAAGCGTCGATCGCATCCACGATGCCGGAACTCAGCGACCCGGACACGGTGATCTTCAAGGCATCCGTGATCGCGGTGGAGCCGGTGGCGTTCGTGTCGGCGTTATCGAGGAGGAGCAGCCCGGCCACAGCGTTGTCGGTGGTGTTGGCCGTGGCCTGGTTCTGGACCTGCATCGCGTACTCGGTGTTGCCGGCGATGGTTGGGTTGTTGGTGAAGTTGACGCCCAAACCCACGAAGCTGGTGTTGGCATTGGTGGCCTGCGCGTTCGTGAGATCCAGGCGGGCCTGCTGGATGGCCGTGTTGGAGGTCGCGGTGTTCGTGACATCCACATCCAGGCCGGTCCCGGTCGTGAGCGAGGTAGCTGCGAAGTTGTACGCGGTGCCGGTGGTCCCGGTGTAGCTCTGGCCCCAGGTGTAGCTCGTCTGGTTCAGGGTCAGGTTGGCGTCGAGGTCGAGCGTGTCATCAAGGGCGGCGAAATCTAGGGTGTCAGCATCCACTTCACTAGCGGAGATGCTGGTGCCGAGGGTGGAGGCGATCGAGACCGTGTCCGTGTCGGCGCCGGTGGTCGTGATGCCGGTGCCGGCCGCGACCGTGAGCGTATCCCCGGCACTGATCGTCTGGTTCGAGCCCGACGTGCCGGCGAGCGTAATGGCGAAGGTCCCGCCGCCAGACGAGGTGACGCAGGTCGAGCAGGTCAGGGCGCCTGTTGCGCTTAGGCTCAGCGGCGAAGAGGCCGACACCGCCACCGTCCCCGTCGCGTTCGGCAGGGTGATCGTCTTGCTCGAGCCGCTGGGATCGGTGAGCGCGAGGGTTGTAGTGACATTGTCATCCGAGCCGCCCTCGAACACGAGCGGGCTCGCACCGAGGACCTGCGCGCCGGTCAGATCCACGTTGCCGGTCGAGGTTAGCCCGGCGGCCGTGACCACCCCGGGCGCGGTCACCGAGAAGTTCGTGCCGGCGATCGCGTTGGCGCCGATGTTGATCGCGTTGTCGATCTCTGCGTCTGAGGCGTCGATGGCGTCCGTGACGAACCCGTCCGTCGCGGCTTGAACACGCAGCGCATCGGTGACTTTCGTGCTGCCGGAGGCGCTGGTGTCGGTATTCTCGAGCAGGAGGAGCGCGGAGACCGCGTTGTCGGTGGTATTCGCCGTGACCGGATGCTGGATGCGCATCGCCACTTCGGTGTTGCCGGCGATGGTTGGGTTGTTGGTGAAGTTGACGCCCAAGCCGACAAGGTCCGAGTTGGCGGTAGTCGCCTGGGCGTTGGTGAGGTCTAGGCGCACCTGCTGGATGCTGGTGTCGGTGGTCGCGGTGTTCGTCGCATCCACGTCGAGCGCGGTCCCGGTGGTGAGCGAGGTGGCCGCAAGGTTCAACGCCGTGCCGGTCGTGCCGGTATAGCTCTGCCCCCAGGTGTAGCTGGTCTGGTTCAGGGTCAGGTTGGCGTCGAGGTCGAGCGTGTCCTCAAGGGCGGTGAAATCTAGGGTGTCGGCGTCTACCTCGCTGCCCCCGATGCTGGTGCCCAGGGTGGAGGCGATGGTCACCGTATCCGTGTCGGCGCCGGTGGTCGTGATGCCGGTGCCGGCCGCGACCGTGAGCGTATCCCCGGCACTGATCGTCTGGTTCGAGCCCGACGTGCCGGCAAGGGTGACCTGGAACGTGCCGCCGCTGGAGGAGGTGACGCAGGTGGGGCACGAGATCGTCAGCGCCGCGGTCTCGGACCCTGAGCCGCTCACGCTAATCGGCGAGCTGCCGCTGGCGGTCGCAACGTAGTTCCCCGCGGTATCCGTGGCCAACGCCACGGTATCATTCAGGATCATCGTGCCGGTCACCGTCCCCGTGTCGCCGGTGGTGACGAGTGTCCCAGTGGTTGCCGGGATGGTGACCGTGATATCCGAGGAGGGGTTGGCGCCGGTCAAGGCGATCTCATTGCCATCGGCGGTCGATCCTTCGAAGTACAGCGTGTTGCCATCGCTGCCGCTGGTGGCGGTAAACGCGGTCCCGCTGGTCACATCGCCCACCGCGGTGATGTCGCCGGTGCCGGTGATGTCCGTGGTGGTCTGCCAGGCCATCGTGCCGCTGCCATCGGTGGTCAGCACTTGGTTGGCCGAGCCATCAGCGCTAGGTAGCGTCCAGGTTACATCTGAGGACACCGTCGCCGGCGCCCGCAGGCCGACGTAATTGCTGGAATCGCTATCCGCCAGCCGCAGGACGCTCCGGGCCTGCAGCCGCAGGTCGTCCGACAGGAGGAAGTCGCCGGTGCTGTCGCCGTCAAAGACCAGGGATTCCTGGCCGCTCGACTTCCCGAACAGCAGCGACACATCCGTGGACGTCGCATCCGTGGCATTGCCCACAGTCCATGACGCGTTCGACGTGCCGGTGACGCTGCTGGATCCGCTCATCGTGCCGCTGACCGCCAAATCGCCCGCCACGGTCACGTCCCCTTCGTAGTCGACGCTGAACTTGCTGGTCCCCGACGCGTTCTGCACGTCGATCATCTTGGTGTCGGCCGCGGGCGCGCTGGAGGGCGTGATGACGAAGGCCGCGCCGGCGCGCGTGATGGTGAGCTTGCCGGAGGTGGACGTATCGATGTCGGTCCGCAGGAACTTGGTCGAATCCAAGCTATCGAGCTGGTCCGCGTTCATGGCATAGCCGACCGCGGTCAGCCGCTGCCGGGGAGTCATCTCCGTGTCCCCGGCCACCTGCACCGACAGCCACAACGCGTTGTTGAAGTCCACCGAGGTCAGCGCGGTGCTCACCCCGAGGATGACGTTGAAAATGCCGTTGTCCGCTTCCGCGAGCGAGACGGCCTGGGTTTCTTCCCACACCTTGTTCCCGCTGGTGGCCGCGTCATAGAGGCGGAAGGTGATGGCGAGCGACCCGGTGACCGCTTTGGCCGAGCCGTCGGTCAGCCGGCCCTGGTAGTTGACCATCCAGGGGATGGCAGCCCACGCGGTGTCGGCGATCGGCAATCCGAGGATGCGCCAGACCGAGGCGGCAGGGAGCAAGGCGAAGGTGAGGGCGAGCGACAGGCTCAAGCGCAGCAGCAGCGAGGCGCGCGTCCTGGTCATAAGTCCTCCGACCCTGGCCCGGACGAACTAAAACCTCCAAAGCCGCCTGGGAGCAAACGCCACCGGGCCCCGTGCATGAGGCTGCCGGCAGGCGGCGTGGTGACGCCGGCCGGTCGCGCTCCGGGCACCACGATCGCCGGCATGGTCACGAGCCGCTGCTCGACCCGCCAGACCTGCCAGAGGCCGGCGGCCACGAGCGCCATCCCGAGCGCAAGGAGTGCTGCCCCAATCAGCAACGGGCGGCGCAACAGGGCGAGGCCTTCAGCTGCTGAATCAACGCGGGCTGCTGCGGCACGTGAGGGCGCAGCGGCCGGCGCGCCGGCCGGCTCGGTCTGAATGATCGGAGGCTGGGGTGTCAGGCTGGCAGACATCGAAACCGCCCGCTGCAACTGTTGGAACATCGGTGCAGCCGGGACCACTTCGTAAAATCGAATGTGCCCCTCCTCCACCGCGCGGAGCACCCCGGATTCTTCCAGCCGCTTCAGCTCCCGGCGCAAGGGCGTCACCGACACGCTCAGGGATTTGGCGAGGCCGCGGAGGTAGACGCGCTCGGTCGGGTGGGTGAGGAGCTGCTCAAACAGGGCACGCCGGACCTTGGAGTGGACCAGGGTCTCAAGCATGGACGTGCCCTCGGTGAGCACGGTTGCGCTCAAGATGAGTACATCGCAGGCAAGAAAAAAGACGCAGCCTGACTCCCGTAGGCGAAGTCAGGCTCGACGAACTGTCCACCGCATCCCCCTTTGGCAACCCAGCCCCCCGACTGAGTCGGGGCTGTGGCTTTCCGACCCCGGATTACTCCGGGTGTGGCGTTTCAGTAGGGCTGACTTACTACAAAGTATGCCTGAAGGTGTGCGGAAACGTCAAGACGCGGGCGGTCTGGAAGAACTAGGGGGTCTTGCTTGGGGCAGACGCAGGAGCCTGCTCAGCCGCGGCGCTCGAAGGCGCGGGCGGCGGGGTGGGAGCTTCGACCAGGGTCTTGTGGATGCTGTCGTAGGTATAGTTCTTCTTCATGTCCAGACCATAGTTACTGGCCATCTTGTCGTTGATCTCGCGCAGGGCAGTCTGTTCTTCCCCGACGTACGCGCGCAGCACGGACATCCGAAGGAGCACACCCTGGCGCTGCTGCCACAAGGTCGAAAACTCGGCCAGCTCGGTATCGTCTTTAAAGGTGTAGGCCGGAGCAGCCTGGCCTGGGGTAGAGGCCGGAGCGCTGGGCGCAGCGGCTGCAGCGTCAGGCGCATCGCTCTTGGCTTTCGGCTTGAAGAGGTCTTTCGCTGCCGCGGTGCCTGTCACGCTGCACACGAGAATGGTCAACAGCACTCCGCGAGACACAGCATCACGCTGTAGGCGCATGGGAGGGACTATAGCACACCTGAGATTAATGTCAAGTTGTCAATGACAGACGGCCGCGTTAGCGGTCGCGGCTCTTGAAATAGAGGGGCAGCGGCGTGCCCCACGCATCGGTCACGCCGAGGGCCACGTTGCCTTCGCGCTGGGCGCCTTTCTCGACCCGGTAGACCCACCGCGTGCCCTCAGTGCCGGGCGGCACCGTCACGGTGGTCGCGGCCCACACCGCGCTGTCCGACCCCCGCACCGGCACCCAGCCGTCCCGCGCGCCGTCCCGGCGGACGCGGACCATCGACGCGCGCCCGCCGTCGCGGTCCAGATCAAAGTTGAGCGCGCGCACCAGCGCCGCCCCAGGCGGAATCTCCGGAAAGACGCGCATCACTCCGCCCGGCTGATCGGGCAGCCGCAGCGAGGCTTCCCGGACAAACCCCTCTGCCGTGGCCGGCGTGGCCTCCACCGCGAACAGGTTGTTGTCGTCGCCGGAGAGGCCCTGCGCCTGCACGCGGAACACCAGCCACTGCCCGTGGATGTCGCCTTGAATCGGACGGAATGGGCCGAAGGTGATCACGGTGCCGTCCGGCTCCTCCGGCCCGATCACGCGCGACGCCAGGGGGGCAGCGCCATCGCCGTGGACCGCGAACGCGGTGACGGTGTCCCAGCTCGTGTCCATCTCGTCGTCACGGCCGCGCGCGTCCGCGTCGATGATCCGGATCACGACCGGCTCGATCTCGCCGGCCGGGACCGCGATGAAGATCTCCTGGCCGTTGGGCCGCGCGCCGTAGTCCGCCCGCCCGTTGGGTCCGAACACATAGAACCAGCGCGTGCCGTTCACGGCCGGATCCGGCATCTGCAGCCGCGCTGCCGCGCGCGGCGCTTGGAAACTGCGCACGCCGGACCACAGCGAGGAGACATTGGAGGAGATGCGGGACCGCGCTTCCCGCAGTTCGGCGCGCATCCACTCGAGCGTTTCCGACGCAGCGCCTGGCCGGCGCCTCACCGTTGGCGGCGCAGCCTGCGTC
>JAHFGU010000024.1:5801-16128 GCA_023247285.1 Candidatus Omnitrophota bacterium
CGGCGCAGCCTGCGTCGATGGCGGAACAGCCGGCACCGCGCGCTCTTCCACCGGCGGCGCTGGTCCTCCAAGCGTATCCAGCGTGGCATCGACGGCCGCCTGGCGGTCGCGCAGCAGCGCCAGGATATCCAGCCGCTCATGCGACGCCCCGGCATGCCGCGGATCGAGCAGCAGGGCCTTGTTGAGCTCATGCAGCGCCCGCTCCAAATCGCCCTGCTTCCGGTAGTCGCGGGCCAGATGATAGAGGAAGTCCACCACCAGGGGATACTCGGACGGGCTCGCCCAAGCCGGACTCGCCGCCGGGGCGAGGGCTAGGGTTATGGCAGCGGCGAGAACGCACCAGCGGAAGATGGCATGGAGGCGGGGCATGACAGGCTGTCTAGGGTGCATATTACATGCCAGCTCGTTTCCTGAGGCGCGGCGCGCTCGCCGCCTGAGGGCTGTTCATCTTCCTCAACAAGGTGTCGTGAAGACGCCGTCATGAAATCGTCATCGGAATCCGGCGCTGAGGATGCCGCCGGCTACGGATCCCCTGAGAGCTGCCGGAGCAGCGGGCTCCCAGGCTCCAGCAGGAACTCAGGCCTGAGCATCGGCCCATAGCCCGCGCGCGGCAGCGGGAACGGACACGTCACGACCTCGACCGCGCCGGCCAGCGTCCGCGCCGCAGCGCTGCCGACCCCGGACACGAGCCCCAGCGTGGCGCCGGCAAACGGGCCGTCCGCTCGGCGCACCTCGCTGATATGCATCGGGATCTCCAGCGCGCTGAAGAGCAGGTTGGAGAGCCCGCGGCCGAGCTTGCGCGCGACGGGATGGTGCGGCGAGACGGCGCCGTCTTGCGCGAAGGCGGGTGAGGCGCTGATCAGCGCCAGCGCGACCATGAGCGCAGAGGCCCGCCGGAGAGCCCGCATGGGACCCTTCATGATACGAGCTCGTGGACCGTCCATCGTCCGCCGAACTTGGGCTTCCGGTCCAGCCACACGCGCCAGATGCGCGGCCGGCGCAGCTGTTTGAACCGCCATTCCGAAATCGGATCGGGACGAATCCGCCCGCGATAGCGCAGGCCGCATCCGATCATGAGCCGGTCAAATTGCCGGAAGTCGGCGTAGCGCAGATTCTGCGGCAGGTGCATCGGATCGCCGCCGGCGAACGTGGATTTCGTGATGAGCCATCCGCCGGGGGCCAGCGCGGCCGCCAACCGGCCGAGCGTAGCCCGAATATCGGGCAGATGCTCGAGGACATCCAGCGTGACGATCGCCTGGTACGCGCCTGCCGGCAGGGGCTCGGTCGCATCGAGGACGCGCACCGGGCAGGCGTGGCGCTCGAACCGCCAGCGCGCGAAGTCAAGCGTCCGGCCGGGGATGTCCGCGTAATCGCACGGCACGCCGGCCAGCGAGAGGGCCAGCCCGCCGGCTCCGCCCCCGAAATCCAGCACCGGGGTGCGGCGGAACTGCGTGCAGGCGCGGCGGACCTGCTCGAAACACCACTGCTGCTCGGCCACCGCGTCGAACATGCTGGATTCGTAGATGTACTGCTCGGTCGCCTGGTAGTGATCCAGCACCGCCGCGGGGGCGGCGCTGTCTGCGGGCGCGCGCGCCTCCCAGTAGCGCGCGGCGATCTCTTGAATCGGCCGCTGGTAATAGCGCTGCAAGTCATCCGTGGCTCTCCGCAGCAGCGCGGGGATCCACGGCCCGCGCTTCCAGGCCGCGAATTTGTGGTCGATCCACATCGCGGAATCCATCGCGGCGGGGATTGTAACATCTTCCTGCCGCAGCCGCATGGCAAAAATCCTGAGGCGGCTAGCCGCCCCTGCTGGCTGCGCCACGTCACCCTCGCCCAGCGCCGACGAGCCCGCTCAGCAGGCACGCTGACGCAAGAGCCAAGACCGCCCCGAATGTGAAGGCCGCCTGCGGGCTCGCCATCTGCCAGATCAGCCCGAAGATGAGGCTCGCGGGCAGCGCCCCGATGCCGATGACGCAGTTGTACCACCCAAACGCCGCCCCGCGGTGCGCCGCCGGCGCCAGGTCGACCAGCAAGGCGCGCTCGACCCCCTCGGTCAGTCCGTAAAACAGCCCGTAGACGCCGAAGAGGCCCCAGGCCTGCCACTGGATCGTCGCGCGCGCGAACCCGACGTAGGTCAGCGCGTAGATGATCCAGCCAACGACGATGACGCCGCGCCGTCCCACCCGGTCCGACAGCGCCCCAAAAGGAAACACGGAGCACATCTTGACCAGGTGCAAGACAACCCAGATCAGGGGCAGCGCGGCTGTGGCCACGCCAAGCTGGCTCGCCCGCAATAAGAGGAAGGCGTCCGAGGAATTGCCCAGGGTGAAGAGGAACAGGATCAACAGGTACGCGCGGAGCGTGCCGGCGGGGAGCCTGGCGAGAAAGCGTCCGTCTTCTTGCGGAAGCCGCGTCCTGGCCGGCACCTCGCGGACCCAGAGGAGGATGGCCAGGACGGCCAGCAGGCCGGGAATCGCCGCGCACCAAAACAGCGTGCGCAGGTCCTTGATGCGCCACGCCAGGAGTCCTGCGGCGATGAGCGGGCCAATCACCGCGCCCGCGTGGTCCATGCCCCGCTGGAAGCCGAAGGCGCCGCCGCGCGCAGAGGCCGCGACCGAATCCGCCAGCATGGCATCGCGGGGAGCGGTGCGGATCCCTTTGCCGATCCGGTCAGCGACCCGGATGCCAAGCACCATCGCCCCGCTCGTCGCTGCCGCGATGAGCGGACGGGAACATGCGGAGAGGCCGTAGCCGGCCAGGACCAGCTTGGTCCGATCCCGGACGCGGTCGGCCCACACGCCGGAGAGCAGCTTGAGGAAGGCGGCGACGGATTCCGCCGCGCCCTCAATCACCCCGAGGAAGGCCGGCCCTGCGCCCAGCACCGTGGTGAGAAACGCCGGCAGCAGCGGATAGATCATCTCGCTGGAGGCGTCGGTCAAGAGGCTCACCACGCCCAGCACGAAGACGTTCCGGGTGATCCCCCGCAACCAGGGCATAGGCGATTTTATCATAGGAGGCGGGCCCTTCACGTTGGTGAGAGAAATGTGGTACGGTTACGGAAGGGCGAGGGTGGCTGGGCTGCCGAGGATGGGCCCGTTCCATGTGTGTGAGGAACGGGCTTTTTGTCGAGGTACGCAAGGGCCCTAGCGATGATCAAGCAGCGCGTGGCCGGAATCGTCTGGATCGCCGTATGCCTGGCTGGAAGCTACCTGGCGATGAGCTACGACTTCAAGCCTGGTCGATTGGGCCCGCCGCCGGCGACGTGGCCCAGGGAAACAGAGTACAGCTACTCGATAGAGCTCCTGACGCCTCCCAAGAAGACGACCGTCGTGGCCTTCCTGCATCCTCGCTGCGTCTGCACGCGCGCGACGGTCAAGCAGCTCGTGACCGCGCTGGCCTCGCACCCAGGCGCCGACCTCATCGTATCGGTCTTCACCCCGCTTGACGCAGCCCAGCAAGCCGCATGGGTGGAATCGGCATCTGTGCGCACGGTCCAGGCCGCCATTCCGAGCGCTCAGATCATCTGGGATCGCGGCGGGATCCAGGCGTGGCGGTTCGGCGCGCTCACCTCTGGAACAATTCTTGTCTACGATGGGCAGGCGCGGGAAATCTTTCGGGGAGGCATCACGGACCGGCGCGGCGGTGAACGCGACAACCCGGGCCTGCAACGGTTCGTGCGGCTCTTGACCGGCGAGCAACTCGCCGAGGCAAATCCAAGCCCGGTGTTCGGCTGCCCGCTCATCGCGCCAGGTGAAGCCCCCACGCCACGGGAGGACGCTGGCCGATGACGATGGCACCGGAGGCCGCAACACGAACCGAGACCATCTTCCGCAGCTATCTCTCCAAGGTCGAGCGGCGGACAGACCAAATGTTTTTGTGGCTCCTACTGGCGCAGTGGATCAGCGCGGTGGCCATCGCCCTGGTCTGGTCTCCGCGCACCTGGATTGCCCAGTACTGGGACATCCACCAGCACGTCATCGCCGCGGCCGTGCTCGGCGGGCTCTGTGCCGCCTACCCCATCTATCTCATTCTCCGCAAGCCGGGCACGCGATACACCCGCCACATGATCGCCGTCGGCCAGATGCTGCAGTCCGCCTTGCTGGTCCATGTCACCGGCGGACGGATCGAGACGCACTTCCACGTCTTCGGATCGCTGGCCCTCCTGGCGTTCTACCGGGACTGGCCGGTCCTCATCACCGCCGGGATCGTCGTCTACCTCGACCACCTTGCGCTCGGCGCCTGGTTTCCGTTATCGGTGTACGGCGTGCCCGCCGCATCCGTCTGGCGGTCCCTCGAGCACGCCTGGTGGGCGCTGTTTGAGACGGTGTTTTTGGCCATGTCGTGCCGGCAGGGCATCCGCGAGCTGCGCCGGATCGCGGAGCGCGAAACCGAGCTGGAGCGCGCCAATCAGGATCTTGAGGGCCGCATACGGGAGCGCACCGAGCAACTGCGCAAGGCGATGGAAGGGCTGGAGGCGCTCGTCGAAGAGCGCACGAAGGAGCTGGTCGCAACCACGCAGGGCCTCGAGGTCCAGGTCGCCCAACGAACGGCCGACCTGCAACGGGCCAACGCAACCTTACAGACGAAGCTCCAGGAGCTCGAGCTGCTCAACAGCATGATGATGGGCCGGGAGGAGCGCATCCTGGAACTGAAGCAAGAAATCAATGACCTGCTGCATGAGCTGAACCGGCCCCCGAAGTTCGGCAGCATCGGGGTATCGTGACTGGCGCACTCGCGAAACCAGCCGCCGGCCTTCATCTGCGAGACAGCATGGGGCAGTAGAGGCCGCGCGCTTCCCGTCGCCACCAGGCGCCTGATGCGCGCCGCGTCGCCGGATCGGTGAAGTGGTACGTGTACAAGGCTGCGCGCAGATAGCGCGGCGGCGCCTCAGGAAACGGGTTGGAAGCCAGCAGGGCCAGCACATCCGGGGAGCCTTCCAGTAGGCGCGCGCACAGCCGCAGAAACCAGGGATTGTCCTGGTACGTGCCGAGCGCTGCGAACCACATCTGCCAGTCCAGCCGCGGCTGGTGCGGTGCCACGAAGGCCGGCGGGCGGCGCGGATCCCCCGGCTTGTCGCGGAACTCGTACGCCTTCCACTCGAGACCATCCCGGCTTCCCTCGAGCACGATCTCATTGCGCGTCGTCGTCATGACGGCGAACAGGCCGTACGTGTTGACGAGCCGGTACGGCGCAAGCCGTTGGTAGAAGGCCGCGATCAGATCCCGCTGATTCGGTCGCCTCCCGGCCAGCAGCCGCAGCGGCACGCTGCTGAGCAGGAGGAGGACCACGCTCACGGGGAGCACGACCGCCTGCGGCCAATGCCGCGGCCTCGGCGGCGGCATCGCGGAGGCCTCGGATGCCGTCGCGCGCATCGCCGACGGCCATGCGGCATCGTCCAAGAGCAGGAGACAGAGCGCGACGGTCAGGAGGTTAAAGAAGGCGTAGTTGCCCGTGAGCGCAATGAGCCATTGCAGCAGGATCAGCGCCCAGCAGCCAGCGCGTCGAAGAGGGGTCGGGCAGAAGATCGCGAATGGCGCGGCCAACTCGATCGCAAACATGGCGGCGCAGGAGAGCCGCTGGAACCAGGAGGGGAGCTGGTGCGCCCACCACCCGATCCAGGTGGGGAGCGGCTGGGTTTCGTAATGGTAGGTGAGCGCGGTCAAGGTGCGCCACGCCGGATCGCCGCTGGCGAGCTTGACGACGCCGGAGGAACACATGAGCCGGAAGAGCAGCCACCACACCAGCCATCGGACCAGTGCTTCGGGCGGCTCAGGCTGCCGGCTCGGCCGCAGCCGCAGCGGCGCCAGGAGCATCCCCAACAACCCCGCCTCCAGCAGCAGGCTGTCCCACTGAAACCAGAGAAACTCCCGGCACACCGTTGCGAGCGAGAGGTAGAGCGCCCAGAGCGCGGCCAACAGGAGGGCAGGCGCGACATCGCACGCCAGGAGGGCGGCAAGCCCTGTGCCCACGAGGCAGAGCGTCTTCAAGAAGGGATCGCTGGCGCTCAGCCAGCACAGCGTCGGAAACCGCCACAGCGCGCTGCTTCCGAACTGCCGGTGAGCCGCGTCAAGCAGGTCTGCCGCGGGCACAATACCGCGCTGACCGATGAGGCCGAGGATCTGGGTGCCAAGCGACCAGAAGGCGAAGCCGTAGCTGGCGCCCAGCAGCCGAAGAAAGAGGCTGGAAGAGACCGCGTAGGTGGGCGGTGGCCTCGTGCGCATTCGCCGGAGGCCCTTGAGCGACGCGCGCGCCGGCTACCGGTGGGCGGCCTTTGGGCGCGCGCCTCCGGCGTGCTCCTGGGTGCGTTGACCGCGCTGTTCGAGATGCTGCCCGTGTTGCTGCAGGTGTTGGCCCTGAGTCTGCATGCGTTCCCCGCGGTGCTCCCTGCGCTCCCCGCGGTGCTCCAGCCGTTCGCCGGCCTTCTCGTGGCCGTGCGCCTCGAGCTGTTCGCCGCGGTGCTCCAGCCGCTGCCCTTGATTCTCGAGCCGCTCCCCGCGCTGCTCGCGGTGCTCCCCGCGATTCTCAACGCGCTCGCCGCGGTGCTCCATGTGCTCGCCGCGGTTGGCCGCCCATTGCGCGCGCTGCTCCGGCGTGGCGCTGTTCCAGCGCTCGGCGGCGGTGCGGATACGCTCGCGCGCCTCAGGGTGGTTGGCCAGGTAATGGGCGGCGCCGGGATGGTTGGCAAGAAATCGGGCGGCGTTCGGGTGGTTCGCCAGCTCCTGGGCCAGATGAGGGTGTTGGTCCAGGAATTCCGCAATCTTGGGATGCTGGGCGATGGCCTCCGCTTGGGATGATGTGAGCGTCCCGTCGAGGCTCATCGCGCCGACGTCCGCGCTGGCTGCGCTGGCGGTGGCGGACGTGTCCGTGGACGCTTCCTCCGCTCTCGCAAGTTGCGCTGACCCGACCCCCAAGCCAATCAGGAGCACCGCGCTCATGACGAGCCGTTCTCTCTGTCCCATCTGCCCTCCTGCGTTGACCGCCCCTGCTGAGGTCGCCAAGACCTGTGATACAAGGTTAGGCGCCGGCTTCACGTTTCTTCCCCAGCCATGCGTCGAGGCTCCACGTCCCCGCCCCGTGCGCCGCGAGGAAGAGGAAGATGAAACAGAGCAGCACGGCGGGCTCGCCGTGGTTCTGGATGGGCCAGAACCCGCCGGGCTGGTGGAATTGAAAGTAGGCGACCGCCATCTCCCCGGACAGCAGGAAGGCGACGGGCTGCGTCACGAGCCCCAGCAGGATCGCCGCACCCCCGTAGAACTCGAGCACGCCCCCGATCCACATCTGCGACATGAGCGGCGGGTGGCCGCCGAACTGGGCAGGAACGCCGCCGAACCAATCAAAGAGCTTCATGCCTCCGGCCTGAAGGAACAGCAGCCCCGCAACAACGCGCAGCAGAAAAACCGCGAGGGATCTTGCCCGCCCCATGTTCATGATTCTCCTTTCTGTCGGAGTGCAGAGAGAACGGGGTCCAACGCCAGACGCGAGCGCCACCAGAGCCCCCTTGTGTGGAGCCCGGACATAGGTGGAGGTTCAATGCTCAACCAGCGCGGCCGGCTCCGGCAGGGGCGCCGGTGCGGGTGTCGGGGGAACGGCGGCGGGCCTGGGCCGCATCGCCGCATCCGCGGCATCAGCCATGGAGAGCCCGATCTCCACGCGGCAGAGCGCGCGCAGGTAGGAGATCGCCAGCGCGAAAAATCGGCCGTGCTTGCTCAGGATGTCCCACGCGTAGCGGCCGTAGAAGGCCAGCGGGGTTTCGCGCGGCAGGCCGGGCCGGCGGTCCAGGCGGTACTTCAGGCGGAAGAGGCCGCCCTCGAGCGGATGGACCTGCTCGATGCGCGCGCAGGCATGGAACGCCAGCAATTTCTCCATCATGTGCCGGGGCGGGAACCCCCACGCCTTGCCCCGGCGGATCAGCGCCTCGACGTGCTCCGGCGTGTAGTACGCGTCCCAGGCCCTGTGGTAGATCGCCTGCCATTCCCGCCTGGACATTTGCTGATGATCCGTGGTGACGTGGGCAAGGTCGTAGTTGTTCATGTCCGGGTCCATGGCGACCCCTCGATCATAGAGCGCTCGGTGATCCTGGGAGCCGGGCAGCGGGGTGAGGATGAAGAACTCCAGCAGATCGATCGGCAGCTCGCGCTG
This sequence comes from Candidatus Omnitrophota bacterium, assembly GCA_023247285.1. The sequence continues at coordinate 13,941 of JAHFGU010000024.1, forward strand.
GATGATCTTGATGTCGCGCAGGATGCTCCCGGGCGTGTCCGCCGGGAAGCCCAGGATGTAGCCGGCCAGGGTCAGCGCGCCGACGCTGTGCCACGCGTCCAGCATGGCGCGGTACTCCTCGATGCGGTTCTGCCGCTTCTGCGCCCCCACGAGCGACTCCGGGTTGATGTTCTCCAAGCCGATGAACACCCGGTTGACCCCCGCCCGCCCCGCCTTCTGGATAAAACCCGGCACCTTGTGGCTCAGGGTGTCCACCTGGATGATGAGCCGGATGGCGCAGCCCTCCGCCTCCCGCAGGTGGATCAGCCGGTCGAGGATAGGCTCCCAGCTGCGGTTCCTGGCGAAGTTGTCGTCGCTGATGAAGAAGTTGGACACCCCCTGGCGGACGTTGGCCCGCACGATCCGCTCGATGTCATCCGGGCTGCGGACGCGGGACTTCCGGCCCTGCACGTTGATGATGGTGCAGAAGCTGCACTGGAAGGGGCAGCCGCGTCCGGCGTCGAAGCTGGTCTTCGACCCAGTGCGGCGATGGATGACCTCGGCTGGGAGGAATGGCACCGGGCTCTTGTCCAGGTCCGGCAGGTCCTTGATATAGTTGTAGAGGGGTTTGAGCTCGTGGCGGAACGCGTCCCGGAGGAGCTCGTCCATGCGGCCCTCCAGCTCGCCCGCGAAGAGCGACACGCCCAGGTCCACGGCCTCCTGCAAATCCTGCGGCATGGCCGGCAGCATGGACAGGCACCCGCTCACATGGAACCCGCCGATGCACACCTGGATGCCCTCGGCGCGCAATTGGCGGGCGAGGTCCATCGCCCGGGGGTACTGGTTGGATTGGACGCCCACCAGCGCCACCAGGCCCCCGGCGCTCGCCGAGCGGATCATCCGGACGAGCCGCTTGGCCTGGATGCGGGTGTTCGTCTCATCGTACGCGTGCAGGTCGAACTCGACCTCCGGGCCGAGCACCTGGCGGCGCGCCGCGTCGAGGGTCAGGCCGTAGAGCGTGGCGAGCGTGTTGGAGGGAATCGAGGAGCGGACCCACTGGATGACGTAGCCGTCGTCGTCGTAATGGGAGGGCTTAATGAGGATGACGCTGAAGACGGACTTGCCTAGCGCGTTCTGAGCCTGCATGCGTCTGGTGGAGGGGGTGAGTCGTCGGAGTAATTTTATCATGAATGGGGGATCGGTTTCGCTACCAAAACGACAATACCCCATTCCCCCATCGAGACAAGGGAAGAGATGTGGGGTGCCTCAAACGAAACGTGGGGCGTGTGTTGAGGGAATTCACGCTGTGGTGCGCCTCTCAGGAAGCCCAGGCACTTTCCAAACGACTCCCCTTACCCAACGCTCGGCGATAGGCCTTGCTGGACTTCCGCTTATCAATGGGACGCATACCTGTCCTCTATGAATGCGCCACCCACTGGATATGTCGATGGGACTGCACGCAGTCCCTGAGGTAGAGATTCATCAGATTCTGATACGGCACCCCCAAGCGACTCGCCATTGACTTGAAATACTCGACCACATCTGCTCCAAGCCGAATCGTGACCGGCTTCTTGAGCAGTCTGGCATACGGATTGCGACGGCCCTTCATTTTGGAAAACTCGTATTCTGCTCTCATGTGTTGCCCCTCCGATAGGTTGCAGCTTCGTGGCGTGTCGCCTTCCTCGCCGAAATAATTCTGATGACGGAGTGGGCTTCCCTGACACAATGACACACCACCAAGAGACGCAACTTGAAACTCACTCCGAGCATGATAAAGCGATCTTCCCGATCTGAATGGTCGGGGTCGAAGAACTCGATCGCGTTCTCATCGTAAAACACCGTTTGCGCACGTGCGCGATGGTGACGAGCTTCTTGGCGTCATGCACTTCGTATAGAATCCGGTAGTCTCCTACCCGAACGCGGTAGTCGCTGTCAGAACCTTCGAGCTTGACGCACCCTGACGGGCGCGGGTTCTCTTCGAGCGAGAGGATGGCAGCGTCTACCCGACGAATCACCTCATGAGGTAGGCGTTTGAAATCCCGTTGAGCGGACGGAGCTATTTCAACCTGATAAGCCACGTCTTATAGTCCAAGGGTCTTGCGGAATTTCCGGTAGGGAATCCGTGCGCCAGGCTCGGAGAGTGACTTCTTGATGGCCTCCAAGTCTCGCCTGTCCTCAATCTTTTGGAGCAGCTCCAGGTCTTCAATCG
>JAHFGU010000107.1 GCA_023247285.1 Candidatus Omnitrophota bacterium
AGGGCTCGTGCACATCTCCGAGTTGGCCGACAAGTACGTCAACAAGGTCGAAGACGTGGTGAAGATCGGCGATGAGTTTCCGGTCAAGGTCATCGAGATCGACGAGCAAGGACGAATCAATCTCTCCCGGAAGCGCGCCCTCAGTTCCTCCCCGCGGCGCACGGATGGCGCAGGCGGCGGACCCGACGCCTGACCGCCGGCGCGCGGCCTGGCCGCCGGGCTGGGCCCTCCGCGCTCTGGGCCTGATGCTGGCCTGCTTCGGGCTGTTCCTCTCCCTCTGCCTCCTCACCTATCATCCGGCTGATGTGCCATGGCTGAGCTCCTCCTCGCATCCTGGCATGAATCTGGGCGGGTGGGCCGGGGTGTGGATCGGGTTTCTGGGGCGCAGCGGCTTCGGGCGGGCCTCGTTCCTCCTTGTGGCGATCTGCCTGGTTTGGTCGCGCCGCTGCTGGCGCGGCGATGTCCGCGAGACCCCTAGCCTCTCGGTTGCCTTGGCGGTCCTGGGCGTGCTGGCGAGCGTCGGGACCTTGCTCGCCCTCGTGGGCGCCACACCCTCCTCGCAGGTCGACTGGGGCGGCATCACCGGCTATCTGCTCGCGCGGTCCGGCCGGTATTATTTGGGGACGACCGGCACGGCGCTCATGTCCTCCTGCCTAGCGGTCCTCTCGTGGGTTGTTGTGGCCGGGTCCTCGCTGCGCGCGCCGCGGCTTGGGCTTGGCGAGGCGCTGCGCGGGCTGACTAGCGCCTGGCACCGGCGCGCGCCGCTGCCTGCGGGCGCGGGGCTTGGCCCTGTGACGAAACCGGCCGCGCTCCACGGGGAACCAGCTCCGCTGATCGAAGAGCCGCCGGCGCTATCGAGGACTGAGCCGGCGCTGCCGCGGGTGCGCGTGCGCTCCACGGTCGAGCCGAAACCGAAGACGGTGCCGACCCCGCCCCGCCGCCAGGCGCCGGGCGGATTTCAGCTGCCTCCCCTCGACCTCTTGGCGACTCCGCCGCCGATGGCGGAGCGCCAGGTGTCGGAGGATCTGCATCGCAACGCGCGCGTCCTCGAAGAAACCCTGCGGGAGTTCGGCATTGAGGCCACCGTCGTCAACATCGACCGCGGGCCGGCGGTCACCCGCTACGAGCTGACGCCGGCGCCCGGCGTCAAGCTCACGAGAATCCTCGCCCTCTCGGATGACCTCGCCCTGGTCATGAAGGCGGCCAGCTGCCATGTGGTGGCCCCGATTCCCGGCAAAGGGACCGTCGGGGTGGATGTGCCGAACAGTTCGACCACGATGGTGTACCTGAAGGAAATCCTCGCGGCGCACGAGTTCAACGGCAATCCCTCGCCGGTCGTGCTGCCGATCGGCAAGGATGTCTCCGGCAACGCGATCGTCACCGACCTGCGGGACTGCCCGCACCTGCTCATCGCGGGCGCCACCGGATCCGGCAAGACGGTGTGCCTCAACAGCGTGCTCACCGGCATCCTGAGCCATGCCAGCCCTGAGCAGGTCAAGTTCCTGATGGTGGACCCCAAAATGGTGGAGCTGGCGATGTTCAACAACATCCCCCACCTGGTGGCGCCGGTCATCACCAACGCGAAGAAGGCGTCGGTCGGGCTGCACTGGGCGGTTGAGGAGATGGAGCGCCGCTACCAGCTGCTGGCGGCCCTCGGGGTCCGCAACATCGACCAGTACAACAAGCGCGTGGCGGCCCGCGGGGTGGCGAGGCCGGTCCCGCCCGCCGAGAACGGGGAGGCCGGGCTGGCTGATGACGGCCGCCCGCTGCCGTATCTGGTCATCGTCATCGATGAGCTCGCCGACCTCATGATGATCGCCTCCCAAGACGTCGAGCATGCCATCACGCGGCTAGCGCAGCTCTCGCGCGCCGTCGGCATCCACATCGTGCTCGCCACCCAGCGGCCGTCGGTCGACGTCATCACCGGCGTGATCAAGGCCAACTTCCCGGCGCGGATCGCCTTCCAGGTGGCGTCGAAAGTGGATTCCCGCACGATCCTCGACATGAACGGCGCGGACAAGCTGCTGGGGCGCGGCGACCTGCTGTTCCTGCGGCCGGGCACCGCCAAGCCGATCCGGGCGCAGGGGGCCTTCGTGACGGACGCCGAAATCGAGCGCGTCGCCGATTACTGGAAACAGCAGCAGGCGCCGGTCTATGACGAGCGGCTGTTGGAACGGGAGCGGCAGCCGGAGGGCGCGATCGGGGGCGACAAAGACGAGTTGTACGAGATGGCCAAGCAGCTCGTGCTGGATACCGGGCAGGCCTCGACGTCGCTGCTCCAGCGCCGGCTGCGGTTGGGATACGGGCGGGCGGCCCGCATCCTGGATCTCATGGAGCAAGAGGGCGTGGTCGGGCCTCCGCAGGGCAGCCGCCCTCGGGAGATCCTGGTCAACCGCGAGACGCGGAGAGAGGCGAGCGGAGCATGAGCGTGGGAACGGTGCTGCAGCAGGCGCGCCATGAACGGAAGTTGTCGCTCGCGGATGTGACCGAGAAAACAAAGATCCAGCCGTGGGTGCTGGAGGCGCTGGAAGCCGACCGCCTGCCGCAGGCCATGAGCCCGATCTACGTTAAAGGGTTCTTGTCCACGTACGCGCGATTTCTGCATGTGGATCCTGAGCCGCTGGTCCGCCAGCTCGCGTGGCCGCAGCCGCCGCAGCCTGAGCCTCCGCAGGAGCTGCCCGTCGCCCCACCGCCGCCGGCGGTGAGCATCCGACTCCCCTGGGCCGCCATCCGGCGCGCGGTCGTCCGCGTGGCGAAGCCGCTGGCGATCAGCGGCGCGCTCGTCGGTCTGGTGGTCATCAACCCGTTGCGCTGGATGCCCAAGCTCTCGCTGCCCAAATTCCAGTTCCCGACCTTTGCTGCGGCAACGCCCGTTTCAGGCCCCGCGAAGGAGAAACGCGCGCACGCCTCTGCCAAGCCGCGGGGGCTGATCAGGGCCGCGTCCGCCACACCCGCGCCGAGGCCGGCTGCGCCGAAAACCGAGGAGCCGGTTGCCGCAACGCTGGCGAGCGTGGCCCCGGTGAGCGGGCCGAGCATCCTGCCCCCACCGCAGCCGCCGGCCGTCGCCCCTGTGCAGCCGATGGAGCTCGTCATGACCGCGTCGCGGACGACGTGGATCCGCGTGCGGGCTGACGGCAAGCTGCTCGCCCAACAGCGGCTCTCCCGCGGGGCGGAGGAGCGCTGGTCGGCGCATAGGCAGTTTGAGGTGGTCGTCTCAAAACCGAGCCAGGTCGAGCTTGCCCTCAACGGGCAATCGATCAGCCCGTTCCTGCTGGCGCACCAGGGCCGCCTCGTGATCACGCGCCAGGGCATCGTCGGCCTGGCCGACGCGCAGTAACCGCCTCCGCTCGTGAAGCTGCTTCCCCTGGCACCCTCAGTTTCGCCGCTGCCGGCTGTCGCGCCGGCGGACGGCCTCCCCCAGCGCGCGCAGGGCACGGTCAGCCTGATCAGCCTCGGATGCCCGCGCACGCTGGTTGACTCCGAGCTCTACCTCGGCCGTCTCCAACAGGCGGGATTTCGCGTCGTGGATGAGCCGGCCCAGTCCGACACCGTCATCATCAATACCTGCGCCTTCGTTCAAGACGCGATCAAGGAATCCATCGACACGGTGCTGCAGGCCGTGGAGCTGAAGCGCCAGGGCCGCGTCAAAGCCGTGGTCGTGGCCGGCTGCCTCGTGCAGCGCTTCAAGCAGGACCTGATCGGCGAATTGCCCGATGTTGACGGCTTCGTGGGCGTGGACGGTTTCACCGACATTGAGACGGTTGTCTCCGGCGCGCTGCATGGGCGGCAGCCACGGCGCGTGCGCCCCAGGCCCCGGGTGCCGCACGAGGGCGCGCACGTCGCGCGCGCCGCGCTCACGCCCGCCCACTACGCCTATCTCAAGGTCTCCGAAGGGTGCCTCAAGGGCTGCAGCTTCTGCGTCATTCCGAAAATCAAGGGACCGCTGCGCAGCCGCCCGCTCGCCGACGTGGTGGCCGAGGCGCGGATGCTCGTCGAGGAGCGCGGCGTCCGCGAGCTCATCGTCGTGGGCCAGGACACCTCGGACTACGGGATCGACCTGGACGGGCATCCGCGCATCGCCGATCTGCTCGCGGCGCTGGCGAAGCTTGAGGGCGTGCGGTGGATCCGGCTGCTCTACTGCCACCCGCGCGGCGTGACCCCGGAGCTCATCGCCGTGATCCGCGACGAGCCGCGGCTCTGCAAATACCTGGACATGGCGATCGAGCACGCCGAGGACGGCGTGCTGCGGCGCATGAACCGCGGCCTGACCCAGGCGCGGCTGCGCGAAACGATCGCAGCGCTGCGGCAGGCGATTCCAGGGATCGCGCTGCGCACATCGGTGATCGTGGGGTTCCCCGGCGAAACCGAGGCCGCGTTTGAGGGGCTGCTCGATTTCCTCGAGGAGATCCGGTTCGAGCGGCTGGGCGCCTTCCAGTATTCCCACGAAGAGGGCAGCGCGGCCTTCCGGCTGCCGGATCAGGTGCCCGAGGCGATCCGGCAGCGCCGGTACGACCGGCTGATGCAGGTGCAGCAGCGGATCGCATCCGCGGTCAACGCGCGGGCGGTGGGCCAGACCTGCGAGGTCATCGTCGATGAGCCGCCGGAGGACGCCGGCGAGCCCGCCCCCTTCGTCGGCCGCACCAGCGCGGATTGTCCCGAGGTCGACGGGGTGGTGTACCTGCGCAGCGCCCTCCCGCTGGTCCCCGGCCAGTTCGCGCGCGCGCGCATCACGGACAGCTACGAGTACGATCTTGTCGGCACGGTTTTGCCGTGACCGTTCCCACCAAGCTCACCATCATCCGGCTGGTCCTGACCGGGGTCGTGATGGCGCTGCTCTTCTTCCCGGGATGGCCGGCGAAGGCGCTGGCCCTGGCCGCGTTCCTGCTCGCGAGCTTCAGCGATTGGCTGGATGGCTTCCTCGCCCGCCGGTGGCGTCAGACCACGGCACTCGGCGCGCTCCTTGATCCCATCGCGGATAAGGTCCTCGTCCTCGGCGTGCTCCTCGCCTTCGTGCAGCTGCGCCTGGTGCCGGCATGGATGGTCCTCGTGATCGTGGCGCGGGAGTTCCTCATTACCGGCGTGCGCTTGGTGGCGGCGGGGCGGGGCATCGTCCTCGCCGCTGAAGCCCAGGGCAAGCAGAAGGCCGCCTCGCAGATGGCCACGATCGTGCTCATCCTGGCGACCCTGCTCGTCCGCGAGCTCGCACCCGGCTCAGCCGCAGCCACGCGGCTGGGCGTTGTCATTCCCATTGCCCTATGGATCACCGTGACGCTGACCATCCTGTCCGGAGCCAGCTTGTTATGGACGCATCGCGCCGCGCTCACGAAACCCCAGTGACGCGCGGCCTCTGGGTGTGGCTGGCCACCGGCTGCGGCATCGGCCGGCTGCCGTGGGCGCCGGGCACGTGGGGCAGCGCTGCGGGCTGCGCCATCGGCTGGGCGCTGGCCGGGCGCCTGTCCCCGGCCGCAGGACTCGCCGGCCTCGCGCTGACGCTGGTGCTTTTCGCCTGGGTGTCGGGCCTGGGAGAACGGCAGCTGCAGTCGCATGACCCGCCGAGTTTCATCCTCGATGAAATCTGGGGGATGGCGGCCATCCTGCTGCTGGCCCCGCAGGC
>JAHFGU010000108.1 GCA_023247285.1 Candidatus Omnitrophota bacterium
GGCGGGGAGCAGGGCACGCTCAGAACGGCGGTGATCGAGCACGCGCAGTTCAAGACCATCGAGCGGAAGACGGAAGCAGCGACCAGCAAGATCGGGTTTGAAGGCAGAAAGGCGGCAATTCTCAATCCTCTAGCCAAGATGCGAGAGAGAGCGCGGACCACCGAGGATCGTGAGGCGCTGGCTGATGCGGAAAGTAAATTCCGCAAGGGTCAATATGGCGGCACCAATCCCTATCATGACCCGACGTTGAAAGATCCGGCCAAACAGGTTCGCGAAGCGTACATCCAGCAGGTCGCTGATCCCGGCGTCAAGCTGTTCAGCGATTTACTGCGGGATACGCGGTTGAGCCCCGAGCTTCGGCAAGAGGCGATGGAACGCACAATGGATCTGGCCTCGGCTCGCGCCCATTTCGACACCGTGTTTGAGCAGGCGACGGAGGAGTTCGGGACCGACCACCACCTTGCGTTTGCCGATTTGGATCCCGGACGGACAGACGTCGGATCTCTGGCCATTCGGGTGATGGTGGGGTTATCGCGCGATGTGTTCCCGATGGCCGGCCGCGGCGCCAGAGCCTCAGAAGTCTATGTGACTCGACAGGTGGCTGGGGTCGTTGAGCAGGCAACGCGCGAAAAAGCAGCTCTGAAGACAGGCGATGTGGCAGATCTCCGACGGTCGGCACGAGACGTGGTGGCAGAAAAACTGAGCGGTATCAAGATAGGGAATGTTAAGGGTAACGTGGTGACGTCATTTGCCATGGCAAGCTCGTTCCAGGAGGCGCAGAAAGTGGCGAAGCAGCAGGCTGACGCGTACCAGCAGCCCAAAGCGGTGATGCCCGTCATCCAGCAATTCGCCAGCGGTTTGTCGAGCGAGGGCAGCGCGGCGCTGGCGCAAACGCTGCTCAAGACTTCGCCGACCGCTGCGACCGTCAGCCAGGCGTTCAGCCAGCAGGGGATCACCCTTGACGGACAAGCGGCGCACGTTGTGGCAGCCATGCTGGCGGACCACAAGGCGAAGGCGGAGTTTTGGAACACGCACGCGAGCGGCACGGCGGCGGGGTGGCAGCAGTTCCGCACGGAAGCCCAACAAGCGCTCGTCAACAGCGGCGTGGACCGCACGGTCGCGGCGGTGGGCATGGCCGGCAATCGATTGGAGGCGCGGGGCGCTATCACGCAGGCGGCGGCGGAGCAGCGGACGCGATCGGATGCTGTGCATGACGGGATCCAGGACGGATTCTCGCGCATTCGGACCGGAGCGGCGGCGCTCGGCACGACCATGCCGCGCGCAGCACAGCCGCCTGCGCCGTCGCCGGTGAGTGTCACAATCCCCTCGTTGGTATTCCCCGGCGGCATCCAGTTGCCGCCGGTGAATCCTGCGGAGCTGCATGTCTGGCTGCAGCATTTGAGTGCGATACCGGACGGCCAGCTTGCGCCGACGCTCAACAAGCTGGTCGTGAGTTTCAGCGATCCTCAGCGGACCGAAGCTCAAAAGATTGCGATCGCGCAAGAGCTGTTCCGCCGCGCCGGGGATCTCAGCGGCAGCATGGGCCAACGGGTGCTCGACGCATCGTGGGCCATCGCGACGAGCTGCTCCGCCTGCGCCTGGACGCCGGCGAGTCCAACTGCCACCCGCTTTATCGCGGACGTCAGCCGCGCCCTGATCCGCCAATCGTTCGGGATGCCGGCTGCGGTGCCGGCGACCGGGACACCCAGCGCAGCACAGGTGCAGCAGATGGCGCACACCATCACGCACACCCTTGGGTTCACCGCCGGCAACCTGCCGTGGACATCCAATCCCACCCACATTCAAACGACCGCCGACGTGATCGCGGCATCCCTCGATGACGAAGCTAAGAAGACGCAAGGGATCGAGTCGGCCGTGCTCATGCAAGTGGCCGACAACGTGCGCCGCCTAGGCGCTGAGGAAGCCGCCCGCGTCGCCACGCAGGTAACACCGGTGATGCACCAGATGCGCACGGCCATCGAAGAGCTCCACGCCGCTCAAGAGCAGGCACAGCAAGCGGGCGTCACCACGCTGTTGGACGGATTCAATTTTGGCGCTGATGGGACCTGGCGCGATGATTCCGAGGCGGGGGCGAAGTCGTTGATGGCGCTGCAAACGCGGCTGGCGCAGCACGTCGAAACGCGCGCGACAGACATCACGAACGCGGCCTCGCAGACGCTGAGCAATTTGACGCTGGCGCGGCAGGTCGGCAACCGTCCCATGGCGCAGCGGCTGGCAGCCGAGGCCGCGGATCTTGGCCGCCAGGCTCGGCAAGTGCTCGGCGCCCGCGCCAGCCTGCTGGGCTCGTCCGCTCCCATGCCCGCCGCGCTTAAGACCGCGGCGCAATTCACCGATGCGCATGCGCTGGACCAGCTGGTGCGCGGGCTGGGCGGCTCGATGGACGCCAGCCTGAGCGGAAAGCTCACCGAGCTGAAGCGCCAGAAGCTGCTGAGCCTCGACCTGGCGCGGGAGAAACTTGGCGATCAGTGGAGCACGTTTGCCGCCTCGTCATCGTCCCGCCTCAGCACGCTCACTATTCCGCAGCCCGGCTTTTGGGGAACTACTTGGAATCGCTTGACCGACCGCGTGGGCAGCGCCGGCCGCTCGCTCGCCTGGGCGCCCGACCTGGCGATGAATTTCGCTGCCGCCCATCCTACGGCGATTCAGATGGCCACTACCACAGCCGTCTACGGCGCGGTATTTCTGACGGGTGGCGTCTCGGGCGTGGTATTGATTGGCTTGCAGCTCGGCATGTCGCTGCCGACCGGTATCCTAGGCGCAATCGGCCAACGGCGCGGCTACGGCTCGACGGCAGGCGCCACTACTGGCACTGGAGGCTTGACGCAACTTGGCCTGATGGCGGCACCGCAAATCGCGGTCCAAGTAATCGCGAAGGCCGCGGCGTTTCATCCGCAGACCTCAGTGCTCATGCAGTTTGCGGCGGCGGTCCTCCCCACGGCTGCAGGGTACATGAAGAACGTCTATCAGCGTGCCGGCGGTTCCACAGGCGAAAATCCAGCGGTGACATTTGGCCGTGGCATGCAGCAAGCGCGGCAGACCATTGGCTTCGACGCCGCGCGTCGCGAGCAACAGCCGCTGGTCGATCAGGTGCGGCGAAACCAGCCGCTCATGGGCCAGGGACTGGCGCACCTGATCATGACGCAAGCCAGTACGCAGCTTGATGCCGCGTACGGCAAGATCCAGCGCGGAGAGCTGCTGACTGCCCGAGAAGCGCAGCTGATTGAGCAGCATCAAACGCAGGTCGAGCGGGTGGCGCAAGAGCACCAACAGTGGCTGCGCGACGGCATGCCGGGCAGCCTGGATGTTGGGGAAGTGAAGCGGGCATACGCCAAGGCCCGCCGGCTCGAGTTTCAAGACCTCCAACAGCAGATCAGCGCGGCGGAGCAAGCCGTGAACCAGCCCGCGGCCGCAAAAACGGATGCCGCGACGCAGCAAGCCTTACAGCAGCGCCTGCAGATGCTGCGGCAGCGTCTAAAGACGCAGGATCCCGCCATCAGGGCGATGGCGCCTGTAACGGAGCTAAGCGATCACGAGCTGGTGCTGCTGGCCCGGGCCGAAGCCCTGCGCGTCAGGGATGAGACGCTCAAGACTATCGCCTGGCACGAGCCGCAATGGAGCGATGGGCTGCGCCAGGGCACGCTGCCCGATTGGATGACTGTCGCGGGCATCCAGGTTTCCCGCGAAGAGCTGACCCATCGCGTGGTCGGCGCGCATCTGGATCAGATGGCCAAGAACCCCCAGCCAACCATCCAGGATTTCGATGCGGTGGCGCAGCAGCTCGGGATCAGCCTTTCGGCAGCCTTGAAACCCTATAATCCCACGCTGGCCGGCGTCAGGTCAGCGCTGGAGCAGTCCGCGCAGCAGCAGGGTCGCGCCATTCATGAATTAAGCCTGGGAGAAATCCAGGGGATCATCGGCAGCGCAGGGCTCCTCGGGAATCGCGCCGCTCAGGCCTGGCAGCTCGTCAAGCCGGACCTTGATGACGACACAGCACAGGCACTCTCTCTTGTCACCCATCCGGCGCTGAAGGCTGTGGCGTTTTCCGAGCTGCTGCGCAAGCGCCAAGCAGTCATGGGACTGATGGAGAGCCGGGCTCGACCCGACGGCACGATCGAGCACTCCATCGAGCCGCACAAGCTGGTGGATCTGGCATTCGCCACCGCGCAGGAAGGCGGGAGTCCCTCGCTCGGCGGCGTGAAGCGCGAGCTGGTCACCTTGCGGCATCTCTTCGATCCATCACAGCCGGTTGACGACGGCGCGCTGGCTCCGATGATTCGGCGCGCGGCCGAGCATCACACAGGGCTTGGTGCGCAGGCGCTGGAACGCGGCCAGTATCAGGAGGCGATTGGCCACTTCGAACGGGCGGACACGTACGCCCCGTTCTTCCGGCGGCCGGAGTTTACGGCGCAGAACGCCGCAGGGCTGGCCATGGCCTATGGCGCGCTCGGCGACGCGGCGTATGCCCAGCGGCGCTTCGCGGACGCCGGCAAAGCGCTTGATGCGGCTTTGGAGCACGCGAGCCGCTCGGGAGACGTGGCTATTGTACGGCAGACGCGGCAAGCGCATGAGCGCATCGCCAGTGTGGCGCGCTTTTTCCAGGTCACCGGGCTGCCGGAGCAGGCCTCGTGGGAGCAGATGCAGTCAGCCTATCGGAGTTGGAATAAACAGTCGCACCCGGATACCGTTGAGCAGCGCCTGTGGGCCTCAGGCCTGTCCACGGCTGACATTCGGGCCCATCAAGACTACGTCAAGGCGACCGAGCTGGCGAAGGTGATGGGCATCGCGTACGCCGCGTTGACCAAAGATTTTCCCGCAGCGTCTGCTGCGCCGGCTCCTGCGCCCGAAGCGGTGAAACGAGTGCTGGCGTTAGGCGACGGCAGCGAGCGCAGCGAGCCGACGGCCTTAGTGCTCGTCGAGACAAAGCCCTTCACCACCATCGCCCCATTGCCGATCGTCGATGAGACGCTGGCCAGGCCGGAAATGCCGGAACTGTTGGAGCCCTTTGAGCTGATCGCGCCGGATCGCGGGGGCACGACGCAATCAGCACCGCCATCTGGACCGATCCGGTCGGCCTTCGAGCCAGGGGAAGGGCCGGCGACCCCGACGGTCGCAGAGCCGGTAGCGCCCAGCGGCGATCGAGGACCTCAGAGGGTTGTCGCCGATGGCCTCGCGCGACCTGAGCAGCCAGAGCGCTTGCAGCCGTTTCAAGTGATGCCGGCGGATCGCGGCGGCACGACGCGCCCCGCAATGATCCCGGATGATCAGCTCTCCAGTAAGGAGCTGGCGACGCACGGGTTCGCGCGTGACGAAGATGGGGATATTGTCCCGATCCGGGCGGATGCTGTCAGGCCAGACTATTGGGGCACCACAAGCCGGCTGGAGCAGCACGCGAGCTCTGCGGGCTCGATGCAAATCCGGCCGGTGGGGCAGCGAGCGTCCCATCGCGGCACCTTCGATCTCGAGGCAACGGCCACCCTCATCCAACAGCGCTTCACGAACGACCCGACCCGCACCACGCTGCCGTCTCAGGAGGAGCTCGCCTCCGCGCTTGGCGTGGCTCAAGCAACCCTCTCTCAC
>JAHFGU010000025.1 GCA_023247285.1 Candidatus Omnitrophota bacterium
GGCTGCCCGACCGCCAACGCGGAGGAGCGCCATGACCACCAGGAGACCTGATGCGCGGTCGGATCACTCGATGGGGGCTGGCGGGACTGGCGGCCTGGGGCGCGTGCGTTCCCGGGATCGCTGAGGCGCACCTGCGGAATTATCTCTTGAGCCAGCCATATCACACCGCCGAGCGCGGCGAATTCGAACTGGAGCTCTGGAACGACATGGACTTCGCGGAAGCGGACAACGACGATTCCTACCACTCGAAGCATCAGATCGAGGTGGAATACGGCGTGACGGATCATGTCCAGCTCGCCTATTACGAAGTGTATACGTGGGACCGCGCGAAGGACTGGGAGCGCGACGAGTTCAAGCTCGAGGCGAAGGCGCGGTTCGCCGAAGCCGGGCAGTGGCCGGTGGACGTCGCGCTCTACGCCGAATACGCCAACCCGGACGGGCGCCGGGACGCCAACAGCGACGAGTTGGAAACCAAGCTCATCCTGAGCAGGGATTTCGGGCCGGTGAACGTCGTCGGGAACTTCATCTTCGAGCGCAAGCTCAACGAGCGCAGCGACTGGGAGATGGCCTACACCGCCGGGGTGAGCTATGCGGTGACAGCCTGGACCCGGGTCGGGATCGAACTGAAAGAGACCTTGGGCGATAACGATGAATTCGGCTGGCGCCGCAACGACCACCAGCTCTACCTGCTGCCCGGGGTGTACGCGAGCCTGACGCCGCATGTGCGGCTGCTGGCCGGGCCGGCCTTCGGCCTGACCCGTGCCAGCGAGGATCTGCAGCTCCGGAGCCTCTTGGAGGTGGAATTCTGATGAACCAGATGGCGCACGGCGCGTGGCTCCTAGGCCTGCTGGCCGGAGGGACGATCCTCCTGGGCCTGCCGATCGCGCGGCTGCGCGCGGTCTCGACGCGGACCAAGGCGTTCCTGAACGCCGTCTCCACCGGCGTGCTCATCTTCCTGCTCGTCGAGATCTGCGGGCATCTGCTCGAGGGCATCGAGGAGCTGGTCGAAGAGGCGGCGGCAGGCGGCGGCGCGTTCCGACCGGCGGCGCTGCAGGGCGCGGTGTTTGTCGCCGGGTTCTCTCTTGGGCTGCTCGGCTTGGTGTATTTCGAGCGGCGATTCCTTGGCGCTGCGCGCGAGGGGCTTGCCCCGCGCACCCGGGCCAAGCAGCTGGCCCTCTTGATCGCGGTCGGGCTTGGGCTGCACAACTTCAGCGAGGGGCTGGCCATCGCGCAGGGCTACGCCGCCGGCGCCATGCGGCTGGCATGGCTCCTGGGCATCGGGTTTGCGCTGCACAACGCGACCGAAGGCTTCGGCATCGCCGCACCCCTATCCGGCCACCGGGTCGGCTGGGGGTTCCTGCTCGGGGCGGCTGTCATCGCCGGGGGCCCCACGTTCCTGGGCGCTATCATGGGCGGCTGGTGGACGAGCCGTCTGGCCGAATCCTTCTGCCTGGCGCTGGCCTCGGGCACCATCCTCTACATCATCGGCGAGCTGCTCCATTTGGGGCGCCAACTCAAAGAGGAATCGGTGGTGGGCATCGGCCTCCTGGCCGGGTTCTTTGTGGCGGTGCTGACGGATTTCATCCTCATCGGAGCCAGCACGCGGATGGCCAGCCTGGCTGAGCACAGCCCCTCCCGCTACTACGTGGCGGAAGTGGGAGAGCACCAGCCGCGCCATGGAGGGCAGTTCGGCGACGCGGACGATCTCTACCACTACGAGGTGGTCCTCGACGCCCCCGCGCAGCTGCGGCTCTATGTCAACGATGAGCGGAACATCCCCCTGAACGTGCAGCGGCTTGACGGGCGGTGGACCCTCAATCCGGACAGCGCCTCCCCGGTGTCCGGCCCCTTCACCCCGTCGATCGACGGCGGATTTTTTGTCGCCACGCTGCCGCCGGTGACTGAGGAACCGGTGCACGTGGAGGTGGCGGTCCGCAAAGGGTCGGTCTGGGCCGCCATGGAATTTTTCCTGCCGCTCGCCACGGCGAAGAACGACGCCGAGCTGCCTCGGCACGCATCCGGCACCCCGGATCGTCCCACGCTAGTGGCTCAAAGCCGCTAGGCGCACCCCGACCATCTACTTCTCGACCTCCAGGCAAGCCGAAGGTGCTATAATACTTGTTTGTCTCCGCTTGCTAACCCATGCCAGCCCTGCGGCTTGCGCTTGCGCAACTGAATCTGACCGTTGGCGACCTCGGCGGCAATGTCCGCCGCATCGAGGAGGCAGCGCTGCGCGCCGAGGCCTGGATGGCAGACGCGCTGGTGGTGCCGGAGCTGGCCATCCCCGGCTATCCGCCGGAGGATTTGCTGCTGAAGTCCGGATTTGTCTCCGCGAACGAGCAAGCGCTCCGGCGGCTGGCTCCGCGGCTGCGCGGCCTCGTGGCGCTGATCGGCTTCGTGGAGCGCGGGCCGGCCGGCCGGCTCTACAATGCCGCCGCGGTGGTGGTCGAGGGGCGCGTGAGCGCGGTCTACCGGAAGCAGCACCTGCCGAATTACGGGGTCTTCGACGAGCGGCGCTATTTCACCCCCGGCGCCGGCCTGCTCATCGTGCGGGTCAATGGGCTGCCGGTGGGGGTGACCATCTGCGAGGACCTGTGGGAGGCGGCGCCCTGCCGGCTCTTGAGCCAGGCGGGGGCGCGCGCGGTCGTCAACCTCTCCGCCAGCCCGTACCACGCGGGGAAGAGCCGGCAGCGCGAGGCGCTCTTTTCCAGGCGCGCCAGGGAGCACCGGCTGGCGGTCGCCTACTGCAATCTGGTGGGCGGCCAGGACGAGCTCATCTTTGATGGGGCGAGCGTCGCCTTCGATAGCCGGGGCCGGTTGCTGGCACGCGGGGCGCAATTCCGCGAAGATCTGGTGCTCGTCGATCTGCCTGCCGCGCCAGAGCGGCAGCTCAGTTCACCTCGGGCAGGACGCCGGGCAGGGCTGATCTCAACGCGCGCGGTCCCGGTGGCCCGTCAGCTCACCGACCGGGTTCGCGTGCCGCGGGAGCTGGTGAAGCCGCTGCCGCTCGTGGAAGAGGTGTATGAAGCGCTCTGCCTGGGCGTTCGTGACTATGCGCATAAAAACGGCTTCTCCACGGTCGTGCTCGGGCTCTCAGGCGGCGTGGACTCCGCGCTCACCGCTTGCATCGCCGCCGATGCGCTGGGCCCAGAGCGCGTCATCGGCCTCGTGATGCCGTCGCGCTACTCGTCAACGCAGACGCAGGAGGACGCCCGCCAGGCCGGCCGGGCGCTCGGCATCACGGTCCATACGATCAGCATCGAGCCTGCCTTCAGCGCGTATCTCCGCACGCTCCAGCCCCAGTTCCACAACCGGCCGGAGGATGTGACCGAGCAGAACCTGCAGGCCAGGATCCGGGGCAACCTGCTCATGGCTCTCTCCAACAAATTTGGCTGGCTCGTGCTGACCACCGGCAACAAGAGCGAGATGGCGACGGGCTACTGCACCCTGTACGGCGACATGGCCGGCGGGTTCGCGGTCATCAAAGACGTGCCGAAGACGCTGGTCTACCGCTTGGCCCGGTTCCGCAACGGCCGCGACCCTGGGACGCCGATCCCGGAACGCATCCTGCGCCGGGCGCCGACCGCGGAACTAGCACCCCACCAGACCGACCAGGACGTGCTGCCGCCCTACGACACGCTTGACCGGATCCTCAAGGCCTACGTCGAGGAAGACCGCAGCCTCGCGGAGATCCTCTCCGCCAACCGGCTCAACCCGGAGACGGTCAGGCGCGTCATCCGCATGGTGGACCGGTCCGAATACAAGCGGCGCCAGGGGCCGCCGGGCATCAAGATCACGCCGAAGGCCTTCGGCAAGGACCGCCGCATGCCGATCACCAACCGGTACCAGCAGTCGTGATGGCGCACCGCGTGCTGCTCCTTACGGATGACTGGCCGGCCAAGAAGCCGCTAAAGTCCGGGCTGATGGAGCGCGGCTGCGTCGTCGTCCAGGCTGAGACAGCGCCGCTGGCGGGCGACGCGTTTGAGCCGCCGGATCGCGTGGACGTCATCGTCGCCGACCTCGAGCGCTGCGCGCTGGACCCGGCGACGCTCTGCCGCGCGCTGCGGCGCGAGCGCCCGCTCAAGGAGCTGCCGCTGGTCCTGCTGATCACGGAGGAGCACTTCGGCCGGGTCGACTTCGCGTGGGGCGTGGATGACTACCTCACCCTGCCGGTGACGCCGCAGCGGCTGGCCGAGCGGCTCAACTTCCTCATGTGGAAGCTGCAGCGGGCCGTGCCGAAAAACGGGATCTCGCTCGGCGGGCTCGTCATCGATTTTGAGCGCTATGAGGTGCATGTCCACGGCGAGCCGGTGGACCTGACCTTCAAGGAGTTCGAGCTGCTCAAGTTCCTCGCCACCCACCCGGGCAAGCCCTTCACGCGCGAGGCGCTGCTGGATAAGGTGTGGGGCTACGACTACTACGGCGGCACCCGCACGGTGGACGTCCATATCCGCCGCCTGCGCTCCAAGATCGAGCAGGGCGGCACTGCGTACATCGAGACCGTCCGGAACGTCGGCTACAAGTTCCTCGCGCCTTCCTCTGTATAGGCGGCCCCAGCGGCCTCCGCGCCTTGTTTTTTCCGTTCCCCCTCAGGTATAGTTAAGCAAGACAGGCTGTTGCTCTCGTGCCACACCCGGAGCAATCCGGGGCCGGAAAGCGATGGGTCCTCCACAGGCGGGGGATCGCCACGCTGCCAACAGCCCGGTGAGCGCCGGGTGATCCGACAGGCAGGGGAGCCCGGCCATCGTGTTAAGGGGGATGATCGATCGGATGGGATCGCGCGGGATGTCATTGGTGGAGGTGCTGATCGGCACCGCGGTGCTGGTCACCGGGGGCGGGGCGCTCCTGTTGGGCATGCACTACGCCCTGATCCAATCCGATTACCTGAGCCATGCGCAGATCGCCATCCAGGCCGCCCAGGGGGAGCTCGAGCGGCTCACCGGCGAGGATTTCAGCACGCTGGCGACCGGGGGGGCGTACGCCGGCGCCAGGCAAACCGGCCAGCGCGTGGCCATCAACAACGCGGAGCTGCCTGGCGGGACATTGGGGGTCCAGATCAAGGCCTTCCCCGCCGGCACGCCCTTCTCGACGGCGACGCTCCTGGATCTCAGCGTGGCCGCCTGCTGGGCCTCGCGCAGCCGGCGGATCGGGGAAGACCGGAACTGCAACGGCGTACTGGACGCGGGGGAAGACGCCAATGGCAACGGGTGGATCGACTCGCCGGCGACGGTCAGCACCCGGCTCGCCCGGCAGGAGTGAGATGGGCCGCCAGGGCTTGACCGCGGTGGAGCTGTTGATCGTCGGCGGCGTGGCGTTCGGGCTGCTGGGGGGGATGATGCTGATGACGGCCGACGCGGGCAACCGGCTCTGGACCAGGATGGATTCGCAGGCGGCCACCATGTCGGCGGCGCAGCAGGTGCTCAACCGGATGCGGGCAGATCTCCACGCGGCCTCGCTGGCCGGCGGCCTGACGTGCCAGCCCGGCGACGTGCAGTTTACCCGGTTCTCCGACGGGGCGGCCATCCGCTATCAGCTCGACGTGGCGGCGGGGATCGTCCGGCGCACGGTGGGCGCGGCGACCCAGGTGCTCGCGGGGAACGTGTCCGCCATGACCTTTCCCGCCTGCGCCAACGGGGTGGTCCGGGTGTCGCTCACGACGCGGGTCGTGCAGCGGCAGCGGCCGACGGCGACGCACACCCTGGAGTCGCAGATGAGGATCCAGAACCCATGACGCGCGCCAGGCCGCACGACCGCAGCGGCTTTGTCCTGATCAGCAGCTACCTCATGCTGTTCCTGTTCTTCATCTACTCCAACGCCTTGACGGTGCAGACGATAACCCAGCGCACGGTCGCCGACCGCGCGCGCGAGGATCTCCAGGCGCTCAACCTTGCGCAGGGGGCGCTGGCGCAGCTCGGCGACAATCTCTACTACTTCGTGAACACCCTCGTGCCCGCCACGATCGCCCCCGGCTCCGGCGACGTGGTCGGCACGTTCCAGTGGATCGACGGCCTGGTCGACGGCACCGAGGTGCCTGCGTTCGACGTCCCGGAGGGGGACCGCAACGGCGACGGCCTCATCACCACCGCGGACGGGGACGGCGTCCGAGACGGCCGGACCGACCATCCCGTGTGCATGTCAGGCCTGCCGACCATCAAGACGGCTGCGGGCGCGGATCCCTGCCCGGCCGCGACTCAGCCCGCGCAGGCCCCGAGGGCGTGGGTGACGGCGGTGACGTCGACGAATCCCGCCGATCCCTTCGCCCCCAGGCGAGTGACGCTGGAGGCCGAGGCGCGCGTCGGGGCTGCGACGAAGCGCTTGCGGGCCAACTACGTGTTTGAGCTGGGCAACTCCGACATCTTCCGCTACGCGTACTTCATCAACAACTTCGGGTGGTTTGACTTGCGGGGGAACTCTTACGTGAGCATCCACGGAGAGGTGCGCTCCAACGCGGACCTGGACTTCAGGATGTCCGGCGGCGCCGGCATCGCGGTCAACGGGGATCTCTACGCCTCGCAGAACCCGCAGATCAAGAATCCGAAGACCATGCTGCCGGCCACCGGCACGATCAGCGGCGATGATCCGAGCCAGGCGAACAAGTGGGATTACCTGAGCGCCTACGGCCACCCGTGGACCCGGCGCCCCATCAAGGGCGTCACCTACCCAGGCCAGCCGAAGATCAACGGGGCGACCCCGGAGCTCCCCTACGGCGCCGCCTACGACGCCGACTATGTCAATCCGCAGACAGGCCAACAGGACCAGCGCAGGTTCACCGCCCAGCCGACCCACACGATGCCGTTCCTGGGAGACCTGGGCTACTACGAGAACCTCGCCGCCCAAACCGGCGGGAGGATGACCTATTGGGATGCCGATACCGGAGCGGTCAAGACCGTCGAGGCCTCTTACAAAGGGCCGGACGGGCAGGCCGGCACGGCGGATGACCAGCAGCCGCTGGTGCTGCTGGGGACGTGGGGCCGGCCCATCATCATGGAGGGCCCGGTCGTCATCCCGGGCGATGTGCTCATCAGCGGCGTCGTGCTCGGGCGGGGGACCGTCTACAGCGGGCGCAACGTGCACGTCCTGTGGGGGTTGCACAACATGCGCCGCACCCAATGGAAGCCCATCCGGCGGGACCGGTTCACCGGCGAGATCCGGGCCTCGCAAGGGTGCGACTGGAACGGGGCGCAGCGCCTCGGCACGGTCTGCACCAACGGCAGCTATTTCACGCCAGCCGAAACCGAACAGGGGCTGGTGCCCCCCGGGTGCATGCAATGAGCAAACCGCGGGTGTTGCTCGTGGCGATCTTCCTGGGGCTCTCCTGCGTCCCCTGCACAGCTTTCGGCGGCTCGTCGTCAGGCAGCAGCAGCGGGGGCGGCGGGGGCGGGGGCTGCGCGTCGGACGACGCGGTGTCCTACGGATGGACGGTGCCCGGGGATCCGGTCTACGGGTTCGGCGCGCCTGACCCGAACGCCGACGACCTCGTGGGGTTGGCGGCGAAGGGCAACCTCATCATCGGCGATTACACCGATCCGGCCTTCCAGGGCAAGGTGGCGCCGAGGCTCCGGCCCGGCATCGACTCCATCACCCAGCCCTACGTGGTGGACCCGACCGACGCGGCCCTGGGCTACGACAGCCGGATCCCGAGCCTCTGCGGGGGCCTGTCCCCATGCTTTGACGGCAACTATGACCAGGCGGACGGGGGCGCCAAATCGGACGGCGCACCCAGGAAGTTCTACGAGTCGAGCCTGTCCAACGCCGACTTTCAGCGGTACTACAACAAGGCCAGGGCGGGCGATGACTCCTCCTACGTCAATATCGAGGGCGCGCTCTACACGAACCACGCCATCGCCGGCCTGGTGAAGACCTGGTGGCTGGGGTTTCAAGGGTCGATCGTGGCCAGGGACGAGGCGATCGACTTCTATCGCAGCATGTGGATCGATTACGACACCCGCCTGCTGAACGACTCCGGGTCGACGATCACCCTGCCTGCCAGCATGAAGCGGCCCCGGCTCGTGAGCTGGGAAGAATGCCCGGCGGCCGGCTGCGCAGGAGAATAGGAGCGGACCGGGATACAGCGTGCGGGCTTGACCCTCGTGGAACTGCTCATTGGTGTTGCGCTCCTGCTGATCGGGGGCGGCGCCCTCCTGCTCGGGATGAACACCGCCATGATCCACACCGACTACCTGACCCAGCTCCAGGTCATGGCCAACGCGGCCCAGGGCCGGCTCGAGGAGCTGGCCGCCGCCCCCTTCGATACGCTGTGGACCGGGGCTGAGTACGCGCAGGCCCGCCAGCCGAACACCGGCCTGTGCATGGGCCTCAACGAGGACCGCAACTGCAACAACCAGCTCGATGCCGGCGAGGACTTGAACGGCAACAACCGGCTCGATGAGCCGATAGCCGGCGCGCGGCTGAGCGTGCAGGTCCGCAGCGCCGATGTCCGCAATCCGGCCAACCCGGCGCTGCTCGACCTCTACGTCTCCGCGTGCTGGGCCTCTCGGCGCCGCGCCATCGGCGAGGATCGCAACTGCAACGGCCGGCTGGATCCAGGGGAGGACGCCAACACCAACACGTTGATGGACGGCCCGGTGGTCTTGGTCACGCGAGTGGGCCGTCCCGAATGAGGCGCGCGCCGGGCTTCACCTTCGTGGAGATGCTCATCGTGACGGTGGTCCTGATGCTCATTGGGGGGATGGCCATCGTGATGGCGCAGACCGGGCCCCGGGTGTGGACGCACACCTCGAGCCGGCTGGCCAGTATCACCAACGGCCAGCGCGCGCTGGACCGGGTGATTGGCGATCTGCGGGCCGCCTCCTCGGCGAGCGTCAACTGCGCGCCGCCCGCCCCCAACGAGCTCACCTTCACGCAGCTCGGCGCACCGGTTTCCTACGACTTGAACGGCACGAACCTACTCAAGAACGGCCGGGTGATAGCCGGGGATCTCTCGACGTTCCGCTGCACCCGGTTCGCGGACGGGCATGTCCGGATCGAGGTCGGGGTGCGAGTGGACGCCTCCACGGTCCGCACGCTGACCTCGCAGGTGTGGGTGCGGCAGCCATGAGCGCGCGCCGGACCAAGGGATTCGCGTTGATCGGCAGCTACCTCCTGCTCTCCGCCCTGTTTCTCTACTCCAACGCGCTGACCATGACCACGATCGTCCAGCAGGCCGCGGCCGACCGCATGCGCGAGACCTTCGAGGCGCGCAACCTCGCCACCGCCGCCCTCGAGACCCTGCGGGAAGACCTCAACCGCTTCCTCACGGTGGAGATGTACGCCTGGACGGCGCAGGGCAACGCGATCCAGGCGCTCCAGTGGCTGGATGACCTCGGCACGGGCAAGGAAAATCCCATCTTCGATCTGCCGAAGACCGACGCGAACGGCGATGGCGCGGTGGACTGGGCCGACGGCACCGATCAGATCCGCGACGGGACGGCGGACAACCCCACGTGCCTGACCCTGCCGGTGACCTCGTATAGCAAAGGGACCGCGCTGGCCCCGCCCAACGCCACGGCGACGTTCAAGAGCCCCAACGGCAAGAACCCGAACGACCAGGCGATCCAGGCCACGGCCGAGAGCGGCCCAACGTCCGGGACGCCGGCCTGCCGGGCCGCGGGCCTCTCGCCGGAGGCGCCCCGCGCGTGGCTGGTCAGCGTCGAGCCCGTGAACAAGAACGACCCCCTGTCGCCGCGGCGCGTCACGCTGGACGCCGAGGCGAAGGCCGGCGGCGTCACCAAGCGGATGGAAGCCGTCTACGAGATCGATCTGGGCATGTCCGACGTGTTCAAGTACGCGTACTTCATTAACAACTACGGGTGGTTCGACACCGGCGATGCGTACATGCGCATTAATGGGGACGTGCGGGCCAACGGCGACCTGCGGTTGACGGTCTGGGGCGGCAATTACACCATGACGGACGATTACAACGATATCCACGGGAACTTCTACGCCTCTGAAAATCCCGAGCTGATCAATCCGCAGACCGGCCAGAAGGCCCAGGGTTTCATCAGCGGCGATGCGGGTCAGTATTCGACCGAAAAGGCGTACTGGGAAGTCAAGGGCGGCCACTCGCGCCCCTTAAAAAATCTCGTGTTTCCAGGGCAGCCGGCCCCGGGCGGCACGACCAAGTCCATCCCTTGGGGCTGGGATCCCTACCACAATCCGGCCAAAGGCGGCGCCATTGACCAGCAGCGCTTTGAGCGGCAGCCCACCCAGCCCATGCCCTATCTGGGCGACCTGGACTACTACAAGACGCTGGCCAAGCAGCGCAAGGGCGAGCTCAAGGGTCTTGTTTGGGTCGAGGGGGTCGGATACCGTCCGAAGGTGGTGACGGTTGACGGCATCTATGCAGGGGTGGACGGGGTCTTAGGCACGGCGGATGATAAGAATCCTTTGGTCATCCTCGGCGGCTACGCCAATCCGATCGAGATCACCGGGCCGGTGGTCGTGCCGGGTGATGTGATCATCAAAGGCGTGGTCAAGGGCCGGGGAACGGTCTATGCGGGCCGCAACGTGCATGTTGTCGGCAACCTCACCTACGCCAGTGACACGTGGGGCAGCGCCTCCTTTGTGGCGGCGCCCCGCTGGGAGTCGCTCCAGCGCAACACGGTGACCGGGGAAGTCCGGGAGGTGTGGTGCTGCCCCGGGCGCGGCAGCTCGATTGGCATTGTCTGCAAGAGCGGGACGTTTTACCCGTATGGCCAAACCCCGCCGGCCGGGTGCCTCTGAGGAGGAACGATGCGCGCCTTGCGGCTTGCTGCGTTGGTGTTGAGCCTGATGGCGGCCATGCCGGCGGCGACATTCGCCGCTGGCGGCACCGGAGGGAATGACGGCACGAGCAGCTACGTCCCGCCCCCGCCCCCGAACGACACGAACTGGGAACCGTATGGCTTTGCAGCCGGGGAAGATCCGGACTACCGCTTCGTCTACCCCGACAACAGCAAGACTGACATACTGGGTTTGGCGGCTAAGGGCAATATTGTCCTGGGCGATTACACGCAGCCCGAGTTCCAGAACTACGTGGCGCCAAAGCTGAAGCCGGGGAAGTGGTCGGTGACCCAGCCCTATATGATCGATCCCACGGATGCTAGCCTGGGGTACTCCAGCTACGTCCTGAACGGCAAGCAGTATTTCAACGGCGACTACACCCAGGTCGACGAGCAAGGCAACGGCAAAAAGCTGGATGGCAGCCCGCGCCGGTTCTACGAGTCCACGCTGCCGGATTGGCAATACAGCGGCCTCGTGGAGTCGTGGATGAACAATCCGAATCACGGCGAAGGCTCCGGCAATATCCAGGCCGTGCTCTATACCAACCATGCGATTGCCGGGCTGGTGAAGGCTTACGATCTAGGCATCTTCGGCGCCATCGTGGCGCGCGACGACGCGTTCATGTACGGCAAGCGGCTGTGGCTCGACCACGATATCCGCATCATGGAGGAAGGCTCGCAGATCGATTTGAATCTGCCGGTGTCCATCAAGCGGCCGCGCCTGGTTTCGCTGACCGACTGCGGCGCTAGCGGCTGCCCCAGCAGCCAGAAATAAGCCCGCCGGTTTTTCCAGTCACCTCGATTTAACCTCCCCGATATCTCGCTGTAACATCCCTCTTCTAGGCTAGGCATGCCATGGCCCAGCCGCTGTCGCTTCAGTGCGGCGCGCTCACGATTGATCTGGAGCGCTACCGCGTGCTGCTGCGCGGGGAGCCTCTCCTGCTCACCTACCGGGAGTACGCTTTGCTCGCCTATCTGGCCGGCCGCCTAGGCCAGGTCGTGCATAAGCGGCAGCTCCTGGAGGAAGGGCTGGGCCGGCATGATCCCGGCGGGCTGCGGATGGTGGATGAGCACATCCGCCATCTTCGGGGGCTGATCGAGCGCGAGAGCGGCTGCCAGATTGACGAGGTCGGGCCCAGCGGCTACCGGTTCACGTGCCGCGCGCCGGCATGTAACATCGAATTAACATCCGCGTGATATGGGCGTAACGGTGGAATCGTATTGTCGGCGCACGCAGATGGCAGAGCACAACGAGAGGAGGGCGGCATGAAGTGGCGTATGGCACTAGCGCTGAGCGTGTTGGCGGCGGGAACCCCGGTGTGGGCTGATACCGAGGACGACGCTTTGAAGGCGGAGATCCAGGTCCTGAAGGACCGACTCAGCCGGCTGGAAGGCCAAGTGGCCACCCGGCAGTCGGCCGGGATGACCGGCATCTCCAGCATCGGGGAGAAAGCCGGCCCGGCGCTCGTCGAGTTGCCCAGCGGATTGCAGGGGCTGGGTATCAGCGGGTTTGTGGATCTGTCTTACATTTATAACTTTGCGGAGCCGGATGCCGGGGCCAGCCGCACCAACCGCGGCCGGGTCTTCGATACCCAGCCGAATGGCTTCGTGCCGCAGGCGGCAGAAATCGTGTTCGAAAAGCCGGAAACCGACACCATGCCGATCGGCTTCCGGACCGACCTGTATTTCGGGGATGACGCGGAGCTGACCCACTCCTCGGGGCTGTTCGCGAGCACGGATGCAGTCGACCTCCAGCAGGCCTACGTCACCGCGAAAGCCCCGATCGGGGACGGGCTGGACTTCAAGCTCGGCAAATTCGTGACGCTGCTGGGCGCGGAAGTGATTGAGAGCCCGGCCAACTGGAACTTCTCGCGCTCGTATATGTTCGGCTACGCGATTCCGTTCACGCACACGGGTGTGTTGGCGACCTATCCGCTCGGGGAATGGGGCTCGGTGACCGGCGGGGTCGTGAACGGCTGGGACATGGTGGACGACACCAACATCGCCAAGACCCTCATCGGCAACCTCACGCTCACCCCAGTGGGAGGCGTCACGCTGGCCTTCAACGGGATCACCGGCGCGGAGCACACGGGAGAAAACCGCAACGACCGGACGGTGTTCGATTTCGTGGGCACGTGGAAGGCGCTCGACCAGCTCACCGTCATGGCCAACTATGACTACGGCCATGAGAGCGGGGTCGAGCCCGTCGTCGGCACGGCAGGCGGCGGCACCGGTTTCGACACCGGCAACTGGCAGGGGCTGGCCCTCTACGGCAAGTATGATCTGACCCCGACGTGGTCGCTGGCCGGCCGGTGGGAGTGGTTCGATGACAAGGCCGGGGTGCGCACCGGGCTGGGCACCGTCGATTTGGCGACCGGCGCGCTCGGCCCGAATGACGTGGACTATTTCGAGTGGACGCTCACCAGCCAGTGGGCCTTGTACGAGCACGTGCTCGCCCGGCTCGAGTACCGCCACGACATGGCAGGCGAGCGGGTCTTCTTCCGGGGCGCTGGCGAGTTCACCAACCGCTACGACACCATCGCGGCGGAGCTGATCTATCACTTTTAAAGACGCGGGATAAAAAGTGCCAACGCAAAATGTGCCAGACACTTTTTCAGTGCGCGAGCCCGAGGAAGGAAAAAGTGTCAGGCACCTAAGGTTGTTGTGAGCCTGTCCGGCGCCGACCCGGACAGGGCCCCCCGCGCTTCGCTCTAGGGGGTGGAGCGTGGGGGGCATCCCCCACCCGGCCGCGGCGCCGGAACGAAGTTGATTGACTGCCGCACCAGAGGGAGGAGCAGGGACGTCATGGGCACAACGGCAACATCAGGATGGGCGGTACTGTGGTTCTTGGTCGGATTTACCGTGTTGGGAACCGCCGCGATCGGCGGCGGAGCGCTGGGACTCCTGGGCGGGGTTGCCATCATGGCATGGGCGTCCGTGCTCTTTCGCGCCGCACGCGCAAAGGAGGAATAAATGCGACCGATCGGCGTCTTGTGTCTTGCGGGAGGGTGGGCGATCGCCGTGGGCGGGTTGTTCTTGACCTCCGCCACCACCGGCCGGCTTCTGATCGCGTGTCTGGGCATCGGGGTCTCGCTCTATGGGAGCCTCGGGATTCTCAACGGCTACTACCTTGAGCGCGCCATATGGAAGAAGTAACTCACCAGCAGGAGAGTCGCATGATGCAGAAGACGCGGTGTCTCCTCCTGATCGCGCTCGGGGCGATCGGAGTGCTCAGCTACGCCACGCCGGCGAAGGCGGCGCTCAGCGCGAACGACGTCATCAGCGACATCGCCGCGCCGAGCACCGACGAGATCGGGTCGAAGGGCGATCCGGGCGCTGAGAAATACGGCAGCGTCAATGACGTCACGATGACCGACGCGAAGAAGGGCGTGACCTTGAGCGACCTGGCCAATCAGGCGGGGCAGAACAAGGTGGCGATCAACTTCGTGTGGACCTTGGTCACCGGCTTCCTGGTCATGTTCATGCAGGCCGGGTTCGCGATTGTGGAAACCGGTCTGATTCGCGCCAAGAGCGCCAACCATACCATGATGATGAACTTCATGGTGTATGGGCTGGGCTTGTTTGCGTATTGGGTGTGCGGGTTCGCCATCCAGATGGGCGGCGCAGCACCCATTGCCAACCTCGGCGGCGTGTTTCCCTTGAACCACGAACATATCGTGACCCTCTTCGGCAAGCCCTGGGGGCTGTTTGGGACGAAAGGGTTTTTCCTGAGCGGGGCGACGTATGACGTCGGGGTGATGGTGTTGTTCTTGTTCCAGATGGTGTTTATGGACACCGCGACCACGATCGTGACCGGCTCCTGCGCGGAGCGCTGGAAGTATTCCGCGTTCTGCGTCTCGACGATCTGCTTAGGGGCCCTCACCTACCCGCTCTTTGGCAACTGGGCGTGGGGCGGCGGCTGGCTCTCGCAGTTAGGGGCAAACTTCGGGCTCGGCCACGGCTATTGTGATTTTGCCGGCTCCGGGGTGGTGCACGCGGTGGGCGGATTGACGGGCCTGGCGGTGGCGATGCAGCTTGGTCCGCGCCTCGGCAAGTACAATCGCGATGGCAGCCCGAACGTCATTCCCGGGCACGACCTGTCGTACGTGCTCTTGGGCTGTTTCATTCTCGCGTTCGGCTGGTTCGGGTTCAACCCCGGCAGCACGCTGGGCGCGTCGGGCAATGGCTGTCTGCGCATCGGCAGCGTTGCCGTCAACACCATGCTGGCCGGATGCACCGGGTCGTTTGCTGCGCTGCTCTACATGTGGATCCGCTACGGCAAGCCCGATGCCTCCATGGCAGGCAACGGCCTGCTCGCCGGCCTGGTGGCGATTACCGCTCCGAGTGGATTTGTGAACACGCTCAGCGCCTGTATCATCGGTTGGGTGGCTGGGATCCTGGTGTGTCTTGGGGTCGAGTTCTTTGACCGCGTCGCGAAGGTCGATGATCCGGTGGGCGCCATTTCCGTCCACGGCCTGAACGGGCTGTGGGGCGTCCTCTCCGTCGGCCTCTTCGCGGATGGCCGCAGCAACTACGGCGGGAGCTGGAACGGCGTCGCCGGCTCGGTGACCGGGCTCTTCTACGGCGATGCAGGCCAGTTGGTGGCCCAGCTTATCGGGATTGCCACGCTGGTCGGCGTCATCTTCACCTTGTCCTACCTGTTCAACTGGCTCGTGGACGTCGTGGTCGGCCAGCGGGTGGGGGCAAAGGCGGAGCTGGCTGGGCTGGATATTCCGGAAATGGGCGCCTTGTGCTACCCGGACTTTCAGCTGAAGGCGGCAGACTACAACATCGGCGCCGGCGCTTCATCCCCGGCGATGGCCAAACACTGATCGGAGACCTCTATGACCGCGACGTTTATTTTTGGGATTCTCTCGCTCGTGGTCTTCGTCGCGATCGTCGCGGCGAAGCCTGGCAAGAGCCTGTTTGATTAAGGCGACGGAGGCGCGCCCAGCATGAAACTGGTGACGTGCATTATCCGGCCGGAGAAGTTGGACGCGGTCACCGATGCGCTGGACAAGCAGCATGTCGTGGGCATGACCGCCACCGATGTCCGCGG
>JAHFGU010000109.1 GCA_023247285.1 Candidatus Omnitrophota bacterium
CCCGACCCCGGCCGCCGCGATCGCCAGGCGCATGGGCCGCGGCGCGCCGAGCAGGCGCAGCGCCCACTCGAGCAGCCAGGCGATGAGCCCGACGTTGAACCCGCTGATCACGAGCAGGTGGATCGTGCCGGTATCGATGAAGGCCTGCCGCAGGCGCGCATCGAGCGCCACCCGCTCGCCCAGCAACAGCGAGATGAGCAGCCCGGCGTCGCGCGCCGGCGCGTGACGGCGCAGCAGCGCTTCCCATCTCCGGCGCAGCCGGATCACCGCCGCCATGACCGGATCCGCCTGGCCGCGCTTGAGGACGAGCGCCGCCTCATGCGGCCGCACCTGCGCCAGCCCGCAGACGCCGGCGCGCGCGAGCGCGCCGCGCCAATCGTATTGCCCGGGGTTGGTGGGCGCTGGCACCAAGGACCAAACACCCTCCAAGAGGATCTCGTCCCCATAGTGCAGCCGCCCGCGCGGCTGCACCCAGGTCAGGCGCACCCGTCCTGCGGCAGGCGCCCATGCGCCCGCGGTCCGCGCATGCCGCACGCGCACGATGCAGGTCATCCGCTCGGCATCGGTCTCCGCCTCGATCGCCGGATCGGTCACCACGATCCCGTGCAGCGCCACCGGCGATGGCTCTTCCGGCAGCCGATCAGCGAACCCAGCCTCGGGATGGGCGCACCACAGCGCCATGCGCAGCGCGCCCACGCAGACCCAGCAGGCGACGACGGCGCTCAGCGCCCATCCGCGCGCCATCCGCTGCCGCGCGCAGATTCCGGCTGCCACCCCGGCCACCCACAGGCCCGGCTGCCACGCGGCCGCGCCCGCCATGATCCCGGCGGCCAGCGCCAGCGCAATCGGAACAATCGGCATCATGAATGCACGACCTCCGCGAGACGGACGACAAAACAATACGCAGGAGAGAGCGTCCACTCTCCTGCGTGTTGGGTTGTGCCGAGCCGCGGCAACTTGCCGCGGCCGGCTAACACGATGCTATCTTACTGGAAATGCGTCCCGGTCACCATTTTTCCGACGAAGTCGGCCAGGGCGTCCTGGTCGCGGGGCGCGATCTCGCTGATGCGCAGCGCGGTCCACACCGTGCGGGCGCGCCGGGCGCGGTCCGTCGTTTCGCGGGCCTGGCTCCACATGACCTGGCCGATGAACGGAACCGGGGCTCCGCGGTCCGGCAGCGCCAGCGACACCTGCACCTGGGTCCAGAGCTCAAGGACGCGGTCGGTCACCAACCCGATCCCGCCGGCGCTCAGATCGAAGGTGACACCGCGCTGCGGCGCGCCGCCGGGGAGGACGGCATACGTCACCTCGGCGCGCTGCCGGACGCGCACCATGTCCCGCCGCTCCTGCAGGATCACCAGTCGCCTCCGGTGAGGGGCTGCGCGTCGATCTCGCCTTGCTCGTAGAGTGTGAAGCGGATCTCGCGCAGGAACCGAGACGGCTGCAGGAGGAGCTGGTGGTTGCCGCGCGGGCTGAAGTCCATGACCGGATGCGAGAGATACAGCTCATCCTTGGCGCGCGTCGTCGCCACGTAGAAGATGCGCCGCTCCTCCTCTTCGCCTTCGGCCTCGCGCAGCGCGATCTCCGACGGGAACTGGCCCTCGCACATCCGGATCACGAACACGACCCGCCACTCAAGCCCCTTGGCCTGATGAACCGAGCTCAGCACGAGCCGCTCCTCGTCGGTGGACCCGCCGGCGCGCACCTCCTGGCCGTAGAGCTCGCCCAAGAGGACCAGCTCGGAGAGCAGCCCGCGCAGCGTGCGGTACGGGCGGGCGAACACCGCCAGCTGCTCAAGGTCCTCCAGCCGCGACTGGTAGGCGTCGTACGTCGCCTTCAGGTACTCCGGGTACGCGGTCTCCAGCACGAGGCGGATCAGCGCTGCCGGCGGCTGGTCGGGGGTGGCGGCCCGCAGCGCCCGGAGGTCCTGCTGGAAGCGCTGGAGCGCCGGCTGCGCGGCGGGCGGCACCTGCGCGCGCAGCGACGGGTCGACGGCCGCATCGAGCGGGTTGGCGGCGGCGGCGATCCGGCCCCAGAGCTTGGCCGCGGTCGCGTTGCCGATGCGCGGCAGCATCAGCCACAGCCGGCGCCACGCCACCTCGTCCCACGGGTTCTCGAGGATTTTCAGGAAGGCGCTCACGTCCTTGATGTGGGCCTGCTCGAAGAAGCGCACGCCCGAGCGCACGTCATACGGAATGTTCCGCTTGATGAGCTCCGCCTGGAGGATCGAGGAGTGCGCGTGCGCGCGGTAGAGCACCGACATCTCGGCCAGCGCCACGCCCTCGTCGCGCAGCTGGAGGATGCGCTCGGCCACGAAGGCCGCCTCCTGGTAGACGTCGTTGAGCGGGATGACCACCGGCAGGCTGCCCCGCCCCCGGTGCGCGACCAGCGTCTTGCGGTGCTGGCGCTGGTTGTGCAGGATGCTCGCGTTGGTAAAATCCAGGATCTCGGGCGTGGAGCGGTAGTTCACCTCGAGCTTGAAGACCTCGGTGCCCGGGTTGCGCTCGGGGAACTGGAGGATGTTGTCGTAGTTGGCTCCACGAAACGCATAAATGCTCTGCGCATCGTCGCCCACCACCATCAGATTGCGGCCGTTGTGCGCGGCCAGCCGCTCGACGATCTGCGCCTGGATCAGGTTCGTGTCCTGGTACTCGTCCACGAGCAGGTGGCGGAACTGGGCGCCCAGCCGCTGCGCCACCTCGGGCCGGTCCTCGAGCAGGCGCAGCCAGAAGCGCAGCAGGTCGTCGTAGTCCACCGCGTTGGCCGCGCGCTTCTTGGCGTCGTAGCGCTGGCCCACGCGCACCAGCTCGTCCACCCACATCGCGAAGTGCGGCGCGCGCTCCTCCACCACCGCCGACATCGGCCGCTGCGTGTTGAACGCCATGCTGAGCAGGTCGGCGATGACCGCCGGCGAGGGGAAGCGCTTGTCGTCGGTCTTCACCTTCGCGTCGGTGACGCAGACCTTGAGCAGATCCCGCTGGTCCTCCTCATCCAGGATGGAGTAGTTCGGCTGCAGCCCGAGGAGCGGGGCGTGCTGCCGCAGCAGCCGGTTGCCCAGCGCGTGGAAGGTGCCGCCCCAGATGCCGGAGGCCTCGCCGCCGATCAGCGCCTCGACGCGGCCGAGCATCTCGCGGGCGGCCTTGTTCGTGAAGGTCGCGAGCAGGAGCTGCGCGGGGTGGACGCCGCCGGCGATGAGGTAGGCCACGCGGTAGGTGATGGTGCGCGTCTTGCCTGACCC
Source organism: Candidatus Omnitrophota bacterium (assembly GCA_023247285.1). The sequence continues at coordinate 3,239 of JAHFGU010000109.1, forward strand.
AGCGCCGGCGATGACCAGCTTCGGCCCGGGTCCGCAGGTCACCGCGGCACGCTGCGCCTCATTGAGGTCGCGCTCCAGCTCCAGCCTGAGGCTGGCCGGGGCGGCGGAGCCGACGGTGAACACCCGGGTCATTCGCGCAGGAAAAAGTGCCTGACACTTTTTCTCATTCGCGCAGGAATTCATCCATCAGAATGGTGGAGTCCCGGTCCAGCACGACGCGGGCATCCGCCGCGACCTTGTACCGCTTGCCGTCGAACGCCAGGATGTTGGTCGCCACCAGCTTGGTCAGCCGCGCCTCCTCGAATCCCTCGTGGAGGAACAGCATCTCCTTCAGTCCCTCGAACGGGGCGCCCTGCGGATGATCGCGATAGAGGAAGGTGAGGATTTCCCGCGTCTGCACGTCCCCCGCCGCCTCCACCAGCTGCTGGCGCATGACGGAGTTCATCCCCCCACCTGCCGGGGGCGGCGCATGCGACACACAACGCTCGGAGCGCCGCCGGGCCAGCGGCGACGCGGAAATCCGTGATCGCTGGCCGGACCGCCTGCGGGCGGGATGGCGGCAGGTGGGGGGATCATTCGCCCTTCGGCCCTGATCTTTTCCCGTGCATCGCGTCCTGAAAGGCGCGGACCGCCTCGCCCAGCGCGCGCGCCACTTCCGGCAGCCGGCGCGGCCCGATCACGACCAAGGCAACGATGAAGATCACCGCGAGTTCTGAGAGCCCGAGATTGCCCATGCGCAGGGTCTCCGTTAACGCTGCAGCCGGTCCTGGATCGCCTCGACCGTGCGCGGGCCGATGCCCCGCACGCGGGCCAACTCTGCCGGCGCGCCAAACCGGCCGCCCCGCTGCCGCTCGGCAACGATCCGCTCCGCCAACGCGCGGCCGATGCCCGGCAGCCGCTCTAATTCTGCTACACCAGCGGTGTTGACGTCAATCCGCCCTGCGCTCGCCAGCGCCTGATCCCAAGCCGGCTCGCGCGCGAAACGCGCGGGCCAAGCCGCATGCCCTGGCCGAATCGCCGCGAGCCCTGCGAGCGCAGCCAGCCCGACCCACGCGAGCGTGCGCCGCTGCCGCGCCCACATCAGCGCCCGCCTTCGCCGGCAGCCTGCACGTCGCGCGCAGCCGCCTCGCCCGCCTCCGTGAGGCTCTCGAGGAGGGCCGCGGTCGAACGCGCGTGGAAAGCCCTGCCTAAGTCCGACTCCCAGAAGCGGACATACGCTTCCAGCGCGTCGTCGGCGACAGCCCGATACGCGAAGAGAAAGTACAGCTCGGTCTGATGGGACAGCAGGCCCTCGGATTGCGCGCGGACCTGTTCCAGCTCCGCGTTCCATCCGGGCGGCCGGCGGTGCGCCGGATCGGCGGCGTCGAGCGCGCGGAGCACCGCGTCGGCGACGGCCAGATTGACAGCCCGCGCATCCTCTGAGGCACGGGTCGCGGCGTTCAGCCGCCTGATGAGTTGAAGCCGCCGTTCCTGGAGCGGGTGCGCCTGCAGCCCGGCCGCAAACGCCGCCACGGCATCGGCCGATGGATTGGCTGCACCGAGCTCATTGGCGATCATGCGCTGCGCCTGCGGGGACCGCAGCCACCCCAGCACCGCCGAATCCCGGTACAGCTCGGCCGTATCCAAGAAGCGCGCGCGGACGACGGCCGCGAGCGCGGATGGCGAGAACGCGCGCGCGAGCGCGTCCCGAACCATCCGGCCCTGCGCCGGCGATGGCTGCGCGTCGTCGTGCTGGGCCAGCCGGTCTTCAACCAGCGGCGTCACGTGCGCGAGCTGCTCAAGCATGCCGGAGCGCCGCAGGATCTCGTCGATCAGGTCCGCCGCCGGATCGGGACGCCCGCGCGCCGGAAGCGTGGGCGCCTTGGCCGCCGGCATTGCCGGCGCAAGCCTTGGCGCCGACGGCGCACGAACGGCAGGCGCCGACGCGGCCGCCGGGACCAACCCGGCTGCCGGCGTGGAAGAGGCTTCCGCGGTCTCGGAGTCGCCGGGCTCGATCCGCTCGATCTCGTTGAGCCAGTACGTCACCGGCACGCCGTACCAGTCGAGCGTGACGGCCTGGTCGGTGCGCCGGCGGATCGGGGCGGTGCGCGTCTTGCCGTCCTTGAAATAGAGCGTATCGGCGGCGACCAGGCCACCGCCCCCGATGCCGGCAGCGATCGCCGCGCACGCCGCGATCAGGCGGCGCGGGATCATCCCACCACGACGTTCACCAACCGCTTCGGCACGACAATCACCTGCTTGACCGGCTGCCCGTCGACGAAGCGCTGGACTTGCGGGTCGGCCAGCGCCGCCGCGCGCACCTCGGCCTCG
>JAHFGU010000110.1 GCA_023247285.1 Candidatus Omnitrophota bacterium
CAGCGCCTGGCGCGCGTGGTGCGCCAGCACATCGAGGGGCTGCAGCAGCTCGGCGTGCGCTGGGTGCCGCATGGGCGTAGCGAGGCACCACCCGCTGCGGGGGCTGCGCCTGGTCATGCCGCGGACAAGCGCGCGCAGCTGGCGCAGCTGGCCGACGCGGTGGCCGCCTGCACGCGCTGCCCGCTTTACCGCACGCGAACGCATCCGGTCGTCAGCGATGGATCCCCGGATGCCAGGCTTGTGTTCGTCGGCGAAGCGCCGGGCCGGGACGAAGACCTCAAGGGCGTGCCGTTCGTCGGCGCGGCCGGCCAGCTCCTCACCAAGATGATCCAAGCGATGGGCCTGCGCCGCGAGGAGGTCTACATCTGCAACGTGCTCAAGGATCGCCCGCCGGGCAACCGCACGCCGCTGCCGGAAGAGGTGGAAGCCTGCCTGCCGTTCCTTGAGCAACAGCTGGCCATCATCCGTCCCGCGGTGATTTGCGTGTTGGGCGCGGTCGCGGCGAAGGCGCTCATCGGGCCGTACACCGCCATCACGAAAGTGCGGGGGCAGGTCCTCGAGTATCGCGGCATGCCGCTGGTGCCCACGTTCCATCCCGCGTACCTGCTGCGCAACCCGCCGGCCAAGAAATTCGCGTGGGCCGACCTCAAGCTGGTGAAGCGCCTCCTCGAACAATGAACGATGAAGCTGCTCAAGATTCTCGCGAATGAGATGCGCCGCGGACCATCTCCGCCGAGGACGGACGCGGGGTGCGGAGCGGCAGGACCCGTCGGCCCATGATCGCTGAAGTCGCCTTCAATCTTCCCCTCGAGCGCGCCTTCCACTACCTTGTCCCGCCGGCGGCGCAGGCGTCGCTCCAGCCGGGCATGCGCGTGGCAGCCCCCTTCGGGCCGCGGGAGCGCGTCGGCATGGTGCTGCAGCTGCTGGAGGCGAGCCCGATCCCGGCCAGCCGGCTGAAGCCGCTGCGGCGCGTGCTGGATCCTGCGCCGGTCATCGCCGAGGAGCGGTGGGCGCTGGCCCAGTGGATGGCGCGCTATTACTGCTGCAGCCTGGGCGAGGCGCTCGCGGCGATGGTGCCCGCGCAGCTGCGCGTCAAGAAGTCCGAGGCTCCTCTTGCGGGGGCGGTCGTGCCGGAGGGCGCCAACGGCATCACGCTGAGTGCCGATCAGGACCGCGCGCTGCGGATTCTCACGCGGCTGCTGCGGGGCGGCCGCGCCCGGACCGTGCTGCTCAACGGCGTCACCGGGTCAGGGAAGACCGAGCTGTACCTGCGCGCGATCAGCCAGGTGCTCGCGCAGGGACGGTCCGCGATCTGTCTCATCCCGGAAATCGCCCTGACCCCGCAGGCCGTCGATCGCTTCACGCGGCGCTTCCCGGGCCAGGTGGTAGTCTGGCACAGCGGGCTGACGGCCTCGCAGCGCGCGGCCGCCTGGACCGCCGCGCTGCGCGGGGCCTGCCGCATCGTCGTCGGCGCCCGCTCGGCGGTGTTCGCGCCGGTGCGCCGGCTGGGCCTCATCATCGTGGATGAGGAGCATGAGCCGACGTACAAGCAAGAGGGCGTGCCGCGCTATCATGCCCGCGACGTCGCGCGCGCCCGCGCCGGGCTGGCCGGCGCCGTGGTCGTGCTGGGCACCGCGACCCCGTCCATTGAAAGCTTTTACGCGGCGCGCCAGGGCAGGGACCGGCTGGTGCCGCTGCCGGCCCGCGTCGGCGGGCGCGCCATGCCCGCGGTGGAAATCGTGGACATGCGCGAGGAGCTGGCGATGCGGCGTCGCGCCGGCCCGCTCTCCAGCCGGCTGCGGCGCGCGCTCGAGCAGGCGGTCGAGCGGGGCGAGCAGGCGCTGCTGCTGCTCAATCGCCGCGGGTTCGCGCGCGTGGCGCAGTGCCAGGCCTGCGGCGCGGTGAGCCGGTGCGCGCGGTGCTCGGTGCCGCTCGTCTACCACGCAGGCCTCCGCGCGCTGCTGTGCCACTACTGCAATTTCCAGCAGCCGCCGCCAGACGTCTGCGCCGAGTGCCGCAAGGGCTACGTGAAGCTGCGCGGGGCCGGAACCGAGCGGGTGGAGTCCGAGCTGCACCGGCTGTTTCCGCTGGCGGCGATCGGCCGGATGGACCGGGACACGACGCGGCGTCCCGAGAGCCATCAGGCGTTCTATGACGCGATGCGCAACCGCGAGCTGGGCCTGCTCGTCGGCACGCAGATGATCGCGAAGGGGCACGACTTCCCGCAGGTGACGCTGGTCGGTGTCGTCTCCGCCGATACCGCGCTGAACCTGCCGGATTTCCGCGCCGGGGAGCGGACCTTCGACCTGCTCACGCAGATGGCCGGGCGCGCCGGCCGGGGGGAGCAGCCGGGCCGCGTGCTGGTCCAAACCTTCTGCCCGGAGCACTACGCGATCAGGGCCGCGCAGCACCATGACTACCGCCGGTTCTACGAGGAAGAGATCCGGATGCGCCGCCAGCTGCGCCTGCCGCCCTTCGTGCATCTGGTGGAGCTGACGCTGCTGGGGCAGACGCTCGCCCGCGTGCAGGAAGCCGCGCGGGCGCTCGCCGACCGGCTGCGCCATGCCGGGCGCGCCTCGCGGATTACGGTGCTGGGGCCGGCGCCGCACCGCGTGGCGCGGCTGCGCCGGACCTATCGCGTCTGCCTGGTCCTCAAACATCGGGATGCGGGACCGATGGTCGCACTCGTGCGGCGGGTGCTGGAGCCTGGCAGGAAATTCCGCGGCCTGCCGGTGCTGGTGGATGTGGACCCTGTCTAATTCAGGGGCAGCCACCGAATTAGGAGGCGAAGCCTTTCTTCAGGGTGCCGAGGGCGTCGAGATTGCGCAGGCTCTGCTGCGCCTCCAGGTCGCCCGGATGCAGCTTGAGGATGCGCTCGAAGCACTGCCGGGCCTGCGCGTCGTTGCCGCGCTTCATGGCGACGCGGGCCAGCTTGCGCAGCGCGCCCAGATGGTTCGGGTCGGCCGCCAGGACTTCCTCGTAAGTCTGGAGTGCGGCGTCGTCCATGCCGCTGCGGGAGAGCGTGGCGGCCAAACGCATCAGCAATCCGGTGGACCGCGGCAGCCGGTAGAGGAGCCACTCGTAGAGCCCGATCGCCTGCCGCGTTCTGCCCTGGAGCTGGCAGGCGATGGCCCAAAGCCGCACTGGCAAAGTGAGCGCGGCCATGAGCAGCTCCTCCACGGCGGAGGGCGGCCGGCGCGCGAGCTGCTTCTGGATGGCCAGGCGGAGATAGCGGCGGGCTTCGGTGGCGTCGGGCGCGTGCTTGATCACGAAGGTCAGCAGGTCGATCGCGTACTCGTACGCCCCCTGCGTGTAGGCCTGGATGCCCTTGTCGAAATAGGGCTGCAGGTTCGTGGGCACGATCGCCGGCATGCGAGGATTATAGCAGATTGCAATTTCGCATCCGGCCGTTAGAATAGCGGGGATGAGCATGCAGCCGCTGCGGCTCGAGCCCGATCCGGTGTTGCGCAGGTCTGCGCGGCCGGTTGCGCGCTTTTCCGGCGATCTGCGCCGCCTCGCCCAGGATCTCATCGAGACCATGCGCGCCAGCGACGGCATCGGGCTGGCCGCGCCCCAGATCGGCTGGGACGTGCAGGTGTTCGTGGCCAATCCCTCGCAGCGCCTGGGGCGCGAGCTCATCGCGGTCAACCCGGCGATCGAGCCGCGCGGCGGCCGGGCCAGCATCCTGGAAGGCTGCCTGAGCCTGCCCGATGTGTGGGACCGCGTCAGCCGGACGGCGCGCGTGCGGCTGCGCGCTCAGGACCTGGACGGGCAGCTCTTCACGGTGGATGCGGATGGGCTCTTGGCCATCGTGCTGCAGCATGAGCTGGATCATCTCTCCGGCCGCTTGTTCGTGGACCGGCTCTCGTGGTTCCGCCGCCGGCGGGCGCACGCCCGGTGGCGCGCGCTGAGGACATCCGCCGCGGCAGGCTGCGCGCAGCCCGGCGACGCGTCGGCCGGCGCAGATGAATTGGCCGGCGTCGCTGGCGTGGCCGCGGTGTCGTGACGCGGCTGCGTCCGGATGCGGGTGGCCGTGTTTGGGACTTCGGCATTTGCCGTTCCGATTCTTGATGCGTTGGCTTCATCATCCCGCCATACGGTCGTGCTCTGCGTGACCCAGCCGGATACGCCTAGGGGACGGGGTCAGCTCGTGGAGCCGCCGCCGGTCAAGCAGGCAGCCCAGCGGCTCAAGATTCCCGTCGCGCAGCCGGCCCGGCTTGAGCCCGCAGTGCTGGCCGCAGCGCAGCCCGAGATCGGGGTGGTGGCCGCGTATGGACGGCTCATCAGCCGCAGCGTCCTGGACGCGCCGCCGCGCGGCATGATCGGGGTGCATCCGTCGCTGCTGCCGAAATACCGGGGGGCGGCCCCGATCGCGTGGGCGATCTTGAACGGCGAGGCGGAAACCGGCGTGACGATCTACCAGTTGACGGAGGAGTTGGACGCGGGCGCCATCCTGGAGCAGGAGCGGACTGCGGTGGCGCCCGATGAAGACGCCGTCAAGCTTGGCGAGCGGCTCGCGCGCCTCGGGGCAGCCGCCGCGCTGCGGGCGCTGGATGCCATCGAGCGCGGCCAAGCCAGGCCGGTGCCGCAGGACGCGCAGCAGGCGACGTCTGCGCCGAAGCTGACCAAGGCGCAGGGCCAGATCGACTGGCAGGCGCCTGCTGACGTCATTGCCCGGTTGGTGCGCGCGACCCAGCCCTGGCCGGGCGCTTCGACGGCGCTGGGTCCGCTGCCGCTGAAGGTCTGCGCGGCCCGCGTCAGCGCCGAGGCGGTACCGGCCGGAATGGCGCCGGGGATGATCGTGGAAACCCGCAGCGCGCTGCGCGTCGGCACCGGACGCGGCGCGCTGGAGATCCTCGAGCTGCAGCCGGCAGGGAAGCGCCGGATGCGCGCGCAGGAGTTCCTGGCCGGCCACCGCGTCGAGCCAGGCCGGCAATTTTCCCCGTCAGCCAGAAAGGATGCGCATGCCTGAGTTGAGGAAAGACCCGCTCATCGGCCGCTGGGTGATCATCGCGACTGAACGCGCCAAGCGCCCGGTGGATTTTCTCGCCTCGCGGGAAGACCCGCTGCCTGCGGCCGACTGCCCGTTCTGCCGGCAGCACGAAGCCAGCACCCAGCCGGAGATTTTCGCCGTCCGCGAAGGCGGCTCGCCGCCGAACCAGCCTGGCTGGAAGGTCCGCGTGATCCCCAGCGTCAACCCCGTGCTCCGTATCGAGGGCGAGCTGGACCGGCGGGCCAAGGGCATGTACGATCTCATGAACGGCATCGGCGCGCACGAGCTCATCATCGAAACCCCGGAGCACATCAGCAACGCCGCCGACCTGCCGGTGGAGCAGCTGCACGCCGCGTTCCACGCGGGCATCACGCGCATGATGGACCTTGAGCGCGACCCGCGGTTCCGCTACGCGCTGTGGTTCAAGAATTACGGCGCCGTCGCCGGGGCCGGCCGCATCCAGCACAGCCGCTCGCAGCTCATCGCCACCCCCGTCACCCCGCTGCGCGT
>JAHFGU010000026.1 GCA_023247285.1 Candidatus Omnitrophota bacterium
GCGATCACAGGAGCGTCGGTTAACGGTAAACCACCGGTCTCCAAAACCGGAACTGCAGGTTCGACTCCTGCCGCTCCTGCTCTTGTGATGGCGCAATCCGTCGCCCGCTTCACGGCGTTTTTAGCCGGCGTCCGGGAAGAGCTGCAGCAGGTTGCCTGGCCAGGCCGGGAAGAGTTGATCGGATCGGCCCTGGTGGTGTTCGTCGGGGTCGCCATTCTGGCGGCCTACATCTTTATCTGGGATCAGGTGCTGTCCGTCGCGGCCCGGATCGTGCTCCGGTGACAGACGGCACGGAGGGGCGGACCGTGACCGAGGCGACCGGCACCAAGCAGTGGTACATCATCCACACCCAGACCGGCCAGGAGCTCAAGGTCAAGCAAAGCCTGGAAGGCAAGAAACAACAATCGCCGCTTGGCGGGCAAATCGGCACCGTGCTGGTGCCGACCGAGCGCGTGACCGAGGTGCGGTCCGGCAAGAAGCGCATCTCCGAGCGCAAGTTTTTTCCCGGCTACATCCTGGTTGAAATGGAGATGACCGATGAGAGCTGGCACTTGGTCCGCACCACGCAGGGCGTGACCGGGTTCATCGGCGCCGGGCGCCGCCCGGTCTCGCTGTCGCAGGAAGAAGTGGCTGAGATCCTCCGGCAGACCGAAGAGCGGAAGGACAAACCCAGTCCGCGCGTCACGTTCCAGCGGGGCGAGGGCGTGCGGGTGATCGAAGGCCCGTTCACGAATTTCAGCGGCAGCATCGAGGAAGTGAATACGGCCCGCGGCAAGCTGAAGGTGCTCGTCTCGATTTTCGGGCGGCAGACCCCGGTGGAATTGGAATTCTGGCAGGTTGAGCGGTTATGATGAAAAAGTGTCAGGCACTTTTTCCGCTCGATGTTCGCGCTCAAAAAGTGCCTGACACTTTTTCCCATGGCCGTTAAAAAAGTCAAAGCCATCATCAAGCTCTACTGTCCGGCCGGGGCCGCCAACCCTGCGCCGCCGGTGGGCCCTGCGCTGGGCCAGCACGGCGTGAACATCATGGAGTTCTGCAAGAAGTTCAACGAGGACACCAAGGGCAAGGAAGGGCTGGTGCTGCCGGCGGTGATTACCATTTATGAGGACCGCTCGTTTACGTTCATCGTCAAGAGCCCGCCAGTGTCCGTGCTGCTCAAGCAAGCCTGCGGCATCGCCAAGGCCTCTGGCAACACCCCGCGGGAAAAGGCCGGGCAGGTTACCCGCGCGCAGATCGCCGAAATCGCGAAACAGAAGCAGATCGACCTGAACACCCACGATGTGGCCGCTGCGGCCGCGATGATCGCCGGCACGGCGCGCAGCATGGGCATTGACGTGACGGAGTGATGGCGAGCAAGCGATTCGCAGAGGCCGCAAAGCTGGTGGACCGGAAGGCCTCCTACACCCTTGAGGGCGCGGTGCAGGTGCTCAAGCAGATGCCGGCCGCCAAGTTCGATGAGTCCGTGGCGCTGTCCGTGGCGTTGGACATCGACCCAAAGAAAACCGACCAAGTGGTGCGCGGCACCGTCACCCTGCCGCACGGCACCGGCAAGACCCGCCGCATCGCCGTGTTTTGCAAAGGCGAGGATGAGCTGAAGGCCAAAGAGGCCGGGGCGGACGTGGTGGGCGGGGCTGAGCTGATCAGCAAGGTGCAGGATGGCTGGCTGGATTTTGACGTGGCGGTCGCCACGCCGGAGCTCATGCGCGAGGTCTCCAGGCTTGGCAAGATCCTCGGGCCGCGGGGCCTGATGCCGAACCCTAAAGCCGGCACGGTCACGGCCGACGTGGCGAAGGCCATCAACGAGTTGAAGCAGGGCAAAGTCGAGTTCAAGATGGACAAGCTTGCGAATATCCATTTCGTCATCGGCAAGCGGTCGTTTGAGCCGCAGCGCTTGGCTGAAAACAGCCGGGCGGCGCTGGACGCGATCGTCCGCGCCAGACCCGCCACCACCAAAGGCCGCATGATTAAGCGGGTCGTGCTTTCCAGCACGATGAGCCCCGGCATTCCGCTCAAGACCGAAGGCTTGGAAACCGAGGTTGCCGAGGAGCGCTGATGGCCAACGTCGGGCGCATGGTCAAGGAAGCCAGCGTGACCGAGTTCACGAATCGGCTGGCCCAGCAGCCCAACTTTTTTGTGACCAGCATCAACCGCCTGCCGGCCAGCGACGCCGACAGCCTGCGCATGAAATTGCACGGCGCGCAGGGCCGTCTCATCCTGATGAAGCGCCGGCTGGGCCGTCGCGCGCTCCAAGGGTTGCAGCTCGATGGTGTGGAGGCGCTGCTCCAGGGGTCGGTCGCGTTCGTGCTCTCCGGCGACGACGTGCTGCAAACCGCCAAGCTGCTGGTCGAATTCCACAAGGCCCATGAGGAGCAGCTGGCGGTGCAGGGCGCGGTCATCGATGGGCAGCTCTTCGACCAGCGGCGCGTCAAGGAGCTGGCGTCGCTGCCGCCGAAGCCGGTGCTGTTGGCTCACGTCATCGGGACGGTGGAGTCGCCGATCGCCAGCGTGATCATGACCGTGGAGCGGTTGATCGGGGACCTGATCCGCGGCCTGGATCAACTGGCGACCAAGCGCGCGGCCGAGCCGCAGCCGCACGCCGCGGCCCAGGCGCCGGCTGCCGCGCAGGGCAGCGCGCCCGCAGCGCCCAGCACGCCAGCGCCCGATGCCGGCGCGCCTCCCGGCGCTGCCGGCGGCGTAGCACCGATACACTGACACACGACACGCAGAGGAGGAGACCCGCATGCCAGAGCTGACGGAACGCGTCTCACAGGCCTTGGAGCTCACGAAGCAAATGACCGCCCTGGAACTGGCCAGCTATTCCAAGGCGATGCAGGAGACGTTTGGCATCTCCGCCGCGCCCGTGGCCGTGGCGGCCGGACCGGCCGCAGCCGGTGGTGCTGCCGCGCCGGCTGAAGAGCAAACGGCCTTCGACATCATCCTGGCCAGCGCCGGGGCGAACAAAATTCAGGTGATCAAGGAGATCCGCACCGTCACCAATCTCGGACTCAAGGAAGCCAAGGAACTAGTGGAATCCGCGCCAAAGCCGGTCAAGACCGGGGCCAAGAAAGAGGAAGCCGAGGAGATCAAGAAGAAGCTGGAAGCCGCGGGCGCTCAAGTGCAGCTCAAGTAACATCGGCTTCGGGGTGGTCGCATGAGCAAAATCGTCAGTTTCGCGAAACTCACGGAAGGCCTGGCGCCGCCGGACCTGGTTGAGGTCCAGAAGCGCTCCTACTGGGACTTTCTGCAGCTGGAGGTGCCGAAGCACAAACGGCAGAATGTCGGGCTGCAGGCCGCATTCCTCGAGACCTTCCCGATCGAGAGCCCGGACAAAACCTACCGGCTGGATTTCGTCCACTACGCGCTGGGCAAGCCGAAGTACGTGGTCAACGAATGCCTGCGCAACGGCCTCTCCTATGCCGCCCCGCTCAAGGTCAAGCTGCGCCTCATCGGGCCCAAGGAGACCAAGGAACAGGAAGTCTACTTCGGCGAGATCCCGCTGATGACCGACGTCGGCACCTTCGTGATCAACGGCGATGAGCGCGTGGTCGTTAGCCAGCTGCACCGCTCGCCTGGGGTGACGTTCGAAGTGCTGGTGCATGCCACCGGCAAGCGGCTTTTCTCCGCGCGCATCATCCCGTACCGCGGCGCCTGGGTGGAGCTCGACTTCGATATGGCCGACGTGCTGCATGTCTCCATCGACCGGCGGCGCAAGATCGTCGGCACGATCCTCTTGCGCGCCCTGGGCTACTCGACGGATGAGGACATCCTCAACGCCTTCGGCAAGACCGAGACGGTGAGCTTCGGCGAGCCGGAGGACCTCAAGCCGCTGGTCGGCAGCTTCCTGGGCGAGCGCATCGCGGATCCGTCCACCGGCCGGATCATCCTGCGGGCCGGGACCAAGATCAGCGAGGAATGGCTCGACACCATTTGGCAGAGCGGCAAGCGCGAGCTGCGGCTCGTGAGCGAGGCGCCGGCCGAGATTCTGAAGACGCTCGAGAAGGACCACACGACCACCCGCACCGAGGCGCTGCTGGATATCTTCCGCCGGATGCGCCCGGGCGATCTCGTCAATCTGCCGTCGGCCGAGGCGCTGATCCAGCGCCTCTTTTTGGATCCGCGCCGCTATGACCTCGGCAGCGTGGGCCGGTACGTGCTCAACCGCAAGCTGAGCATGAACGAGACGCTGGACGCGCGGCTGCTCAGCGGGCAGACGGTCGTGCAGGTCATCAAGTACCTGCTCGGCCTGCGCCGCGGCGAAGGCGAGATCGATGATATCGACCACCTCGGCAGCCGGCGGGTCCGGTCCGTGGGCGAGCTCCTGTACCACCAGTTTCGCGTGGGGCTCGAGCGCCTGGAGCGCACCATCCGGGAGCGCATGGCCGTCTACGACCTGGAGAAAGTGCTGCCGCACACCCTGGTCAATTTCAAGCTCGTCGCGTCGGTCGTGCGGGATTTCTTCGCGCGCTCCCAGCTCTCGCAGTTCATGGACCAGACCAACCCGCTGGCCGAGCTCACGCACAAGCGCCGCCTCTCGGCGCTCGGCCCCGGCGGGCTCTCGAGAGAGCGGGCCGGGTTCGAGGTCCGGGACGTCCACCCCTCGCACTACGGCCGCATCTGCCCGATCGAGACCCCGGAAGGCCCGAACATCGGGCTGATTTCTTCGCTCACCGTGTTCGCCCGCATCAATGAGCACGGCTTCATCGAGACCCCCTACCGCAAAGTCGAGCACAGCGTCGTCACGAACAAAATCGATTATCTGACCGCCGATCTTGAAGACCGTCATGCGATCGCCCAGGCCAGCAGCGCCCTCACGAAGGCCAACCGGTTCGTCGATGACTCCGTGAGCTGCCGCCACCGGGGCAACATCATGCTGCTGCCGCCGGATCAGGTCGAGTACATGGACGTCTCGCCGAACCAGACGGTGAGCATCGCCGCCGCCTTGATCCCGTTCCTGGAGCATAATGACGCCAACCGCGCGCTCATGGGGTCAAACATGCAGCGGCAGGCCGTGCCGCTGATGGCCACCGAGCTGCCGCTGGTCTCGACAGGCATCGAGAACCGGGTCGCCATCGATTCCGGCGCCTGCATCACCGCAAAAGAAGACGGCGCGGTGAGCCATGCCGATGCCCAGCGCATCGTCATCGGCCGGCACACCTACGAGCTCAAGAAATTCCAGCGCTCGAACGCGAACACGTGCCTCAACCAGGTGCCGGTCGTGCAGCCCGGGCAGAAGGTCAAGCAGGGGCAGGTCATCGCGGACGGGCCGGGGACCAGCCACGGCGTGCTGGCCCTCGGCCGGGACGTGCTGGTGGCGTTCATGCCCTGGCGCGGCTACAACTTCGAGGACGCGATTCTGATCAGCGAGCGGCTCGTGAAGGAGGACACCTTCACGTCCATCCACATCGAGGAGTTCGAAGTGGAGGCGCGTGAGACGCGCCTGGGCAACGAAGAGATTACCCGGGACATCCCGAACATCGGCGAGGAGGCGCTCAAGGATCTGGATGAGCAGGGCATCGTGCGCATCGGCGCCGAGGTCGGCCCGCGCAGCGTCCTGGTCGGCAAGGTGACGCCCAAGAGCGAAACCGAGCTGACACCGGAGGAGAAGCTGCTGCGCGCGATTTTCGGCGAGAAGGCCGAGGACGTGCGGGACACCAGCCTGCGCGTGCCGGCCGGCATCGAGGGCATCGTCATCGATGTCAAGATCCTGACGCGGAAGGGCGCGCGGCCCAAGACCAAGCCGGAGCAGGAACAGGAGCACGAGCAGATCGAAGCCATCCGCAAGACCTTCGGCGCGCAGATCGCGAAGCTCGTCGAGGAGCGGCTGGAGAAGCTCGTCAAGCTGCTCGATGGCAAGAAGCTCTCCTCGGTGCTCACCGAACTGGACACCGGGGATACCCTGATCGAAGCCGGCCGCACGGTCAAGCTGAGCGACCTCAAGAAGCTCGCCCGATGCGACTTCACGGACGTGAAGCTCCAGGACGAGCCCGGGCTCGAAGCCGAGATTCGGCGCGTGGCCGATTTCTTCGATGAGAGCATCCGGGAGCTGCGCGCGGAAGAGGACTTGGAGATCGACAAGATCAAGCGCGGCGATGAGCTGCCGCCTGGCGTGCTCAAGCGCGTGGTGGTCCAGGTGGCCTCGAAGCGCAAGGTGCAGGTGGGCGACAAGATGGCCGGCCGCCACGGCAACAAGGGCGTCATCGCCAAGATCCTGCCGGGGTCCGACATGCCCTTCCTGCCCGACGGGACCCCGGTGGAGATCGTGCTCAATCCGCTGGGCGTGCCCTCGCGCATGAACGTCGGCCAGCTCTTGGAGACGCACCTGGCATGGGCCGCGCGGATCCTCGGCTTCCATGCGGTCAGCCCGGTCTTCAACGGGGCCACGGAGGAAGAGATCCAGGAGCAGCTCAAGAAAGCCAAGCTGCCGACGCACGGGAAGATCCGCCTGCGCGACGGGTTCACCGGCGAACCGTTCCACCAGGACACGGTGGTCGGCTACCTGCACATGATCAAGCTCGTGCACTTGGTCGACGACAAGATCCATGCGCGGTCCATCGGCCCCTACTCCCTGGTGACGCAGCAGCCGCTGGGCGGCAAGGCGCAGTTCGGCGGGCAGCGCTTCGGCGAGATGGAAGTGTGGGCGCTGGAGGCGTACGGTGCTGCCTACACGCTCCAGGAGCTGTTGACGGTCAAGAGCGACGACGTCGTGGGGCGCACCCGGGTCTATGAAGCGATCGTGAAGGGCGAGCACGCGCTGTCACCATCGGTGCCTGAGTCGTTCAACGTGTTGGTCAAGGAGCTGCAGGGGCTGGGCCTGGACGTGCGGCTCGAGCGCAAGGAGCACGTGGTGACCGGCGCTGAGCTCTTTGAAAAATTGGTCAAGCGCGAGCTGGAGCAGCCCTCCATGCCGCTTGGCGTGACCGCCGACGAGGGCGGGGACGGCTCAGAGAAGCCGGCCCGGGAAGCGAGCAAGGCCAAGCGATGACGACCGAGACCACGATCCGCCTGACCGACGAAGTCAACATCTTTGACGCCATCACGATCCGCATCGCCTCGCCCGAGGTGATCCGCGGCTGGTCGAAGGGCGAAGTGCGCAAGCCGGAAACCATCAACTACCGCACCTTGAAGCCGGAAAAAGACGGGCTGTTTTGCGAGCGGATCTTCGGCCCGACCAAGGACTTCGAGTGCAACTGCGGCAAGTACCGCAAGATCAAGCACAAGGGCATCACCTGCGACCGCTGCGGCGTCGAGGTGACCCACTCCAAGGTGCGCCGCGAGCGCATGGGCCACATCGAGCTGGCCGCGCCCGTCTCGCACATCTGGTTCTTCAAGAGCGTGCCCTCGCGCATGGGCGCGCTGCTGGATATGACCATGCGCGAGCTGGAGCGCGTCCTCTACTACGAGGCCTTTGTGGTCACCGACCCGGGCAGCACCCCGCTCAAGGTGCGCGAGATCCTCACCGAGGAGCGGTGCCAGGAAGCGCTCAAGACCTACGGCAAGACGTTCTCGGCCAAGATGGGCGCCGAGGCCGTGCACGACCTGCTGACCACCTTGGACCTGGGGCAGATGGCGCGGCAGATGCATCGCGAGCTCCAGAAGCAGCGGTTGGAGCAGGCGCAGAAGCGCATCGCCAGGAACCTGCGGATCATCGAGGCCTTCCGCAAGAGCGGCAACCGGCCCGAGTGGATGATCCTGAAGACCATCCCGGTCATCCCCCCGGACCTGCGCCCCCTCGTCCCGCTCGACGGTGGCCGGTTCGCCACCTCGGACCTCAATGACCTCTACCGGCGCGTCATCAACCGCAACAACCGCCTCAAGAAGCTCATCGAGCTGAAGGCCCCGGAGATCATCATCCGCAACGAGAAGCGCATGCTCCAGGAGGCGGTGGACGCGCTCTTCGACAATGGCCGCCACGGCCGGCCGGTGCTCGGGCCCATGAACCGGCCGCTCAAGTCGCTGGCTGACATGCTCAAGGGCAAGCAGGGACGCTTCCGCCAGAACCTGCTCGGCAAGCGCGTGGACTATTCCGGCCGGTCGGTCATCGTCATCGGGCCGGAGCTCAAGCTGCACCAGTGCGGCCTGCCGAAGAAGATGGCGCTGGAGCTCTTCGAGCCCTTCATCATCCGCAAGTTCCGCGAGCAGGGGTTCGCGCAGACCATCAAGACCGCCAAGCGCATGGTGGAGAAGGAGCGCACCGAGGTCTGGGACATCCTCGATGAGGTCATCAAGGATCACCCGGTGCTGCTCAACCGCGCGCCGACGCTGCACCGCCTGGGCATCCAGGCCTTCCAGCCGCAGCTCATCGAGGGCAAGGCGATCCGCGTGCACCCGCTGGTCTGCACCGCGTTCAACGCGGACTTCGACGGCGACCAGATGGCGGTCCATGTGCCGCTCTCGATCGAGGCGCAGCTCGAAGCCCGGATCCTCATGCTGGCCTCCAACAATCTGTTCTCGCCGGCCAGCGGCAAGCCCATCGTCACCCCCACGCAGGACATCATCTTGGGCTGCTACTACCTCACGAAGGCGCGCGAGGGCGCCAAAGGCCACGGCCTCATTTTCAGCGATATGGAGGAGGCGGTCCTCGCCTACCAGGATGAGCAGGTGGACCTGCACGCCAAGGTTAAGCTGCGCTGGGAAGGGCAGATCCTGGATGCCACCCCGGGCCGCGTGCTCTTCAACCTCGTGCTGCCGCCGGAAGTCCGGTTCGTCAATGAGCTCATCGACAAAGGCCGGCTCTCCTCGCTGATCACCAAGGTCTACCGGCTTTGCGGCCACGCGCGCACGGTGGATCTGCTCGATGCGCTCAAGACCCTGGGCTTCGAGTGGGCGACCGTGGCCGGCATGTCCATCGCCATCGCCGATCTTGTCATCCCGCCGGACAAGGACAAGATCCTCGGCCGCTCGATGCGCGAGGTGGAGCAGGTGGAGATCCAGTACCGGCGCGGGCTCATCACCGAAGGCGAGCGCTCCAACAAGATCATCGACATCTGGATGCGCACAACGGAAGAAGTCTCCGACCACGTCATGGAGAACTTCGACACCTATAACCCGCTCTTCATGATGGCGGATTCGGGCGCGCGCGGCTCTGAGCAGCAGGTGCGGCAGCTGGCCGGGATGCGCGGCCTCATGGCCAAGCCCTCCGGCGACATCATCGAGAGCCCGATCACCGCCAACTTCCGCGAGGGCCTGACGGTGCACGAGTACTTCATTTCCACGCACGGCGCGCGCAAGGGGCTGGCCGACACCGCCCTGAAGACGGCGGACTCCGGATATCTGACCCGCCGGCTCGTGGACGTGGCCCAAGAGGTCATCATCACCAAGGAGGACTGCGGCACGCTCAACGGCATCTTGATGACGCCGATCCGCGAAGGGGACGAGGATATCGTCCCCTTGAAGGAGCGCGTCATCGGCCGCGTGGCGCTGGACAACATCGTGGACGTGGTCAGCGACGAGGTGCTCGTCCGCGCCGGCGAGGAGATCACCGAGGAGATCGCGGAGCGGATCGAGCAGGCCGGCATCGAGAAGATCCGCATCCGCAGCGTGCTGACCTGCGAGTCTGAGAAGGGCGCGTGCGCCAAGTGCTACGGCCGCAACCTGGCGACAGGCCAGGCCGCCGAGCTCGGCGAGGCCGTCGGCATCATCGCAGCCCAGTCGATCGGCGAGCCCGGCACCCAGCTGACCATGCGGACCTTCCACATCGGCGGCACCGCGCACCGCGTCGTCGAGCAATCGCAGCTCAAGACGAAGCACAAGGGCACGATGAAGTTCCACAATCTCAAGACGGTCAAAACCAAGCCCGAAGAGCTGCTGGTGCTCAACCGCAACGGCGAGCTGTCGGTCGTCGACTCGGACGGCCGCGAGCTCGAGCGGCACCGCATCCCGCAGGGCGCGGTCCTCTCTAAAGGCGACGGCGAACCCGTGGCCAAGGACGAGCTGCTCGTCCGCTGGGACCCGTACACGACCCCGATTCTGACCGAGTTCAGCGGCGCGGTGCGGTTCGAGGACGTGCGCGCCGGCTTGACCATGCGCGAAGAAGTGGATGAGGCGACCGGGCTCACGAACCGCATCATCGTCGAGCACAAGGGCGATTACCACCCGCAGATCGTGATCGAAACCGAGAAGGGCGAGCTGCTGGCGGTCTACGGGCTGCCCATCGGCGCGCATGTGCTGGTCAAGGAAGGCCAGACCGTGAAGACCGGCGACGTGATCGCCAAGACGGCGCGCAAGATCAGCCAGACGAAGGATATCACCGGCGGTCTGCCGCGCGTGGCGGAGCTGTTCGAGGCGCGGCGGCCCAAGGATCCGGCGATCATCGCCGAGATCGACGGCATCGTGGATTTCGGCACCGCAAAGAAAGGGCAGCGGCGCATCATCATCAAGAGCAGCTCGGGCATGACCAAGGAATATCTGATCCCGCACGGCAAGCACCTGAACATGTACAAGGGCGACTATGTCCAGAGCGGCCAGGCGCTGACCGATGGGCCGATCGTGCCGCAGGACATCTTGCGCGTCATCGGCGAGCGCGGCCTCCAGGAGTATCTGGTGAACGAGATCCAGGAGGTCTACCGATCCCAGGGCGTCAAAATCAATGATAAGCATGTCGAGGTGATCGTCCGGCAGATGCTCCGGAAGATCCGCATCGACGATCCGGGGGACACCGAGTTCCTCATGGGCATGCAGGTGGACAAGACGAAGTTCCATCAGGAGAACGAGCGCGTGAAGGAGAAAGGCGGCAAGCCGTCCCAAGGGACCCCCATCCTGCTCGGCATCACGAAGGCGAGCCTGTCGACCGAGAGTTTCATCGCGGCCGCCAGCTTCCAGGAAACCACCCGGGTGCTGACCGAGGCGGCGACCAGCGGCAAGCGGGACGGGCTGGTCGGCTTGAAGGAGAACGTGATCATGGGCCACCTCATTCCGGCCGGCACCGGCTTCGGCGCGAACCGGGGCGGCGAGATGATCAAAGTGGCCCCGGAAGTGCTGCCAGACGTGGAACCGGAGCCGGAGGAAACCGCTGAGATCGGCGATGGGGCCGCGCCGGCTGAGGGGGAGTCAGCCGCTTAATGCCCACCGTGAACCAGCTCATCCGTCAGGGCCGGGAGGCGCTGCGCAAGAAGACCAAGGCGCCGGCGCTCAAGGCCTCGCCGCAGCGGCGCGGGGTGTGCGTGCAGGTTCGCACCATGACGCCGAAGAAGCCGAACTCGGCGCTGCGCAAGATCGCCCGCGTGAAGCTCACCACGCGCATCGAGGTGACCGCCTACATTCCCGGTGAAGGGCACAACCTGCAGGAGCACTCCATCGTGCTGGTGCGCGGGGGCCGCGTGAAAGACCTGCCTGGCGTGCGGTACCACATCGTGCGCGGGACGCTGGACGCCTCGGGCGTCAACCAGCGCCGCAAATCGCGGTCGAAGTACGGCGCGAAGGCGCCGCAGGGCGGCAGCGCGGCTAAGCCGGCGGCTGCGGCGAAAGCGAAAGCCTGATGCGCCGACGCCGCGCCGCGCGCAGCGAAACGCCGCCAGACCCCCGCTATAACAACCGGCTGGTCCAGAAGCTGATCAACATGCTCATGCAGGACGGCAAGAAATCCGTGGCCGAGCGGATCGTCTATGACGCCTTCGACGGGCTCAAGAAGACCGTGGGCACGAACGACGTGCTGACGGTCTACAACAAAGCCATCGAGAACGTGCGCCCGCATGTGGAGCTCAAGGCCCGCCGGGTCGGGGGCGCCACGTACCAGATTCCGATCGAGGTGCGCCACGAGCGGGGCATGTCGCTGGCGCTGCGATGGCTGCGGAGCGCGGCGCGCAGCCGGCGCGGCGTCCCGATGGCCAAGAAGCTATCCGACGAGCTGCTGAGCGCGTACAAGGGCGAGGGCTCTGCGGTGCGCAAGCGCGAAGAAACGCACAAGATGGCCGAAGCCAACCGCGCCTTCGCGCATTACCGGTGGTGAGCGGATCCGGCATGGCCGCGGAAACCCAGAGCGCGCAATCCGCGGTTGAGCGGCTGACGTACACCCGGAACTTCGGGATCGTCGCCCACATCGACGCCGGCAAGACGACGACGTCGGAGCGGATTCTCTTCTATACGGGCCGCATCCACAAGATCGGCGAGATCGACGAAGGCACCACCTCCCTCGACTGGATGGCGCAGGAGCGGGAGCGGGGCATTACAATCACGGCCGCCGCCACCACGTGCTTCTGGCGCAAGTACCGGTTCAACCTGATCGACACGCCGGGCCACGTGGACTTCACCGCCGAGGTGGAGCGCAGCCTCAAGGTGCTGGATGGCTGTGTCGTGGTGTTCTGCGGCGTGGGGGGCGTCGAGCCCCAGTCGGAAACCGTCTGGCGGCAGGCGGACAAATACGACGTGCCGCGCCTGGCCTTCATCAACAAGCTCGACCGGATCGGCGCCGATTTCTACGCCGTGCTCAAAGAAATCCGCGAGCGGCTCGGCGCCAAGGCCCATCCGCTCCAGATCCCGGTGGGGCGTGAGGGCGAGTTCGATGGGGTCATCGACCTGGTGGCGATGAAGCGCGTGAAGTTCGATTCGGCAAATCCGTCCGCCACCCCGGAAACCCTCGATATCCCCGCTGAGCTCAAGGAGCAAGCGGCCAAATACCGCCACGATCTTGTGGAGGGCGTGTCCGAGTTTGACGACCAGCTGATGGACAAGTACATCCACGACCAGGAGCCGACCGAAGCCGAGCTGCGGGCCGGCATCCGGAGCGCCACCATCAAACACGGGTTCGTGCCGGTCCTCTGCGGCGCCTCCTTCCGCAACATCGGGGTCCAGCTGATCCTGGACGCGATCTGCGACTACCTGCCCTCGCCCCTGGACGTGCCGATCCCGCCGGCGCACAGCCCGCATGCCGACGAGCCGGTCGCCTTGTCGCCGGATGAGACCGGGCCCTTCGCGGCGCTGGCGTTCAAGATCGCCAGCGACCCGTACGTCGGCAAGCTGTACTTCTTGCGCGTGTACTCCGGCGCGCTCAAGTCCGGCGAGACCATCATGAACGCGACGAAGCGCCGCAAGGAGCGCGTGAGCAAGCTGCTGCGCATGCATGCGAACAAACAAGAGATGATCGAGGAGATCAAGGCCGGGGACATCGCGGCCGGCGTCGGCCTCAAGGACACCACGACCGGCGACACGCTCTGCCGCGACGACACGCCGGTGATCTTCGAGCGCATCCAGTTCCCCGAGCCGGTCATCGCCATGTACATCGAGCCGAAGACTAAAGGGGACCAGGACAAGCTCGGCACGGCGCTGGGCCGGCTGCAGGACGAAGACCCGACCTTCCGTGTGCACTACAACCAGGAAACCGGACAGACCCTCATGGAAGGCATGGGCGAGCTGCACCTGGAGATCCTGGTGGATCGCATGAAGCGGGAGTTCAACGTTGAAGCCAACACCGGAAAACCGCAGGTGGCGTACAAGGAAACCATCACGCAGGTCGTGGAGAAGGTGGAATCCAAGCACATCAAACAGAGCGGCGGCCGCGGCCAGTATGGCCATGTCGTGTTCAAAATCGAGCCGGGGGAGCCCAAGAGCGGCATCACGTTCATCAATAAGGTGGTCGGAGGCCGGATTCCCAAGGAGTTCATTCCCGCGGTGGAGGACGGCGTGGTGGAGGCTGCGAAGACCGGGCCGTACGCCGGCTATCCGGTCGTTGACGTCAGTGTGACCCTGCATGATGGCTCGTACCACGATGTGGATTCCTCGGAGATCGCGTTCAAGATTGCGGCCATCGAAGGCTTCAAGCAAGGGGTCCTGAAAGCCGGGCCGGTCCTCCTGGAACCGATCATGGTGGTCGATGTGGTGATGCCACAGGAGACCCGCGGGGCGATCATCGGCGACTTCCAATCCCGCCGGGGTAGGGTGGAGAGCATCGTGGATCGCGGATCCACCTGTATCATGCGCGGCTACGTGCCCCTGGGCGAGATGTTCGGGTACGCCACGGCGATCCGCTCGCTCTCGCAGGGGCGCGCGGCGTACACCATGGAGCCAGCGCGGTATGAACGCGTGCCGAAGAACCTCGAGGGTGGCCTCGGAGGCGTAGGAGGGAAAAAGAAATAATGGCGAAGCCTAAGTTCGAGCGGACCAAGCCCCACGTGAACATCGGCACCATCGGCCACGTCGACCACGGCAAGACCACCCTCACCTCCGCGATCACGAAGGTCCTGGCCGCCAAGGGCCTGGCCCAGGCCAAGAGCTACGAGGAGATCGACAACGCCCCCGAGGAGAAGGAGCGCGGCGTCACCATCAACGTCCACCACGCCGAGTACGAGACCCTCGCGCGCCACTACGCCCACGTCGACTGTCCCGGCCACGCCGACTACATCAAGAACATGATCACCGGGGCCGCCCAGATGGACGGGGGCATCCTCGTGGTCTCCGCGGTCGACGGCCCCATGCCCCAGACCCGCGAGCACATCCTCCTGGGCCGCCAGGTGGGGCTACCCACCATCGTGGTCTTCCTGAACAAGGTCGACGCGGTCGACGACCCGGAGCTGCTGGACCTGGTGGAGCTGGAAGTCCGGGAGCTGCTGACCAAGTACGGCTTCCCCGGGGACAAGACCCCGGTCATCCGCGGCTCCGCCCTCCTGGCCGCCCAAGGCGACAAGGGCCCCCTGGGCGAGCAGGCGATCGTGAAGCTCATGGAGGCCGTCGACACCGCCATCCCCACCCCGGTGCGGGCCATCGACAAGCCCTTCCTCATGTCGGTGGAGGATGTCTTCTCGATCACCGGCCGGGGCACGGTCGGCACCGGGCGCGTGGAGCGCGGCAAGGTCAAAGTCGGCGAGACCGTGGACATCGTGGGCCTGCAGGCCACCCGCCAGAGTGTCGTCACCGGCATCGAGATGTTCCGCAAGCTCCTGGACGAAGGCCAGGCCGGGGATAACCTCGGGGTCCTCCTGCGGGGGATCGAGAAAGCCGACCTCCAGCGGGGCATGGTGCTGGCCGCCCCGGGGACGATCACCCCGCATACCGGCTTCAAAGCCAGCGTCTACTGCCTGACCAAGGAAGAAGGCGGCCGCCACACGCCCTTCTTCAAGGGCTACCGGCCGCAGTTCTACTTCCGCACGACCGACGTCACCGGGGATGTCACCCTCCCGCCCAACACCGAGATGGTCATGCCCGGGGACACCCTCGACGTCACGGTCGAGCTCATCCAGCCGGTGGCCATGGAGACGGAGCAGCGCTTCGCCATCCGCGAAGGGGGCAAGACCGTGGGGGCGGGCGTCATCACGGAGATTGTGAAGTAACCGCATGCCGCAAGAGCAAGCCACGCTGGCTTGCACCGACTGCCAGCGCCGCAATTACCACACCAGCAAGAACAAAAAGAACGTGCCCGACCGCATGGAACTGCGCAAATATTGCCGATGGTGCCGCAAGCACACCCTCCATCGCGAGACGAAATGACGGACGCCTTGCGATCACAGGAGCGTCGGTTAACGGTAAACCACCGGTCTCCAAAACCGGAACTGCAGGTTCGACTCCTGCC
>JAHFGU010000111.1 GCA_023247285.1 Candidatus Omnitrophota bacterium
GCCGCAAGGCCTTCCTCACGACGCGGATCGGGGACACCGGCCTGCTGCTCGGCATCCTGACCCTGGTGTTCGCGAACGGCCCGCTGCGCTTCGAGGCCTTCGCGTCCGCCAGGCTCGCGCTCGATGTCCGGCTGCTCACCGCCATCAGCCTGCTCTTCTTCCTCGGCGCGGTCGGCAAATCCGCCCAAATCCCGCTGCATGTCTGGCTGCCGGACGCGATGGAAGGCCCGACCCCGGTTTCCGCGCTCATCCACGCGGCGACGATGGTGGCCGCCGGCGTCTATCTGGTCGCGCGCACGCTCGTGCTGTTCACGCCGCAGAGCCTCGCCGTGGTGCTGGGCATCGGGCTGGCGACGCACCTCCTGGCCGCCACGGTGGCGCTGACGCAGACCGATATCAAGCGCGTCCTCGCGTACTCGACGATCAGCCAGCTCGGCCTCATGATGACCGCGCTCGGAATGGGGGCCGGCGCGCTGGGGATGTTCCATCTCGCTACGCACGCCTGCTTCAAGGCGCTGCTCTTTCTCGCCGCCGGCAGCGTGATTCATGCCACGCACCAGCAAGACCTCGCGCATCTGGGCGGGCTGCGCCGCGCGATGCCATGGACCGCCGGCGTGTTCCTGGTCGCAGCCCTCGCGATGAGCGGGATCTTTCCGCTCAGCGGTTTCTGGAGCAAGGACGCGATCCTCGCCGAGGCGCGAGCGGCGCACCCGGCGGTGTTCTGGGCGCTGCTGGCCGGCGCCGGCATGACGGCCGGCTACATCTTCCGGCTCTACCTGCGCTGCTTCGAGGGGCAGGAGCCGCGCCGCGGGCAGGGGGACCATCACGCGCATGAAGCGCCGCTGATCATGGTGCTGCCGATGGCGGTCTTGGGCATCGGGGCGGCGGTCGTGGGCCTGGCCGGATCGATCTGGTGGCAGCCGCTGCTCCATCTGCTCGGCGCGGAGGGGCACGCGGAGCTGGATATCCCGGTGCTCGCGCTCTCGACGGGGGCCGCGCTGACCGGCATCGCGCTCGCGTGGGTGGTGGGCGTGCAGCGGCGGAATCTCGTGCCGACCGGATGGCGGCCGCTGGCCGCGCGGCTCCACGCGCTGGCGTACAACAAGTACTATGTCGATGAGCTCTATGGGGCGGCCGTCATCCGCCCTGCGCTCGCCGGCTCGGAGCGGCTGGCGGCGTTCGACCGCCGCGTGATCGATGGCGCGGTGGACGGCGCTGGGGCCGCCGGCGATGCCATCAGCCGCTGGAAAGACGCGTTTGATCGGCTGGTCGTGGACCGGCTCGTCATCGGCGTGGCCGTCATGATCCGCACCGTCGGCGGGGCGCTGCGGTTGATCCAGACCGGGGTCGTGCAGCACTATCTCCTGATCGCCGCGGCGTCGGTGGCGCTGCTAGCGGTCGCGGTCATTCGGTAATTGCGGAGGGATCGATGGTGTTGACGTGGATGCTGGCGTGTCCGCTGGTCGGGATGCTCGCCATCCTGTGCCTGCCGAAGCGCGCAACCGCCCTCATCCGGAACCTGGCCCTGCTGTCCACCGGCTTCGCCCTGATCCTGTCGCTGCAGCTCCTGGGCGCCTTCCAGCCGCAGGCCGGGATCCAGTTCCAGGAGCGGCTCTCCTGGATCCCGCAGCTGAACATCCACTACCAGCTCGGCCTCGACGGCATCAGCCTGCCGATGGTGCTGCTGACCACCCTGCTGTCGTTCTTGGCGTGCATCGGCTCGGCCGGCATCCGGGAGCGGCAGAAGGAGTACTACGCCCTGTATCTCCTGCTGGAAATCGGGATGCTCGGTACCTTCGTCGCGCTGGACCTGTTCCTCTTTTACATCTTCTGGGAGATCGTGCTGGTGCCGATGTACTTCATCATCGGCGTCTGGGGCGGAGGGCGGCGGGAATATTCGGCGTTCAAGTTTTTCGTGTACACGCTGGCGGGCAGCCTCTTCATGTTGCTGGCGATTCTGGCGCTCTACTTTTCGACAGACCCGCACACCTTCGACCTGCTGGCGCTGCGGCAGGCGGCACCGCTCCTGCCGGTCGCGCTGCAGCAGCTCCTGTTCCTCGGCTTCTTCCTCGGGTTCGCGATCAAGGTGCCGGTGTTCCCCTTCCACACCTGGCTGCCGGACGCGCACGTGGACGCGCCCACTCCGGGCAGCGTGCTGCTGGCCGGCGTGCTGCTGAAAATGGGCGGCTACGGGTTTTTCCGGATCAGCTACCCGCTGCTGCCGGCGGCCGCGCAGCACTTCGCCTGGGCGATGGCGCTGCTGGGCATGATCAACATCGTCTACGGCGCGTTTGTGGCGCTGGCGCAGACAGACTTCAAACGCCTGGTGGCGTACTCGTCGGTGTCGCACATGGGCTTCGTCCTGCTCGGCCTCGCCAGCCTGACGCCTGAGGGCCTGAACGGCGCCATGCTGCAGATGTTCAGCCACGGCATCATCACCGGGGCGATGTTTCTCCTCGTGGGCGCGCTCTATGAGCGCACGCACACCCGCGATCTCGGCGCGTTCGGCGGGCTGGGCGCGCGGCTGCCGGTCTACGGCGGGTTCCTCATCTTCTTCAGCCTCGGCTCGCTGGGCCTGCCGGCGCTGAGCGGGTTCGTCGCCGAGTTCCTGTCGCTGGCCGGCGCGTTCCAGGTGCAGGCGCTGCAGGCCCTCACGATGATCTCCGTGATCGGGATCGTGATCGCCGCCGCGTACAACTTGAAAGTGATCCGCGCGGTCCTGCTCGGCCCGCTCAACGCGAAGTGGCAGCAGCTGCCGGATCTGAATCCGCTGGAGAAGATCAGCCTGACGCCGCTGCTGCTGCTGACGCTGGCGGTCGGGGCGTATCCGCTGCTGATTCTCGGACTCCAGGACCCGGCGCTGCGCGCGCTCATCCAGCATGTGACGGGACATTAAAAGTGCCTGGCACTTTGAAGCGCACCTGGTAACATGGGCGCTGTGCTCCTCGATAGTGTGAAGGCGTGGTGGCCGGAGGCGGTGCTCAGCCTCGGCGCGCTGGCGGCGATCCTGGCCAGCGCATGGAGCGCGCGCGCGTCCGCCTCGCTCGCGGTCGCGTGGGCCGCGGTGCTCGCCGCTGCGATAGCCCTCTGGCGCACCCAGGCGCCGGCATCCGGCCTCGTGTTTTCCGGGCTCATCACCACCGACGTGCTCAGCCTCGCGTTCCGCTGGATCGGGCTGGCCTCCGTGGCGATCACGCTGCTGCTTGTGACGGCGTCGCGCGAGTTCGACTTGGCGCGCCGCGGGGAATGTCTGGGGCTGCTCCTCCTCATCGGCGTGGGCTTCATGCTCATGGCCGAGGCGAACCACCTCCTCATGGCCTACCTCGCGGTCGAGATGGTCAGCCTCAGCTCGTACGCGCTGGTCGGCTTCCTGCATGAGCCCCGATCCGCGGAAGCCGGCTTGAAGTATCTGCTCTTCGGCGCGCTCTCATCCGGCATCATGCTGTTCGGCATGTCGCTGCTCTACGGGATCACCGGCGTCTTGGACCTGCCGGACGCCGGCGTCCGAGCCGACCTACTGCTCCGCGGCAATGTCCCGGCAGTTGTCCCGTGGCTCAGCGTCGCGGTCGTCATGATCCTGGCGGGTCTTGGATTCAAGATCTCCCTGGTCCCGTTCCATCTCTGGACGCCGGACGCCTACGAAGGCGCGCCGGTGCCCATCGCCGCGCTGCTCTCCGTCGGCTCCAAGGCGGCCGGGTTGGCGCTGCTGCTGCGCGTAGCGCACGCGCTGCCGTCCTTGTGGACGATCCTCGCGCCGGCGCTGATGGCGCTCACGGTGATCACGATGACGCTGGGCAACACGGTGGCCCTGGTGCAGACCAACATCAAGCGGCTGCTGGCCTACTCGACGATCGGGCAGGTGGGGTATGTGCTGATCGGCGTCATGGCGGGCACGCGCTTGGGCCTCGAGGCGCTGCTCCTCTACGTGGTGGCGTATCTCTTCATGAACTTCGGCGCGTTCGCCTGCGTCGTGGCGGTGGTCAACGAAACCGGCAGCGAATCGATCGAGGCGTTCCGCGGCCTCTCGCGCCGGGCGCCTGGGCTGGCCCTGCTCTTCGCGCTCTTCCTGCTCTCGCTGGCCGGCATCCCGCCGCTGCTCGGTTTCTTCGGCAAATTCCTGCTGCTGGGCGCTGCGCTGGACGCGGGATTCCCGTGGCTGGCGGTCGCGGCGATCCTCAACAGCGCGGCAGCGCTCTACTACTATGTGCAGCTCATCCGGCAGATGTATTTCGCGCAGGCTCCGGCCGAGCCGCGATTGCGCGTGGCCCTGCCGCTGCGCCTGGCCCTGGGTGTGTGCGCGGCCGGCACGGTGCTGCTGGGCCTCTTCCCCGGACCGCTGCTCGAGGCGGTGCGCGCGGCCGCCGCCCTCACGCGGCTCTAGATGGCGGCGCGGCGTGTGTTATAATCCCACCACCTGCCACCCAGCCGTCCCGTTTCGCCGCACTTCCTTCGACGGGACGGCTGGCGTGCTGGTGGACGGGATGGCGCGGAGCACACGGACCGCCTACGGCGGTCCGTGGCAGGTGGTGGGATAATGCGCGACGCCGGGCGCCCGAAGCCATCCGCATGGCTGCAGCAGGCCGGGCTCTTGACCGCCATCCCGTTCGTGTTGTTGGTAGGCCCCGCGCTCGGGTACTACCTCGGCAACGCGCTCGACCATCGATGGTCGCATGCTCCCTGGGGGGTGGCCGCCGGCGTGGTCTGGGGGCTGGTGGCGAGCGCGCGCGTGACCATCCAGTTGATCCGGCAATCGGAACGCGTGAATTCGGACGAATGATCGGCGTGGGCATGTTCGCTGGCGTGAGCTGGCATCTGATCAGCCTCTCCTGTATGCGGCGGCTGCTGGCCGCGTGGCTCCATCCCCGCCCGTCGATCCGCGCGGTGGTCGGATGGGTGATCGTGAAGATCGCGCTCGTCTTAGCGCTGGCCGCCGCCCTCGCGCGCGCGCCCATGACTGCGCTGCTGGGGTTCGGCATCGGCTTCACCTGTTCGCTGGCGCTGGCCGTCGCATGGTGGGCGCGCCGCTCCGCGTTGGAGTCTCGCTGAGCCATGCCTGCTGAGGCCGGCCACGCCGATGAGATCCCTGAGGTGCCCAACCTTATCACGCTGCTCGCCCACCGGCTCCACGGCAACCCGCTCGTGGGCTGGCTCCATCAGTGGGAGAATCTCCTGTTCGCCCTCGCCATCGCCGGCTTCCTGAGCGCGCTCGCCTGGCGCTACGGCCGCCGCCCGGCGCTGATTCCCCACGGAGGCCAAAACCTGCTCGAGCTGCTCGTCTCAGCCCTCGACGGCATGGTGCAAGGCATCGTGGGCCCGGCCGGCCGCGCGCACACGCCGTTCGTGGGCAGCCTCTTCCTCTATATCTGGTGCATGAACCTGGCGGGCGTGGTCCCGGGCTTGAAGTCGCCCACCGCGAACATCAACACCACCGCGGCCCTGGCCCTCACGGTCTTCTGCTACGTCCAGTGGGTCGGGATCCGGTCGCAGGGCCCGCT
>JAHFGU010000112.1:0-3343 GCA_023247285.1 Candidatus Omnitrophota bacterium
ATCTTCCTGGTCGACGCTGGCGGCACGCTCCGGTACCTGGAATACGTGCCGGAGGTGGCCTCGCACCCGGATTACGACGCCGCCCTCGCCGCCGCCCGCCAACTGTAAAGTGTCAGGCACAAAAAGTGCCTGACACTTTTTTCTCTGAATGCGCATCTTCCGTCTGGTCAGCCTGCCCTTCCGCCTCGCCTGGCCCTACCTCTTCACCCCCTGGCGCTCTCCGCTGGTCCGCTGGCGGATGGAGACATTCGGGGTGACCCGGCCGGATGGCCGCGTGCTGCACGCCGAAGAGATCACCGCGGCCGACACCTGCCGGTTCGTCCGCCGCAATGCCCGCGCCCTCGGCCGCTTCCTCGTGTGGGCCGCCCGCCTGTGATCCTGTGCCGCCGCAACCCACGGGTTGACCAGGGGCTGGGCCGATCCGCGGCGCCGCGCGGCGTGGCTCGTCGCTCGCGTACTCGTCTTCGAGTACGCCGCGCTCCTCGCGCCTGGCGCGGCTGGCAGCTCGGCCCAGCGCGGCCGCGGGGATGTATGAAACCGGTTCTAGTCCCTCCATCAGGTATACTCCTCGTATTGCCGCATAACGGGACGTAACGGCGCGTAGCCGTGCATACGCCCCAGGGGGAAGGATGGGACCTGTGTCGCAGCGCCGGGCGGAGCGATCCCCGGTCACACCGCAACACCGCTTCCGCGTGCTGCTCATCGAAGACGTGCCGGACGACGTCACGCTCATCCAGCACGCCCTGGCGTTGGAGCATTTCACCGCCTTCGAATGCGTGCACGCCAGCCGGCTGCACGCCGGGCTTGAGGTGCTCGCGCGCGGCGGGATCGACCTCATCCTGCTGGACTTAACCCTGCCCGACAGCGAGGGGTTGGCCACGCTGGTGACCCTGCGCGCGCGCGCGCCGCGCCTGCCGATCGTGGTGCTCACCACCTCGGACGACGAGGGGCTCGACCTGCAGGCCTTGCAGCAGGGCGCCCACGACTACCTGGTCAAGAGCTCCTTGGAGGCCTACCCGAACCTGCTGGCCCGCTCGATCCGGTACGCGATCGAGCGCAAGCGGGCCGAACTGCTGAAGGACGAGTTCGTCAACATGGTCTCGCACGAGCTGCGCACGCCGCTGACGACCATGCGCGAGTTCACCAGCATCCTCTCCGACGGCATCGCCGGCCCGCTCACGAAGGACCAGCAGGAGTTCCTCGGGATCATCCGCTCCAACCTCGACCGCTTAGGAAGGATGATCGACAGCCTGCTGGATGTCGCCAAAATGGAGGCCGGGCACCTGACGCTGGCCAAGGGGCTGGTGGACATCGAAGCGCTGCTCGACCATGTGATCAAGAGCCTGCGGCCGCTTGCGGACAACAAGGGCATCGAGCTGGCCCTCCAGCTGCCGGCCAGCCGGCCGGACATCCTGGCCGACGCGGACAAGCTCACCCAGATTTTCGTGAACCTCATCGGCAACGCCATCAAATTCACGCCGGCCCCCGGCCGGGTGACGGTCACCCTGGCGGAGCATCCCCACGACGTACAGTTCACCGTGGCGGACACCGGGCTGGGCATCGCCCCCGATGACCTGCCGAAGCTCTTCGAGAAATTCCAGCAGCTCCACCCGCCGCAGGCAGGCGAGCAGCAGCAGGGCACCGGGCTGGGCCTGGCCATCAGCAAGCGGCTCGTGGAGCTGCACGGCGGCCGCATCTGGGCCACCAGCGCCGAGGGGCGTGGCAGCATCTTCGCCTTCACGCTGCCGCGGTACAATCCTGAGGAGCTGTTCCATGAGTATTTCCGCGCCCGGATCGAGCAGGCGCGCCGCGCGCAGACGAGTTTTTCCATCGTTCTCGTTTCTGTCGCGGAGGCGGAGATCCTGCGCGCCCGCTACGGGCAGGAAGAGACCGCGCAGCTCATCCGGAAGGTTGAGGCGCTGCTGGAGGCGACCGTGCGCCGCCGCGCCGGGGACTTCGTCGTGCGCTGGCGCCAAGGGGACCTGGTGGTCGTGGTGGCGGAGGCCAGCCAGGAGGGCGTGCGCGCGATGGCCGAGCGCCTGCACCAGACGCTGACGCAGCATCCGTTCCAGGCCTGCGGGGCCGCGGTGGCGCTGCAGTTCCACTTCGCCACCGCGAGCTTCCCGGAGGACGGCACCACGGAGCAGGAGCTGCTGGAATGCGCGCAGCGGCAGCTGCGTCCCGGGCCCGGGACCCTGGCCCGCATCCTGGTGGTGGATGACGAGCCGAAGATCCGCCTTTTGCTCAAGGAGATCCTCGAGCTGCGGCATTACGAGGTCGTCACGGCCGTCAGCGGCCCGGAGGCGTTGGCCCTGCTGCAGCATCATCCCGTCGATCTGATCCTGCTGGACCTCATGCTGCCCGTGATGGGCGGCTACGAGGTGTACCACCTGCTGAAGGAGAACCCGGCCACCGCCCAGGTCCCGGTGATCATCGTGACGGCGCAGCAGGAGCGCAAGGATCGGGAGCTGGGCATCGAGGGGCCGACGTACAACTATGTCCCGAAGCCGATCGACGTCAACGTGCTGCTGGCGAAAGTCAGCGAGGCGCTGCAGCGCAAGCCGCAATGATCCCACCACCTGCCGGGGGCTGCCGCAGGCAGCCGGTTCCCGGTGACTGTGGGAGTGACATGAGGGAACCCGGCCCTGCGGGCCGCCGACAGGTGGTGGGATGAGTGGCCTGCGCCGCACCGGATGTGTTATGCTATCTCCGCTCCTGGGGCCGTGAGGGGAACCGATGCCGGAAGCCAAGAAGATCCTCGTGGTGGATGATGAGCAGCAGCTCGCACTCGCCGTCAAGATCCGGTTGCAGTCCAAAGGCTATCAGGTCGTGACCGCCCATGACGGCCGGCGCGCGCTGGAGCTCATCGAGCAGGAACAGCCCAACCTGATCCTGCTGGACGTCCTGATGCCGGTCATGGACGGGTACTCCTGCCTGCGGGAGATCAACACCAAGTTCGGCCGCGGCGCCATCCCGGTCATCATCCTGACCGCGCGGGACCGGATGAAGGACCTGTTCGAGCTGGAAGGCATCGAGGATTACATCATCAAGCCCTTCGACCACGAAGACCTGCTCGCGCGCGTCGAGCGCGCGCTCAAGCGCCGGGCGGCCGGCTCCGCGACGGACAAGCCGCCGCTCTGACGCCCCACGCCGGTTGACGCCCTTCCGCGGCTTCCGTAGAATACCCGCACCATGCCGGAGATCATCCCTCTGCAGGACACCGTCGTGTATGGCCCGATCCGTTCACGGCGCCTTGGCTCATCCCTAGGCATCAACGTGCTGCCGGCGACCCGCAAGGTCTGCTCGTCCAACTGCGTCTACTGCCAGTACGGGTGGACGCTCC
>JAHFGU010000112.1:3443-5428 GCA_023247285.1 Candidatus Omnitrophota bacterium
TCCTCACCAGCCCGACGGGTCCTGCCGCGGGCCACCCCACGGCAGTCCTCGGCGGCGGGCGGTTCCTGGAACACGCCGCGGGAGTCCCCCCATCCCCCGCTCGCCTGCGGGCTGGCGTGGGGGCCCTGGCCCGCGTCACCCGTCGGGCCGATGACGCTCCCTGCGCTGCCGTGGCGGCGGGTGGCGCCGCGATTGCCGGAGCGGCATGTAAGCCAGGCCGAACGGGCACGGTGCCGAGCGCAGCGAGGCGAGCGAGGCCTGGCGCCCGAGCGAAAGCCGGACACGCTTGGGCCGGCCGAGCGGTGCCGCGGAGGCAACGCGGCGACAGGACCCGCCCGATGAGACAGCGGCGGATCGGCGCGACGGACGTGCAGGTTTCCGAGGTGGGGTTCGGGGTCTGGACCGTCTCGACGAGCTGGTGGGGGATCACGGACGAGGCGGTCGGCGTGGCGCTGCTGCGGGAGGCCTTCGACCTCGGCATCACCTTTTTCGACACGGCCGACACCTACGGCAACGGGCTGGGCGAGACCATCCTGGCCAAAGCGCTGGGCCCGCAGCGCACGGCGATCACGATCGGCACCAAATTCGGCTACGACTTCTACCACCACACCGCGCGCCGCGGGCATGAGGAGCTGCCGCACGACTGGCGGCCGGAGTACGTCCGGTTCGCGCTTGACCAGAGCCTGCAGCGCCTGGGGACCGATTACGTGGATCTCTACCAGCTCCATAACCCGCGGCTCGACGCGCTGCAGCGCGACGACCTTTTCGCGGCGCTCGAGGCCCTGAAGCAGGACGGGAAGATTCGCGCCTACGGCCCGGCGCTTGGGCCGGCGATCGCCGAGCGGCAAATCGACGAGGGCGCGCACGCGATCCAGCGTCGGGGCTGCGACGTGGTCTACATCATCTATAACTTGCTTGAGCAGATGCTGGGCCAGGCCTTGTTTCCCATGGGCCGCGAGCGCGCCGCGAGTTTCCTGGTGCGCGTGCCGCACGCCTCGGGGCTGCTGGACGGGACGGTCAAGCCGGACACCACCTTCAGCGCGGATGACCACCGCTCCCACCGCGTCTCGACCGAGGAGCGGCGCCAGCGCTGGCAGGTCGACGGCCTCAAGAAGGTCGAGCAGCTGCGCTTCCTCACCGAGGGCCGCGGGCGCACGCTGGCCCAGGCCGCGATCCAGTACATCCTCGCGGAGCCGTCGGTCGCGTCCGTCCTGCCCAACATCTACAACGCGCAGCTGCTGCGCGAGTACGCCGCAGCCGCGGCCGCGCCGGCGCTGGCCGCCGACGACCTCGCGCAGGTCGCCGCGCTCTACGCGGACAACTTCGGCCTCGCGCGCGAGCCCCACGCCTCCCCGGCGCCATGACCGCCGCCTTCGACGACGTCGACAAAGCGCTCCTCACCGAGGTGCAGAAAGCCTTCCCGGTGGACCACCGCCCGTTTCACATCTTGGGGGAGAAGCTCGGCATCACGGAGCAGGCGTGCCTGGAGCGCGTGACGCGGCTCAAGGCGGATACGGTCATCCGCCAGCTCTCCGCGATCTTCGATACCCGCGCGCTCGGCTACCAAAGCACCCTGGCAGCCATGCGGGTGGACCCGGCCCGCGTCGACGAGGCGGCCGAGGTGGTCAACCGGCACCCCGGCGTCTCGCACAATTACAAGCGCAACGATGCCTTCAACATCTGGTTCACGGTCGC
The DNA here is from genome assembly GCA_023247285.1 of Candidatus Omnitrophota bacterium. Next base: position 5,139 of record JAHFGU010000112.1, read on the forward strand.
GGTGCCGCCGGGCGATTCGCTGGAGCAGACGGTGCAGATCCTGCACGCGCTGGCCCGGGCGGAGGAGACCATCATCCTGCCGACGCTGCGCCTCTACAAGATCGGCGTCAAGCTGGATCTGACCGGCCAGGAGGCCCCGCTCGAGAACCAGGAGGACATCTATAACGAGCAGCGGCGCACGGCGCCGAAACCGGCGCTGACCGAGCGCGACATCGCGTTGATCCGCATCCTCCAAGAGGATCTGCCGCTGCTGGAGATGCCCTACGAGGTCTGGGCGGAGCAGGCCGAGA
>JAHFGU010000113.1 GCA_023247285.1 Candidatus Omnitrophota bacterium
ATCCTGGCGTGGCCAGGCTGCAGGCCATCGGCGGAGTGTATCTGGGCGGGCACGTCACTGTCATCAATCGGCCGCCAGCCGCCACGTTCCTGCCCTACCGGCTGGATCCGGCGGATACCCGGCGGATCTTCGTCGAGCGGGGGTGGCGGCGGGTGGCGGCTTTCCAGACCCGCAACCCCATCCACCGCGCCCATGAGTACCTCCAAAAATGCGCCCTTGAGATCTGCGATGGGCTGCTGCTGCACCCGATTGTCGGCGAAACGAAGGGGGACGATGTCCCGGCTGCGGTCCGGATGCGCAGCTACGAGGCGCTGCTCGCCTCCTACTTCCCGAAGGACCGCGTGGTGCTGGCGGTGAACCCGGCGTCGATGCGGTACGCCGGGCCGCGCGAGGCGATCTTCCATGCCCTGATCCGGAAAAACTACGGCTGCACGCATTTTATCGTCGGGCGGGACCATGCCGGCGTGGGCAAGTTCTACGGGACGTACGACGCGCAGCGCATCTTCGATGACTTCGCGCCGGAGGAGATCGGGATCACCCCGCTGCGGTTTGAGAACGCGGCCTTCTGCACGGTCTGCGGCAGCATGGTGTCCAGCAAGACGTGCCCGCACCCGCCGGAGCGCCATGTCAGCCTCAGCGGCACGAAGGTGCGCGAGCTGTTGCAAGCCGGCACCCCGCCGCCGCCGGAAGTGTCGCGGCCCGAGGTCGCGGCGGTGCTGATCGAGGCGATGCGCCAGCCGGCCGTCCGCGCCTAACCCGACCAGGTGATCACGTGCGCGTGGAATTGCGGCACGTCTTTAAGACGTTTACGCACAACGGGCGGACCTTGGAGGTTCTCCGCGACGTCAACGTCGTCGTCGAGGAAGGCGAGTTCGTGTGTCTGTTGGGCCCGTCGGGCTGCGGCAAGAGCACGATCATCAACCTCATCGCAGGGCTGGACCGCCCGACGTCCGGCACGGTGCTCGTCGATGGCCGCGCCGTGGACGGTCCGGATCCGAGCCGGACGGTGGTCTTCCAAGAGGCCGCGCTGTTTCCGTGGCTCAATGTGCTCGGCAACGTGGAGTTCGGCCTGCGCATGGCCGGGGTGCCCAAGGCCACGCGGCGCGCGCGGGCGCTGGAATTCATCCGGCTCGTGCATCTCTCGCGCTTCACCCATGCGTACCCGCATCAGCTCTCGGGCGGGATGAAGCAGCGGGTGGCGCTCGCCCGCGCCCTCGCGCTGCAGCCGGAGATCCTCCTGCTGGACGAGCCGTTTGCCGCGCTCGATGCGCAGACCCGGGCGGTCCTGCAGAATGAGCTGCTCGAGATCTGGCAGCTGGCGCGGCCGACGGTGATCTTCGTCACGCACAACGTCCGCGAGGCGACCGGCCTGGCCGACCGCGTCTACGTGGTCTCCGCGCGGCCCGGACAGGTGCGGGAAGTCGAGCCCATCGCGCTGCACCGCCCGCGCCATGCCGAAGACCCGGCCTTGCTGGCGCACCAGCACAAGATTCTGAGCCTGCTCGGAGACGAGATTGAAAAAGTGCTCCGCGAGGAGCTGGGCGAACAGGTGCATTTCCCAGAAGCGCAGCATCGGACCCCGCCGGATCGCTCGTTGGGGATGCACATCTAACTCCATGTTTCGTAAGCTGGCGCGCGCGGTCTTCCCGCCCGGGTACGCGTTTTTGACGTGGCAGGCCCTCGCGACGTTCACCGTGTTGTGGGAGGCCGCCGCCTGGATCTGGCCGTCCTGGCCGTCGCTCTCCCAGAAGGTCGTCCCGCTGCTCTGGCACGACCTCGCGGATCCCGGGTTCCGCGCGGCCCTCGCCGGCAGCGCGCGGCGCATGGCCATCGGCTATAGCCTCGTGATCCTGATCGGCATCGGCGGCGGCATCGTGCTGGGCCGGGTCCCGCTGCTCGATCAACTGCTGGGCAGTTTCGCCGTGGCCATCCACGCCATCCCGGGCGCGGCGTGGGTCCCGCTCTCGATTCTGTGGTTCGGCATGACGGAGCGGGCGGTGATCTTCACGGTGCTGCTGGGGGCGGGTGGCATCGTCATGGTTGAGACGGATACCGGCATGCGGGAGGTGCCGCCGCTGATCCGGCGGGCCTCGAGAACGCTGGGCGCGCGCGGGATGGCGTATTTTTGGTTTGTCGTGGTGCCGGCGGCGACCCCGAAAGTCGTCAACGGGCTGCGGCTGGCATGGGCGTTCGGCTGGCGAGCGCTCATGGCCGGCGAATTGCTCACGTCGGTGAACGGGCTCGGCCAGCGGCTCAACCAGGTCGCCAAGGCCCAGCAACTGGACCGGCTGCTCGCGCTGATGCTGCTCATCGCGGCGATTGGCATCGTGGTGGATGGGCTGTGCTTCAAGCGGCTGGAGCATGAAGTGCGCGTTCGGTGGGGGCTGGCGTAAATGCCGGGACAGGGGACGGGGGACAGGGGACGGGGGATTCAGGTCCCGCGATCCGTGCACGATGAGATGGTCGCGCACTGTGAGGGCCAGTATCCCAAGGAAGCCTGCGGGTACCTTGCGGGCGCGCACACCGGAGGGCCCGCAACCCAGGTCTACCCCATGCGCAATGTCGAGGACAGCCCGATCGGCTACGCGATGGATCCAAAGGAGCAGCTCCAGGTGGAGACGCTCATGCGCCAGCGCGGCCAGCGCCTCGCGGCCATTTACCATTCGCACACCGCCACCGAGGCCTATCCCTCGTCGGTGGATGTCCGCCTGGCCATCTCGCCGGACGTGTCGTATGTGCTCGTGTCGCTCAAGGACCGCGCGCGCCCGGTCGTGCGCAGCTTCCGCATCGACGGGCAGACCGTGCCCGAAGAATCCGTGACGATTACGAAATGACTGCCACCCGTAGCGGTAGGACGCATCAGACTTCGCTGCGTAGCGCGGCGGGATGAGGGCGGGTATAATGGGACGTTCCTCGCCGGCGCTTGTCGACGTGTCGGACATGCTCTGCGCGCAGGCGCTGGCCGTCGTAGCCCAGGCCGTGCAGCGCGCGCCGGAGGGCGCACCCGTTGACGTGTCGTTCAACACCGAGGATGTGCGGCGCGATCTCTGCATTTGGGCGCGCGAGCAAGGGCTGACGGCAAGATTGGCCAGCCACGGCTGCTTGCGCATCCAGCCGCCGGTCGGCCGCTCCCCATGACCACCGCGCGCACGAAAGCGGCAGGCAGCGTGTTGGAGCTCATCGGCAACACGCCGATGGTCCGGCTGCGCCGTCTCACGGAGCCGCGGGGGGCGGTCATCCTCGCCAAACTGGAATCTGCGAATCCCGGCGGCAGCGTTAAAGACCGTATCTGCCTGGCGATGGTCGAGGAGGCTGAGGCGCACGGTCTGCTCAAGCCAGGGGCGACGATCGTCGAGCCCACGAGCGGCAACACCGGCATCGGGCTGGCCATGATCGGCGCCGTGAAAGGCTATCGGGTCATCTTGACGATGCCGGAAACCATGAGCGCCGAGCGGATCCAAATCTTGAAGAGCTATGGGGCGGAAGTGGTGCTGACGGCGGCGGCCGAAGGCATGGTCGGCGCGGTGAAGCGGGCTGAAGCCATTGCGAAGGAGACGCCCGGCGCCTTCATGCCGCAGCAGTTCATCAACCCCGCGAACCCCGACATCCACCGCCGCACCACCGCGCAGGAAATTCTGCGAGCCACCGACGGAGAGGTCGACGCCTTTGTGGCCGGCGTGGGGACCGGCGGCACGATCACCGGAGTCGGCGAGGTGCTCAAGAAGCGGCTGCCCCAGGTTAAGGTCGTGGCGGTGGAACCCAAGAGTTCGCCTGTGCTGTCGGGCGGCGCGCCCGGCCCGCACATGATCCAGGGCATCGGCGCCGGGTTCGTGCCCCAGGTGCTCAACCGCGCGGTGATCGACGAGATTGTGCAGGTGACCAACGAGGACGCCTTCGAAACGACCAAGCGGCTCGCGCGAGAGGAGGGCGTGTTCGTGGGTGTCTCCGCCGGAGCCGCCTGCTGGGCCGCGCTGAAAGTGGCCAAACAGCTTGGCGCGGGCAAGACCGTCGTCACGGTGTTCCCGGATACCGGCGAGCGTTACCTGAGCGTCCACCCCCTCTTTGGCGGATGATCCCACCACCTGCCGCCGGAGGCGCCTCACCATCTATGCAGTTACAGCTCTGTCCGGAGTGGCTCGGCACCGCCGAGGCCGGCGTGGAGCAGCCGGTGCGCGTCGCCGGCCTGGGCCCGCGTGCCGCGGGCCCGCAGCAGGTGGCAGGATGAGCGGCACGCCCTCCGGCCTGCGGGTGGATCAGTCGCTGGACGCGCGCGGCCTCGAGGGGCCCGCGGCATACCGGCAGGCGCTGGCGCGGCTGGGCGAGATGGCGGAGAACGGCGTGTTGGAGCTGCACATCGACGAAGGGCGCGCGCTCGATACGGTCCCGTTCGCCCTGCGGGCCGACGGCCACGAGATCCTCATCAGCGAGCCGGCACAGCCCGGGGTGCGGCTGCTGGTCCGCAAACGCTCCCTGCTGCCATGACCCCTCGATGCCGAGTCGAGCCATGAGCCATGTCATTGGGCTGAAATGCCGCGAGTGCGGCCGCCTCTATCCGAAGGAAGTCATCTTCGTCTGCGAGTACTGCTTCGGCAGCGTCGAGGTGGACTACGACTACGACGCGATCCGCCGGACGCTCACGCGCGAGGCCATCGCGGCGCGGCCGAAATCGCTCTGGCGGTACCGCGAGCTGCTGCCGATCGAAGGCGAGCCGACCGTCGGGCTCACCTCCGGCTTCACCCCGTTCTTCCGGGCCCAGCGGCTGGCCGACGCCCTGGGCGTGCGCGAGCTCTACATCAAAGACGACTCCGTCTGCCATCCCACGCTCTCCTTCAAGGACCGCGTGGTCTCCGTCGCGCTGACGCGGGCGATGGAGCTGGGCTTCGACACGGTGGCGTGCGCCTCGACCGGCAACCTGGCCAACTCGGTCTCCGCGCACGCGGCGCGCGCCGGGCTGGCGCGCTACATCTTCACTCCCGCCGACCTTGAAATGGGCAAGGTCGTCGCCTCGCTCATCTATCGCCCGACGCTGGTGGCGGTGGAGGGCACGTACGACGAGGTGAACCGGCTCTGCGCGGAGATCGGCGCGAAATACCCCTGGGCCTTCGTCAATATCAACATCCGGCCCTACTACGCGGAAGGGTCGAAGACCTATGGATTTGAGATCGTCGAGCAGCTCGGCTGGCGCGCGCCGCAGCACATCGTGATCCCGGCCGCCGGCGGATCGCTCATCACGAAGATCAGCAAGGCGCTCAAAGAGCTGACGCTGCTCGGCCTGCTGAGCCCAACGGCCACGAAGCTCTACGCCGCCCAGGCCGCCGGCTGCGCGCCGATCGTCACCACGATCAAGGAGCGCAGCGACATCGTCAAGCCGGTCAAGCCGAA
>JAHFGU010000027.1 GCA_023247285.1 Candidatus Omnitrophota bacterium
GTTCACCGACACCAAGGACGCGTATGCGGAGGGCCGGGTGCGCATTGAGGAAGGCCAGCAGATCTTCCGCGGGGATGCGGCGCATTACAATCTCCGGACGAAAAAAGGCCGTTTTCTCCAAGGGACGCTCTCCTCGCCGCCGTGGCGCGTGCACGGCCGCTCCGTCGAACACATCGCCGAGGGCGTCTACGAAGTGACGCCCGGCTACATCACCTCGTGCGACCTTGAGCCGCCCCACTTCCAGTTCCAGGGCCGCCGCGCCATCATCTTCGCGGATGACCGCCTGGCCCGCGGACGGGCCGTCACCCTCCTGGTCGAGCAGTTCCCGCTGGTCTTTTTCCCCTGGCTGTCGTTCGCCGACCGGCAGACGCCGTTTTTCTTCATCCCCGGCAAGAAAAAGCCCTGGGAGCAGTTCGCGCTCATGGGCTACCGGTACGAGCTGCCCCGCAACCAGAAGGGAACGATGCACCTGGACTGGCGCCGGACGATGGGGTGGGGCACCGGGCTGGACCACCAGTTCGACGACGCCCGGCTGGGCAAGGGGCTGCTGAAGCTCTACTACAACGAAGAGCGGTACGACCGGGTCCAGAAAGAGCTCCAGGTGAAGGGCTCCAAGCAGAATCGGTACCGCGTGCTCTGGCGCCACCTGTGGAGGCCCCAGCCCGACATGACCATGGTCACCAACCTGCAGAAGTTCAGCGACGAGGACTTCCGGAAAGACTTCCTCTTCCGCGAGGAGTATGTCAGGGATGATGTCCAGGACAGCTTCATCTCGGTGGTGAAGGCGACCAAGGACTTCAGCGTCACGGGGCTCGTGCGCAAGCGGATGAACCGGTTTGAGACCGTCGATGAGCTGCTCCCGGAAATCACGCTCGACACCGGCGACCGGCCCATCGGCGACTCCCGGTTCTATTCCGCCAGCCGCCTCGATGTCGCCAATTTCAATCACAAGCGCCGGCACTCAGCCAACGACACGGATGTGTTCCGCGTGGATTGGTTCCAGCAGCTGAGCTGCGCGCTCAACCTGCTCAAGCCGATCCTGCTCACCCCGCGCACGGCGGTGCGGCAGACGTTTTACACCAAAGACATCCAGAGCGGCCCGGACGCGGTGCCGGGCAACGACCGGTATCAGGGCCGCCGCGATCTGTTCAGCGGGCAGGTCTCGATGGGGCTGGACGCGAGCTTGAAGCTCTTTCGGATCTTCCCGGTCGCGAGCAACGCGCTGGGGCTGAACGTCTACCTGCTGCGCCACGTGCTGACCCCGACCGTCGCCTACCGCTATGTCCACCGGCCGACGGTGCGGGACAGCCTCTTGACGTTCAGCGCCGCCGAGGCCGCCACGCATGACATCACCTTCGGTCTCGAGAACAAGCTCCAGACCAAGCGCCTGGCCGGCGGCAAACCGCGCAGCGTCGACCTCGGGCGGTTCCTCGTGTCCCTGCCATACACCTTCCGCGGCACGTCCAACAAGCAGGGCGGGCGATTGGGCAACTTCGGCTTCGACCTCGAGACGTACCCGTGGCCGTGGATGCGGCTGGAGTCGGACTGGACCGTGCCGAGCCATTTCGATCCGCGCACGCGGGACAACCGGATCACGACCTGGAACCTGGACCTGGTGGTGGTGGGCGGCAAGGGCGAGCCCCGGGCCGCCGAAGCCGCGGATATCCAGGCGCCTGCCGTGCGCGTCTTCGAAGCCGGGCCGCGCGGCGGGATCCAGCGATTCCTGCCGCTGGGGCAATGGTACCTGGGGTTGGGCCATCGCTATTCCCAGAATGACAAGACGGAAGAGGTCATCCAGTTCGACTGGGGGCTGAGCGACAAGTGGGAGATCAGCACGTTCCACCGGCTGACCCTGAAGGAAATGGCCGGCGGCGCCAAGCGCTTCAACAACGTGCGCGAATACCAGTACGGCCTCCGGCGCGACCTGCACGATTGGGTGGCGGAGCTCATGTACCGCGTGGACCGGGAGTACGGCGAGGAGCTGTTCTTGACGGTGACGCTGAAGGCCTTGCCCGAGATGCCCATCGACTTCGGCGACTCGTATCACCAGCCGAAGATCGGGTCGCAGGAGAGCCCGTTTTCCCCCGTTTCGAGGCTCTAACGAGGAGGGGATGATGCAGAGGATCGGAATCGGCATGCTGGTGCTCGCCCTCCTCGGCGGAGCGGCGGACGCGCGGGCCGAGGCGGTCGGCAGCCCGGCGAGCATTTTGAAAAAAGGCAAATGGATCATGGGTCTGGGCGGCGGGGCCGCCCCCGGGCGCGATTTGGATGGCGGCCGCTCGGCGACCGTCTACCAGCTCGGGCATTTCCGGGGCTACGGCCTGACCGACTGGCTGAGCCTCTACGGCAAGATCGGCGTGGCCCGGGTGGAGGTGGACGACCCTACCATCATCAAGACGCACAGCACCGAGACGACCAATAGCTTCGGGGAGAACCTGTACACGAGCGTGCAGATCAAGACGCGCCTCTTCGAACAGCCGCGGTGGCGGCTGGAATGGGACGGCAGCCTGCAGTACGTGGATATCCGGAACCGGCACCGGGGCAAGAACGAGGGCCGCTGGCACGAATGGCAGTTTGCGACCAGCCTCGCGAAGGCGGTGGGGCGGCTCAACACCTACGCCGGCGTGAAGTATGACCTGACCCGGTTCGTCTATCGCGTGCGCGAGGACGGCATGCTGCTGCGGCAGGACGCCTACCACCAGAACACGCCGGTCGGGTTTTTCGTGGGCACCGATGTCATGCTGGGGCGCTCCGAGGACGTCGTCCTCAATATCGAGAGCTCCTACCTCGACGGCCCCGAAGTGGACGTGGGCATCGCGTATACATTTTAGGGCGCTCGTGCTATAATCCTCCGATCCGCCAGCCTTCCATCAGCTCGACCATCCGCAGCCACAGGCAACAGACTGAGACATGAAGATTAGCGTCGTTGGGGCCGGGCACGTCGGCTTGGTGACCGGCGCCTGCTTCGCCGACTTGGGCCACGCGGTCGTCATAGTGGACAACGACGCCCGCCGCATCGCCAAGCTCAAGCGCGGGATCATGCCGTACTACGAGCCCGGGCTGGAGGAGCTGGCGGCCCGGGGCGTGCGCGAGCGGCGCCTGGCGTTCACCACATCGCTGCGCGAGGGCGTGGCGAAGTCCGAGATCCTCTTCATCGCCGTCGGCACCCCGCAGAAGGAAACCGGGGAAGCGGACCTGGCGTACGTGGAGTCGGTGGCGCGCTCCATCGCGCAGCACCTGCCCGGCTACCGGCTGATCGTGGAGAAGTCCACCGTGCCGGTCCAGACCGGCAAATGGGTCGCGCACACGATCAAGACGTACCTGAAGCGCGCGCATCCCTTCGACGTCGCCTCGAATCCCGAGTTCCTCCGCGAGGGCACCGCGATCCAGGACTTCATGAAGCCGGACCGCGTCGTCCTGGGGGTCGAGAGCGCGCGCGCGGCCGACCTCCTCACCAAGCTCTACCAGCCGCTCGGCGCGCCGCTGGTCATCACCGACATCAACAGCGCCGAGCTCATCAAGCACGCCTCGAACTCCTTTCTGTCCATGAAGATCTCCTTCATCAACGCGGTCGCCCAGATCTGCGAGCGGGCCGGCGCGGACGTGCTCCAGGTGGCCGAGGGCATGGGGCTGGACCCGCGCATCGGGCGGTCGTTCCTCAATGCCGGGGCCGGATTTGGCGGTTTTTGTTTTCCGAAGGACCTGGATGCGTTCATCAAAATCGCGGAGCAGCTCGGCTACGACTTCGACCTGCTCAAGGCCGTCCGCGGCATCAACGAGACGCAGAAGCGCAGCTTCGCGCTGAAGGTCCAGCAGGCGTTGTGGGTCCTCAAGGGCAAGACCATCGCCGTCCTGGGGCTGGCGTTCAAGCCGAACACGGATGACATGCGCTATGCGCCGGCGATTGACGTCATTCGCGCCCTGCAGGGCGAGGGGGCGTCCATCCGGGCGTTCGATCCGCAGGCGATGCCCGAGGCCGCCGCGCTGCTGCCGGACGTCACGCTGTGCAAGGACCCGTATGACGCGGCGCGCGGCGCGGACTGCCTGGCCATCCTGACGGAATGGAATGAGTTCAAGGAGCTGGACTTCAAGCGGCTGAAGAAGCTGCTGCGCCAGCCGCTGATCGTCGACGGCCGGAACATCTACGATCCGGAGCGGCTGCGCAGGCTGGGCTTCCGCTATATCGGCATGGGACGCGGCCGCGTGGAGTCGGATCATCTGACCGGCGGCTACAGAACGGCGCCGCGCGCCGGCAGCCCTGACGGCGCCCCGGCGGACGGCTCGGCCCATCGCCGCATCGGCGGCCGGCGGGTCCGGACCCGCCGGACTCCACGATGAGCCAGGCGGTGGGAGCCCTCCAGCGATCGACGGCGCGCACGAGCGCCGGCCCCGCATCCGCAGGCGCCCCTCGACCCGTGGCGGCCCTGTCGGCCCAGCCCGCGCCGCGCATCGAGGGTATCGCGGTTAAGCCGCTGCGCGTGATTCCGGATGAGCGCGGCCGGCTCTTCGAGATTCTCCGCCGGGACGAGCCCCTCTTTCAGAAGTTCGGACAGGTCTACTGCACCACGGTCAGCTTCGGCGTCGTGAAGGGGTGGCACTACCATAAGCGGCAAGTGGATCGCTTCGTCTGCGTGAGCGGCATGATCAAGCTGGTGGCGTATGACGCCCGTCCCCGCTCCCGCACCCGCGGCCACGTCAACGAGTTCTTCATCGGCATCCACCAGCCGCTGCTCGTGCAGATCCCCCCCGGGGTCTATCATGGGTTCAAGGGCATCACCGCGCCGGAGTCCATCGTCATCAACGTCCCTACGGAGCCCTACCGCCACGAGAGCCCGGACGAGTACCGCCTCGAGCCGCATACGCCGTCGATCCCGTATGACTGGAGCCGCAAGGATGGGTGAGAAAAAGTGTCAGGCACTTTTTCCATGAAGGGCGTCATCCTGGCCGGCGGCCTCGGCAAGCGGCTTGAGCCCCTCACGCGCATCACGAACAAGCATCTGCTGCCGGTGTATGATCGGCCCATGATTTACTATCCCCTGCAGGCTCTCGTTGAGGCGGGCCTCTCGGAGATCCTGATCGTGACCGGCGGCGCCAACGCGGGCGATTTCCTCCGCTTGCTGGGGAATGGGGAGGAGTTCGGCCTGAAGCATCTGAACTACACGTATCAGCGCGGTGAAGGCGGCATCGCGGACGCGTTGAGCCTGGCCGAGCATTTCGCCGCCGGCGAGCCGATCGTCGTGGTGCTGGGCGACAACCTCGTGGAGCACAGCATCAAGCCGCACGTCGAACGGTTCGCCGCCCAGCCCGGCGGGGCGAAAATCCTGCTCAAGGAGGTGGATGATCCGTGGCGCTTCGGGGTGGCCGAGCTGCACGGCGACCGGATCGTGGGCATCGAGGAGAAGCCGCGGCAGCCCAAATCGCGCTACGTCGTGACCGGCATCTACATGTACGACGCCCAGGTCTTCCGGATCATCAAGACGCTGGCGCCCTCGGCGCGCGGGGAGCTGGAGATCACCGACGTCAACAACGCCTACATCCAGCGCGGCCAGATGACCTACGACCTCTTGGAGGGCTGGTGGACGGATGCCGGCCTGCCCGAGACGCTCTTCCGCGCCACGGCGCTGGCGCGGGAGCGCGCAGTGCGCGACGGGCGCGTGCCGGCTGCAGCGCTGGAGCCTCCGGCCGGGATTCGAGCATGAAGCTGCTGGTGACCGGCGGGGCCGGCTTCATCGGGTCGCACTTCATCCGGGCGTGGCTGGGTGCGCACCCGGCCGATGCGGTCGTGAACCTCGATCGGCTCACGTATGCCGGCTCGCCGCAGCGCCTCGCCGATGTCGAATCGCGGCCCGGCTATACCTTCGTGCGCGGCGACGTCTGCGATGCGCGCGCCGTCAGGCAGGCGATCGACGGCTGCGAGGCCGTGGTCCACTTCGCCGCGGAAACGCACGTGGACCGCTCCATCACGGATGCGGTCCCCTTCTTGCGCACGAACGTCGAAGGGACTGTGGTGCTGCTGGAGGCGGCGTGCGCCGCGCGGGTGCGGCGTTTCCTGCACGTGAGCACCGACGAGGTGTACGGCCCGGTGCCGTCCGGCGCGGTGGACGAGCACGCCCCTCTGGCCCCGCGCAGCCCCTACGCGGCCAGCAAGGCCGCGGCCGATCTGCTCGCGCAGGCGTATCACGCGACGCACGGCCTGCCGATCATCATCGCGCGGCCCACGAACATCTTCGGGCCGTGGCAGCTGCCGGAGAAATTCATCCCCCTGTGCATCACCAACTGCTGCGACGGGCTGCCGGTGCCCATCTACGGGGACGGGCAGCAGCGCCGCTCATGGCTCTTCGTGGCCGACGCTTGCCAGGCGCTCAGCCTGCTGCTGGAGCAGGGGATCTCCGGGGGCATCTATAACCTGGCCGGCGGGCAGGAGCAGGCGAACCTGGACACGGCGAGGCGGATCGTCGACGGGATTGGGGCCTCGCCGGATTGCCTGCAGCGCGTGGCGGACCGGCCGGGGCATGACCGCCGGTATGCCATGCAGGATGCCAAGCTGCGCGCGCTTGGCTGGCAGCCGGCCACACCATTCGAAGCTGGGTTGGCGGACACCATCCGCTGGTACCGCGCGCACGAGGCGTGGTGGCGCCCACTGGTGACACGGCTCCGTGAAGATCCTTATCACTGGCTCAACCGGCCTGCTCGGCCAGGCGCTCCTGCGCCGGCTGTCTCCGTCGGCTGACGTCACCGGCCTCTCCCGCCAGGCCCCGTCGACGGCGGGGAGCGGGCCGGCCGGCGCGGCAGGGCATGTGGCCTGCGACTTGCGCGACGCGGCGCGCACGGCGGCCGTCGTGCGGGAGCTGTCGCCTGACGTCGTGATCCATGCCCAGGCGATGTCCGACGTCGACCGGTGCGAGCTCGATCCCCAGGCCGCGTGGGAGCAGAACGTGCGGACGCTCGAGCACCTCGTGGCGGCGCTCGATGCGCGCCGGACGTGGTTCGTGGCGATCGGATCCGATTACGTCTTCGACGGCGAGAAAGGCTCGCCGTACGATGAGGCGGATGCCCCGAACCCGCTGGGCGTCTACGGGCGCGCCAAATTGGCCGCCGAGCAGGCTGCGCTGCGGTTCCCGCGATCGGTGGTCGTGCGCACGAGCACGCTGTTTGGCGCCGGCCGGATGAATTTCTGCGACCACATCGTGGCGCAGGTTTCGGCCGGCCAGCCGGTCGATGCGTTCACTGACCAGGTGACCTCGCCGACGTACACCGAGGATCTGGCGGAGGCGCTTGCGGCGCTGGCGGGGGCGCTGAGCCGGGCCGGGCATGGGCCGGCGCCGCGGCTGCTCCACGTCACGAATGCCGGGAGCGCTTCCCGCGTCGCGTTTGCGGAGCGCGTCGCGGATCTGCTGCAGGCGCCGCGCGGCTTAATCCGCCGGATCCGGATGGCGGACCAGCATCGGCCGGCGCCCCGGCCGGCGTGCACGGCGATGGCCAGCCGCCATCTTCAGTCGGCACTGGGGAGGACCTTGCGACCATGGGACGAAGCCGTTCAGGCGTATCTGCGCCAGCGCCGCTGGCTCAATTAGCCGCGCGGATCGAGAAGCGCCGGGCCCGCGTCGGCGTGATCGGCCTGGGCTATGTCGGGCTGCCGCTCGCCGTCGAGTTCGCGAAGGCCGGCTTTCGCGTGACGGGCATTGACTTGGACCCGGCGCGGCTGGCCGGGGTCAACCGGGCGCGCTCCTACATCCAGGACGTGGCCTCCACCGAGCTGCGCGCGCTGCGGCGCGCCGGCCGGCTGTCAGCCACCTCGTCGTTTGACGCGCTGGGCCGCCAGGATGCGATCATCATCTGCGTGCCGACCCCGCTGCGCAAGACGCGGGAGCCGGACATGTCCTATATCCTCTCAGCGACCGATCAGATCGCCCGGCACGTGCGGCGTGGCCAGCTGATCGTCTTGGAGAGCACGACCTATCCCGGCACCACCGACGAGGTGGTCCTGCCAGCACTCGAGGCGCGCGGCCTGACGGTCGGCCGCGATTTCTGCCTGGCGTTCTCGCCGGAGCGCATCGACCCTGGCAACCCCACCTTCACCACGCGCACCATCCCCAAAGTCATCGGGGGGATCACCCCCCGGTGCACCAAACTGGCCGCCGCCCTGTACGGCACCGCGATCCAGCGGACCGTGCCGGTGTCCTCCTCGAAAGTCGCCGAGATGGTCAAGCTGCTCGAGAACACCTTCCGCGCGGTCAACATCGGCTTGGTGAACGAGATCGCGCTCATCTGCGACCGGCTGGGCATCGACGTCTGGGAAGTGATCGACGCGGCGAAGACCAAGCCCTTCGGGTTCATGGCGTTTTACCCGGGTCCGGGGATCGGCGGCCACTGCATCCCCAGCGACCCGATGTACTTGGCCTGGAAAGTGCGGGTGCACGGGTTCGAGGCCCGGTTCATCGAGCTGGCCACGCAGATCAACGGCTCCATGCCGGAGCACGTCGTGGACAAGGTGAGCCAGGTGCTGAACAGCCGCGGCAAACCGATGAAGGGCGCCCGGATTCTGCAATTGGGGTTGGCCTACAAGCGTGACGTGGGCGACACGCGGGATTCGCCGGCGTTCGACATCGCCCGGTTGCTGGAGCTGCGCGGCGCGCGCGTGCGGTATCACGATCCCTTCGTGCCGTCCGCTGAGCTGAACGGCCTCCGCCGGCGCTCGGTTCCGCTCACCGCCGCGACCCTGCGGCGGTCGGACTGCGTCGTGCTGGTCACGAACCACACGAGTGTGGACTACGACGCCGTCCTGCGGCATGCGCCGGCGATCGTCGACACGCGCAACCAGTATCAGGGCCTGCGCCGGCGTTCGCGGCGCGTGGTCAAGCTCTGATCGATGAAGACGACAGCGATGCGCCGGCGGCCGGCGGACGCGCGGCCGGCGGTGACCTTGTGGTGCTGCTTTTGCGGCAGCCGGCTGTCCGGATCCTCATGGACGCGGCGCGCGTGCCCGAGCTGCGGCGCGCGGCTGGTGCTTGAGCGCGACCCCGCGGGCTGCGTGATCGCCCTTCGGGTGGCCATGTGCGGCACCCCGGCGTGCTGCCAAATGCGGAGGCGATAGACATGGCGCGGTATCTGGTCACCGGAGGGGTCGGCTTCATCGGCTCGCACATCGTGGACCGGCTGGTGGCGGAGGGGCACCAGGTCCGGATCCTGGATGATCTGTCCTCGGGCAGGCTGGAGAATCTTGCCGGCGTTCAGGACCGGGTGGAGTTTATCCGCGGGGATATCCGCGATGGAACCGCGATCCACAAGGCGGTCCACGGCATCGAGTACGTGATCCACGAGGCGGCCTGGCGCAGCGTGCCGAAGTCGATGGCCGATCCGGTTGGCTACACCGACGTCAACGTGCTGGCCACCGTCCGGCTGCTTGAGGCGGCGGCGACAGCCAAGATCAAGCGCGTGGTCAACATCTCCTCGAGCTCCGTCTACGGGGAAACGGACCGGATGCCGCTGCGCGAGGACATGCCGACAGCGCCCGTCTCGCCGTACGCCGCCTCGAAGCTGGCCACCGAGCTCTTCTGCGGGCTCTTCACCCGCGGCTTCGGGCTGGAGACGGTGTCGGTCCGCTACTTCAACGTCTTCGGGCCGCGCCAGAGCCTGGAGAACGACTACGCGGTGGTCATCCCCAAGTTCATCGCGTGCCTGCTGCGCAAGGAGTCGCCGCCGGTGTACGGCGACGGCCTGCAGTCCCGCGATTTCACCTATGTCGAGAACGTGGTCGAGGGCACGCTGCTCGCCGCCCGGGCGCCGGGGGTCAGCGGCGAGGCGTTCAACATCGCGCTCGGCGAAGAGCATACGGTGATCGACCTGCTCAACGAGCTCAACACCATCTTCGGTTCGTCGGTGAAGCCCAAGCTGCTGCCGCCGCGGCCCGGCGATGTGCGGCGCACCTTGGCGGATTCATCGAAGGCGCAGCGGCTGCTCGGCTTCACAGGCAAGGTCCGGTTCGCCGAGGGGCTCGCTCGCACCGCCGCATGGTTCCGCGAGCACCCGCCCGGATAACGCAGGCCTCCCGCTCCATCGGCGCCTTGCCGCAGATTCCCTTGGTCGACCTCCGGGCGGAGTACGCCTCGATCCGCTCAGAGATCGATGAGGCCATCCACCGGGTGCTGCCGCAGGGCCGGTTCATCCTCGGGCCGGAGGTCGAGTCTCTCGAGCAAGAGCTGGCCGCGTCGTGCGGTGTTGCGCACGCGGTGGCGGTGGGCTCGGGCACGGACGCGCTGATCCTGGCCCTTCGCGCGTGCGGGATCCGGCCCGGCGATGAGGTCGTCACCCCCGCCGTCAGCTTCTTCGCCACCGCCGAGGCGATCCTTGCCGTGGGTGCTGTGCCGGTCTTCGCGGATATCGATCCAGCGACCTGCACCCTGGATCCGGCGCAGGTTGAAGCGTGCCTGACCCCCCGCACCGCAGCCCTGCTGCCGGTGCACCTCTACGGCCATCCCTGCGACATGGAGCCGCTGCTGGCGCTGGCGCGCGCGCGCCGGCTGAAGGTCATCGAGGATGCGGCCCAGGCCATCGGGGCGCGGATTGGAGGCCGTCCAGTCGGCTCGTTCGGGGACGCGGCCGCGCTCAGTTTTTATCCCACGAAAAATCTCGGGGCCTACGGCGATGGCGGCATGGTGCTGACCGACGACGCGGCGGTCGCCGAACAGGTGCGGCTCTTGCGCGGGCATGGCAGCCGCGGCGCCTACCAGCACGTGGCCATCGGCCTGAACAGCCGGCTCGATGAGCTGCAGGCGGCGGTGCTGCGGGTGAAGTTGCGGCACCTCGATGCGTGGACCCAAGCCAGGCGAAGCCATGCGCAGCGCTACGCCGAGGCGTTCCGGCGGCACCGGCTCGAATCGCTGGCGCGCCTGCCCGAGGAGCGAGCCGGGGCGACGCACGTGTACCATCGCTACGTCATCCGGACCCCGCAGCGCGACCGGCTGCTCGCTGCGCTTGCGCACGCTAGGATCGAGTGCCAGGTGGCCTACCCGTCGACGCTGCCCTCGCAGCCGGCTCTTGCGGCCATAACTTGGCCCCGGGCTTCCTATCCCAACGCCGAAGCCCTCTGCCGCGACAACCTCTCGCTGCCGATATACCCGCAGCTCACCCCAGCACTCATCGACCGCATCGTGGAGGCCATCGCCGACGCGCTGCGCCAGGAAGCCTGACGCGCCGGCTGCCCGCGGCGATCCTAGGTATGGCGCGCATCCCCAGCGCTCATTCTTAGAGCCCCTCACAGCATGCCCACATGGTCGCGTTGCGCGCGCCAGGCCGCCATCTGCAAGGAACGACGACGACGGCGTATCAGCCAGCAGCGATACGCCGAGGAGGCGTGACGCCGCAGATGGCGGCCTGCCGCCGCAACCTGGAAACTCGACGATGGGCTGGGCCGATCCGCCTCGCCGCGCGGCGTTGCTCGTCGTCGGCGTACCTCGACCCCTCAGTACGCCGTCCTCCTCGCGCCTTGCGCGGCTCGCAGCTCGGCCCAGCGCGGCCATGTGGGCATGCTGTGAGGGGCTCTTATGACGTGGCGATTGTGGGCGGCGGAATCGTTGGTCTTGCCACCGCGTACGCCTGCCTGCAGCGCATGCCGGGGTGCCGCGTGGCGGTGCTGGAGAAAGAGCCGCGGGTCGGCGCACATCAGACCGGCCACAACAGCGGGGTCATCCATTCCGGGATTTACTATCGGCCAGGGTCGCTGAAAGCTGCGGCGTGCGTAGCCGGCGCAGCACTCCTGCGGCGCTTCTGCGACGAGCGCGGCGTCCCCTACCGCATCACCGGCAAGCTGATCGTGGCGACCTCGTCGGATGAGCTGCCGCGGCTCACCCAGCTGTATGCGCGCGGCCAGGCGAATGGGATCGAAGGACTGGCGCTGGTCGGCCCGGAGCGAATCCGCGAGCTGGAGCCGCATGCCCGCGGCGTGCAAGCGCTCCATGTGCCCGGGGCAGGCGTGGTGGAGTATCCTGCCGTGGCCGAAGCGCTGGCCCGCGCCATCCGAGAGTTCGGCGGGGAGGTGGTGACATCAGCGCGCGTGCTGCGCGGCCGGAGGCGGGACAGAGCCTGGAGGCTCGACACGACGGCCGGCGAGGTGCGCAGCGCGTGGCTGGTGACCTGCGGGGGGCTGCACGCCGACCGCGTAGCCGCCGCAGCCGGCGCCCGCCCGGGGATCGCGATTGTGCCGTTCCGAGGGGACTACTATGCGCTGGTGCCTGCGCGGCGGTCGCTGGTCAACACGATGATCTATCCGGTGCCGGACCCAGTGTTTCCATTCCTCGGCGTCCACTTCACGCGCGGCCTCAGCGGCGAGGTGCATGTTGGGCCGAGCGCGGTCCTCGCGCTGAAGCGGGAAGGGTATGGCCGGACGGACGTGAGCATCGCGGATACGCTGGCGATGGCCCGCCAGCCTGGGTTCTGGCGGATGGCCCGCGCCTATTGGCGGACCGGCGCGCGGGAATTCCTCCACGCCTTCAGCCGCGCCGCGTTCGTCCGCGCAGCGCAGCACTTGGTGCCGGAACTCGACGCAGCTGACCTAGCCCCGCATCCCAGCGGCGTGCGCGCCCAGGCGGTGGATGTCCAGGGCCGGCTGCTCGATGACTTTGTGCTGCTGCAGGATGACCACGCCCTCCATGCGCTAAATGTCCCCTCGCCTGCCGCGACCGCCTCGCTGCGCATCGGCCAGCTCATCGCCGATCGCGTGGCGCTCTTGACGGTGTGATGACAGATGTGGTACGGTTGCCACAGATCGTTCGACCTTGACAACTGGTTCGGCCGAAGTGAATCCCGAACGGGCAAACCTACGGTGACGTAGGGACGCAAAGCCACGGGCCCGCGTGTCGACTAGGCCGACAACGGGCCGCCGAGCTGCCGAAGGTTCCACAGCTATTACGGGTACGGAAAGCCGGCTGCTCCGGACGTGGTTCTGTTCGGAATGGCCGGCTTCCTTGTTTGGATCTCGGCTTCCCTCAGAGCCGCTGACCCGAACCGGCGAGCTGAGCCTTCATCATCGAAGCTTCTAATGTGCAGGAGGTCGTGATGAAGAGCCGCTGGAACGGTACGCAGCAGGCGCTCGACAATTCATCCCGCACGTGTTCTGCGTTCCATTCGTCATCCCACCGACTGACCTGGAGGTGCCCGCCTCGCTGAGCCCATGCACAATCCAGGTGTCTGCATGTCAATTCCCGAACGGGCAAACCTACGGTGACGTAGGGACGCAAAGCCACGGGCCCCGCGGGTGAGCGGAGCGGGGTAGCCGGGTTACCGAAGGAGACGCTGCTTTTCCGGGTCCACCGCCGGTTGCCCAGATATGTTCGGGCAGCCGGCGAAGTGCTTGATGGACATCCAAACCGGAGGGGAAGCGATGCGACAAGCGGCCTGTATGATCGGTCTGTTGGGGGCGATCCTGGTGAGTGGCGCGGCGGCCAGCGCAGGCACCGGGATCAAGATCAACATCAGCGACTCCGCCACGCGCCCCGCCATCTCCGGCAACCTCGTGGTCTATTACGGCTGCAACGGCAGCTCTTACGATTATGTCCTGCGGCGGTACGTCTGCCCCGACAAGGGGATCTACGTCTATGACCGCAAGACGCGCCAGACGAAGAAGATCGCGGTCCCGGTCTTGGCCGATCTGAACAACCCGGATGTCCAGCCGATGATCGCCGGCGATTTCATCGTGTGGCATGACATTCGATCTTGGACCGATTCGCTCAACGGCAGCGGTCCTGACGATAACTGGGATGTCTTCGGCTGCAAATACGATCGGCAGACAGGCGCCTGTCCCGTCTACCAGCTCACCACGGCTCCTTTCACCCAAGGGGGCCCTATGGTGGACGAGCAGGGGTTTGTCCTGTGGATCGATTACCGGAACAACTGGTCGGTGACGCACGGCTTGGGCAATACGGACATCTACGGATGCCAGTTTGATCCTGCCACCGGAGCCTGTCCCGAGCGACAGCTGACGACCTGGCCCTACAACGACATGTCGTGGGTCCCTATGCTGAAGGACTGGCACTTTGCCTGGTCCACCTGGAACAATCCCGACGGCAGCACGCATGGCTACACCTGCGTCTACGACCCGCAGACGGGCCAGTGTGCGAATCCGGTCACGGAAATCAACAAGACCGGCGGGACAACCCTTGCCCCGACCCCGTACGATCTGTATCTCGCCTGCAATTTCAGCAGCACGATCGCCCTCTTCAATTTTGCGCAGCCAGCAGCCGGCTTTCGTCCGATCGCCTCTGGGATTGACCCGGCGGTGGACGGGAATCAGGTGGTCTATGGGGCCTATGGCAACGTCTACGTGTATGACGCCGCGACAGGCCAAACCAGCCTCGCGGTCTCGACGGGGCACATAGTGCAGCGCCCGGCGATTTCGCAAGGCTGCGTGGCCTACTACGGCTACGGGCTGGACCAGTACGGGTGGCCGCGCTGGGGCGCGTACCTCGTGAAGGAGCTCTGCGCCGTGGCGAACCATCCCCCAACGGTCGATCCGGTCAGCGCGCAGACAGTCCAGGAAGATCAACCCGTGCGTGTGACCATCACCGCGACGGATCCGGATGGGGATGCGCTGGTCTACAGCGCCGGCACGCTCCCGCCGGGCGCGAGCTTTGATCCGGCCGCGCACGTCCTGAGCTGGACGCCGACGTTCGAGCAGGCCGGCGCCTACAGCGTGCCGGTGACGGTCACCGATCCCGACGGGCTCAGCGCGACAGGAACCGTCTCGATCACGGTGCTGAACACCAACCGGCCGCCGGTGCTGCAGCCGGTGGGAAACCGGCTGCTGCAGTACCGGCAGCCCTTCAGCCTCACGCTGGCGTGTTCGGATCCGGACAAGGATGTGCTCCGCTTCGGCGCGGCCAACGCC
>JAHFGU010000114.1 GCA_023247285.1 Candidatus Omnitrophota bacterium
ATCCGGCGGCCGGCGGCGACCGCCGCGCGCGGCTCGCGGGCCGGCGCGCGCATCAGCGCGGCCCCATTACCGCGGCCCGAGCGCATGCGCCGCATCCTTCGCCCAATAGGTGATGAGGAGGTCTGCGCCGGCCCGGGTCATCGCCACCAGCTGCTCCATCCACGCCGCCCGCTCCGGCATCCACCCGCGCGCCGCAGCCGCTTTCACCATCGCGTACTCGCCGCTCACATTGAACGCCGCCACCGGGTAGCCGAGCTCCTGCTTCAGCCGGCGGATGATGTCCAGATACGCCAGCGCCGGTTTCACCATCAGGATGTCCGCGCCCTGTTCGACATCGAGCCTGGCCTCGCGCACCGCTTCATCGGCATTGGCCGGGTCCATCTGGTACGCGCGCCGGTCGCCGAACTGCGGCGCAGAATCCACCGCCTCGCGGAACGGGCCGTAGAACGCCGACGCATACTTGACGGAGTAAGCCAGAATCGGCAGCCGGGTGAACCCGGCTTGGTCGAGCGCGCGGCGCACAGCGCCCACGTTGCCGTCCATCATGTCCGACGGCGCCACCATATCCGCGCCGGCCGCAGCGTGCGACACCGCGGCCTTGGCCAGCAGCGGCAGCGTCGCGTCGGTGTCGATCCAAAACTCCGCCTTGAGCCTTGAGCCTTGAGCGAATCTCACGATGCCGCAGTGGCCGTGGGTGGTGTACGCGCAGAGGCACACGTCGGTGATGACCGCGAGCCCTGGCGCGGCGCGCTTGATGGCTTCAATGGCGCGCTGGACAACACCGTCCTTCGCAAACGCCCGGGTCGCCTGTTCGTCTTTTTTCTCTGCCAATCCGAAGAGGAGCACGGCGGGCACCCCGAGATCAGCCACCTGCCGGGCTTCCTCTGCGGCCGCATCCACCGAAAATTGAAACTGCCCTGGCAGCGACGGGATGGAGGCCCTGACCTTGGTGCCCGGCCTGATGAAGAGCGGCATGACGAGCTGCTCGCGCGCCAGCCGGTGCTCGCGGATCATCGCGCGCCAGTATTCCCGCTCGCGCAAGCGCCGCGGCCGATAGGCAGAAGCCGGCGTCATTCCACCACCCGCCGCCTCCAGCGCCGCTGGATCGCGTCCACAAGCCCTTCGACCGTTGAGACGCGCGCTTCGACCGCGACGGTCCCGCCGTGTGCGCGCACCGCGCGCGAGGTGACCGGGCCGATCGAGGCAAACCGCCACGTGCGGAACCGGCTGCGCTTCCCGGCTGCGGCCAGCGCCTGCGCCAGATGCGCAACACAGCTGGCGGACGTCACGGTCACGAGATCGATCTGCTGATCGGCCAGCGCCGCCACGCGGGCAGCTAGTTCCTGCGGAACGTCGGTGCGGTAAATCGGCACCGTCTGAACGCGCATGCCGCGGCGCCGCAATCCCCGTGCCAGCACATCGCGGCTTTCCGCGGCGCTGAGGATGACGGCGCGCTTGCCGCGCAGCAACCGGCGCGGCAGGCCCTGCACCATGCCTTCCTGGCTGTACCGGCGCGGCACGAAATCGACATGGAGCCCTCGCTCCTCCAATGCCAGCGCGGTCTTGGGCCCAATGGCGCCGAGGTGGCAGCCGGCAAGCAGCCGCAGATCTTTGCGCAGCGGCCGCAGCTCACGGGCAAACCACTGGATCCCTTCCGGGCTCGTGAAGAAGACCCAATCAGCGGAAGGCAGGTCCTTGATGAGGTGGCGGAACGCGCCGTTGCGCTCAACCGGGGCCAGCTCGATCGCCGGCAGCTCTTCCACGTCAGCGCCCAGCGCCTCGAGTTGCCGCGTGAGGAGCGCGGCCTTGTCCGCCGGCCGGGTCACCAGGATGCGGCGGCCGAAGAGCGGCTTGGTTTCAAACCAGTTGAGCTCGCGGCGCAGCGCCACGACCTCGCCGACGACGAGGACCGCGGGCGGGGCCATGGCCGCCTGCCGAGCCTTCCGCGCGATCGTGGCCAACGTGCCCGTCACGGTCCGCTGCCGCGGCAGCGTCCCCCACTCGATGACGGCGCAGGGCGTGGCCGCGCGCCGTCCGGCGCGCTGCAACCGTCCTGCGATGGCCGGCAGGCTGCTCACCCCCATGAGGCAGACGAGCGTCTCGCTGGCCGCGCCCAGCGCGTCCCAGCGCACCGCGCGGCCCGGCTTGGTGGGATCCTCATGACCCGTGACGACCGTGACCGACGAGGCGGCCTGGCGATGGGTGACCGGGATGCCGGCATACGCGGGGACGGCGATGGCGCTGGTGACGCCAGGCACGATCTCGATCCGCACGCCGGCCCGGCGCAGCGATTGGGCTTCTTCCCCCCCGCGGCCGAACACGAAGGGATCGCCGCCTTTCAGGCGCACCACCGTCTTGCCGGCGCGCGCGTCCCGAATCAGCCTGGCGGTGATGGCCTCCTGCGCGGTTGAGGGCTTGCCGCCTTCTTTGCCGGCATAGATCTGGCGGGCGCGCGGCGCGCAATAGCGCAACAGCCGCGGCGAGACCAGGTGGTCGTAGATGACCACGTCGGCGGCGCGCAGCGCCTCCACCGCCTTGACGGTGATCAGCCCTGGGTCGCCGGGGCCTGCGCCGACCAGATACACGATTCCTGCGTGAGACATGTGCGAGTCCTGCGGGCGGCTCAGAGCGCGTCGAGCGCTTTGGCGCGCGCTTCGAACACCTCGGCCTCTTCACGGCGGCCGGCCAAGCGCAACACGTCCGCGTATTGCTCCAACGGCTTGCGCAGATCCGGATGGGTCGGACCGAGCGTGCGAGAGAGGAGGGTCAGCGCCCGGCGCATCAGCGGCTCAGCCTTGTCGAATTCTGCTAACGATTTGTAGAGCAGCGCCAGCTCGCCGAGCGGCACCGCCTCAAGCGCGTTGTCCGGCCCGAACCGGTGCTCGAGCAGCTGGATCGCCTGCTGGTACAGCGCCTCGGCCTCGATGGCCCGCCCTTCAGACTGTTCCCAGTGCGCTAGCCGGATATAGGATTCCGCGACCCGCGGATGGTCGGCGCCGTACGCCTGCTCGGTGAGGTCTTTCGCCTGCCGGTACCACGACTCGGCCGCCGTCCCGTGCGAGAGCGCCAGCGCGGCGTCCCCCAGCGCGTTCATCGCCTGGATGATCGCCTCCGCATGCTGGGGCTGCTGGCCGAGCAGGATCCTGAGCGCGCGCTTCAGCACGGCCTGCGCCATCAAGGGCTTCTGGTCCTGATAGTAGAGCGCGCCCAAGTTGTTGAGGTCAGCGGCGACGTCAGGATGCTCGCGGCCCTGCCGCGCCTCGTCGATCTCCAGCGCCCGGATAAAGAGCTTCTCCGCCTCGGGGACGCGCTGCTGGTGGACGTAGACCTGTGCCAGGTTGTTCATGCAGACTGCGGTGTTCGGGTGATCCGGGCCGAAGAGCTCGGTGGCGGCGCGCAGGGCTTCCTCCGCGAGACTGGCGGCCTCGGCGTAGTTGCCTTGCTGATAGAAGCCGTAGACCTGGTAGGTCAACCGCTCCCACCGCTCATGCTGGCTTGTCGCCGGGTCGGCCGCCGCCGAGGCGGCGTGGCCCAGCACCAGGCCGGCCAATATCAATCGCTTCACCATCTGCTCCTACTCCCTTCGATCCCTGCCCGGTGTCAGGCACCCCGCTGCGGCGGGGAGCCAGACACCGGGAAAGGAACGCGCGCCCGACGGGGATCGAACCCATAACCTCTAGCTCCGGAGGCTAGCGCTCTATCCAATTGAGCTACGGGCGCGTCGCTCGCTATCGAAAAACTATGGCTCGCTCCATAGGAGGGGGAAACCGGGTTTCCCCCAATGTGCTCACTTCACAAGGAGTTCGGTGGCGCCGCGGGCGGCAAGCGCATCGGCCAGGCGCTGGCCGAGAGCGATCGGCTCGGTCATCGGGCCCTGTGCGGCCTCTTCGACGCGCGCGCGGCCGTCCGGCGACAGCACGCGGCCGCGCAGATGCAGCGTCCCGGCGTCGCACGAGGCGTACGCCGCAATCGGCACCCGGCAGCCGCCGCCCAGCGCCCGCAGCAGCGCCCGCTCAGCCTCCACACACGTCCGGCTCACCGGATCCTCGAGCGGCGCCAACAACTGATCGACGTCGTGATCGCCCGCGCGCGCCTCAAGCGCCAGCGCGCCCTGCCCAGGCTCCGGCACCATAACGGAGAGCTCCAGCAGCTCGGTGATGCGCGCCTCGAGCCCGAGCCGGATAACACCAGCTGCCGCCACCACGATCGCGTCATACTGCCCCTCGTCGAGCTTGCGCAGCCGCGTATCCACATTGCCGCGGATCTCGACGATCGCCAGGTCCGGCCGCGCGTGCAGCAGCTGGCTGCGGCGGCGCGCGCTGGAGGTGCCGACCCTGGCCCCGCGCGGCAGCCCCTCGAGCATCGCGCCGGAGCGGCTGATCAGCGCATCGCGCGGCTCATCGCGCGCCAAGACAACCGCGATCCGCACGCCGGCCGGCGCATCCAACGGCAGATCTTTCAGGCTGTGCACCGCGGCATGGATCCGCCCGGCTGCCAGCGCCTGCTCCAGCTCTTTGACAAAGACCCCTTCGCCGCTCAGCGCCACCAGCGGCACCTCGGGATTCCGGTCCGCCTGCGCCTTGATGATCTTCAGCTCAAACCGGTGGGCGGGCCACCGCTCTTCCAGGCGGGCCTGCACGATCTGCGCCTGGCAGAGCGCCAGCGAGCTGCCGCGCGTGCCGAGGGTGTAGGTCGCCATATGACGCGGCGGCGCGGCTAAGTGGAACCACCTATGCATCTTAACATTCGGGGTGGTTCCATTGACCCCGGGCAAGCGAAGCGCGTCGAGGGGTTACCCTTCGACTTCGCTCAGGGTCAATGCGCCTCATGGTAAGATGCAATTGTGGGCGCATTTAGACGCGGCTCGCCACGGCCTCCGGCGAAGGAGCCGGCGCATCCTCCCGCCACCACGCCAAAAACCGGTCCACCTTCTGCTCAATGATCAGGCGGGATTCGCGCACTGCGTGCTCGCGTTCGCGCGCCGAGCGGTCCACCAACCCCTGGAGATCATCGATGTTAAAGAGGAAGATGTTCTCCAGCTCGCCGACGGAAGGCTCCACGTTCCGCGGCACTCCAAGGTCGATCACGCACAGCGCCCGGCGGTGGCGGCGCGGCATCGCCGCCGCAAGCTGCGCCCGCGTGATGAGCGCCTCAGGGGCGCTGATCGAGCTGATGATGATGTCAGCCTCCGCCATCTGCGCCTCGAGCGCGTCGAGCGGGGCGGATGCGACCCCGTACCGCGCGGCAAGCTGCGCGGCCCGCTCCATCGAGCGATTCATGATGCGCAGCCTCCGGACGCCGCGCTCGGCCAGCCGTGCCAGCGTCAATTCGCCGATCTCCCCGGCGCCGACGAGGA
>JAHFGU010000028.1 GCA_023247285.1 Candidatus Omnitrophota bacterium
ATGGTCCGCCGTGTGGCGCGAGGCGATCAGCCGGTTTCGGCACACCGTGGGCTACGCCAAGTCTCTCGCAGGCCTCTGGCAGTATCTCTGGGCGGCGTTCTTCAGCCTGAACGCGATCAATACCGTCTTGGTGTTCATGGGCGTCTACGCGAAACAGCGCATGCGGCTCGCCGAGGGCGACATGGTCCGCTTCTTCGTCTTCAGCCAGATCTTCGCGATCCTGGGCGCGCTGGTCTTCGGCCGGTACAGCATCCGCTGGGGCGGCAAGCGGACGCTGATGCGGATTTGGGTCGGCTGGATGGCGGCGCTGACGCTGTTGGCCGCTCGGCCGACGCTCGCCGGGCTATGGGTGGCCGGTCCGGTCATCGGGTTCTGTTTGGGATCGACGTGGGCGACCGGCCGGGTGCTCCTCGTGCAGCTTGCGCCCAAGGACCGGTTGGCCGAGCTGTTCGGGCTGGCAGGGGTCTTCGCGCGCGCCTCGGCGATTGTCGGCCCAATCGTCTGGGGGGCGCTCATCGGGCCGCGCGGCGAGCACACCGAGCTGGGCCTGCTCTGGTTGTTGGCGCTTCTCGCGATCGGCCTCAGCCTGCTGCGCCAGGTGCCGGAGGCCTCGCCGGCATGACGCGTCGCCGCTGGGCATGAGCGCGCATAAGTCCGGGTTCGTGGGGTTGGTGGGCCGGCCCAACGTGGGCAAGTCCACGATCCTCAACTGGTATGTGGGCGAGAAGGTCTCGATTGTCTCGCCAAGCCCGCAGACGACCCGACAGCGCGTCCTAGGGGTCGTGACCCGGGATGACGCCCAAGCGCTGTTCCTGGACACGCCTGGGCTGCACAAGCCGCAGCACACGCTGGGGCGCGCGATGGTCGGGATCGCCAAGACCGTGCTGGCGGATGCGGACGTCCTGGTCGTCGTCATCGACGGCCGCGCCGGCATCACCGAGGAGGATGAGCGCGTGTGGTCATCGGTGCGGGCGGTGAAGCGCCCGCGGCTGCTGGCCATCAACAAGGTGGACGTGACGCGCAAGCCGCGGCTGCTGCCGCTCCTTGACGCCGCAGCGAAGACCCGGCTCTTCGCGGAGTGCATCCCGGTCTCTGCGCTGACCGGCGAGCAGATGCCCGTGCTGCTGGATCGGATCATTGCGCTCTTGCCTGAAGGCCCGCGATGGTATGAGCCCGGCCAGCGGACCGACCAGCCCTCGGAGCAGGTGATGAGCGAGCTGATCCGTGAGCAAGTGCTGCTGGCTACTCGGCAGGAGGTGCCGCAATCGATCGCCGTGCTGATCGACAGCATCGAAGAACGCCCGAACCGGCTCCTGGCGATCCAGGCGACGATTTTGGTGGAGCGGCCTGGGCAGAAGGCGATCCTCATTGGCCATGCCGGTTCCATGCTCAAGCGGATCGGGCAAGCGGCCCGCCAGGAACTGGAGCGGTTCGCCGGCCGCAAGGTCTACCTCGGTCTTTGGGTCAAGCTGGCAGAGGGCTGGCGGCACGATGAGCGGGTGCTGCGCCAACTCGGCCTGCTCGATTCGGCGAAACGGTCATGACGCGCGTCAAGCTGATCTCGCGGCGATTGATCTACGCGGGCCGCGTGATCCGGCTCTACCGCGAGGTGCTGGAGGTCGCAGGCAAGCGCCTCGTGCGCGAGACCGCGCAGCATCCCGGCGCGGTCGTCATTGCGCCGGTGCTCGATGATGGCCGCCTCGTGTGCGTCCGTCAATACCGCCGCGCGGTGGACCGCACGCTGCTCGAGCTGCCCGCAGGGACGCTGGAGCCCGGCGAGGCGCGGGAGGCTTGCGCGCGGCGAGAGCTGGAAGAGGAAACCGGCTGGCGGGCCGGCCGGTTACGGCGCCTCACCCAGTTTTACGCAGCACCAGGCGTGATCTCAGAGCAGCTGACCGTGTTCTTGGCGCAGGGCCTGGTGCGCGCCGCCGCGCGGCCGGACGCCGACGAACTGGTCGAACCCGTCATACTGCCCATGCGGATCGCCCTGGCGCACATCCGCTCCAGGGCCATCTGCGACGCCAAAACGATCATCGGGATCTGGATGGCAGCCGCCGCCCTCCGTCGACGGCAGGCTTGAAGCGCCTGCGGCTTTTGTGTAGACTACCGGCATGCCCACCCTCGCTGAGCGCCTCGAAGCCGACTACAAGACCGCCCTGAAGACCGGCGACCGCCTCCGGGTCGACACGCTGCGCCTCGTCAAGGCCGGCATCCAGCGGGCGGCGATCGACAAGCGCAAGCCGACGCTGGATGACGCCGACGTGATCCAAGTCCTAGGCCAGCAGGCCAAACAGCGGCGGGAGACAATCGAGTTTGCCCGTTCGGGCCAGCGCCAGGACGTGCTTGGCCAGGCGACCGCGGAGCTGGCCATTCTTGAAGCGTACTTGCCGCGGCAGCTCTCCCAAGAAGCGCTGGGCCGTCTCGTGGACGAAGCGATCGCCGCCATGGGTCCGCAGCAAGGGCCGGTCATGAAGTATGTCATGGGCAAGGCAGCCGGCGCGGCCGACGGCAAGGCAGTCAGCCAGCTGGTGGCCGCGCGGCTCAAGCCAGGGGCCTAAGAGCACCTCACCGCATGCCGACAGGGTCGCGTTGCGAGCGCCAGGCGGCCAGGTCCAAGGAGCGACGACGATGACGTATCAGCAGGAAGCGATACGGCGAGGAGGAGCGACGCCGGAGATGGCCGCCTGCCGCCGCAACCCCGCGTCGTCGCTTGATGGGCTGGGCCGATCCGCCTCGCCGCGCGGCGTCCCTCGACTCCGCTCGGGACGCCGTCCTGAGCGTCAGCCGAAGGACGGCGTTGCTCGTCGTCGGCGCACCTCGACTCCTCAGTACGCCGTCCTCCTCGCGCCTGGCGCGGCTCGCGGCTGGGCCCAGCGCGGCCCTGTGGGCATGCGGTGAGGTGCTCTAATGGCGGTGACCACCGCGCAGCCGCGCAAAGGCCGCCCAAAGGCGCTCATCAATCCCGACAGCTGCACCGGGTGCGAGGTCTGCATCGCGGTCTGCCCGGTGGACTGCATCAGCAAGCAGCCGGGCCCGGAATTTCCCGGCCTCAATGCCACGTGCATCATCGACCAGCCTAAGTGCATCGGCTGCTGGCTCTGCGAAAAGATCTGCCCCTGGGAGGCGATCACGATGGTCCCGCCGCAAGAAGGGCCGGTGGCTGGTGTGTAACGGGCAGGGAAGGAGGACGTGATGAGCGACAGTCAGCCGAATGCCGGCAGCGCACCCCTGAGTCAATCCCCGCCCGGCGTCAGCCCGGCCAATCCCCCGCCGCCCGATTTAATCACCATTGAAGAATTCAAGAAGCTGCAGCTGCGGGTGGGGACCGTGGTGTCCGCCCAGGACCATCCCAACGCCGACCGGCTGCTGGTGCTCACGATTGATCTTGGCGAGCCCGCGCCCAAGCAAGTGGTTGCCGGCATCCGCACCGCCTATCCGGCCTCCACCCTCGTCGGCAAGCACGTGGTGGTTGTCGCCAATCTCAAGCCTGCGACCCTGCGCGGCGTCGAAAGCCAGGGCATGGTGCTGGCCGCGACGGACGGGGACCGCCTGGTCCTAATCTCGCTGGATCAACCCGTGCGGCCTGGCAGCCACGTCCGGTAAGCGGTTTTCGACCTCCCTCCCGTGATCGGGCTCGAAATTCTGGTCCTGGTCCTCTTCTGGACCTGGGCCGTGATTGCCTATCTCTTTCTGCGCAGCACGCTCCCGCCAAGGCTGCCGATCAGCATCACGCCCGTACAGCTTGGCCTCCCCATGAACACCGTTGAGTTCCCGGCAAGCGATGGGGTTCGGATCGCCGCGTGGACCATCACCCGGGACCCTGGTTTCCCATGGATCATCAGCTGCCATGGCCTGGGAGCCAACCGCGCTGATTTGCTGGACATCGTGCGGGGGCTTTCAGCCGCCGGCTTCAACCTACTGCTGTTTGATTTTCGCGGCCACGGGGCCAGCGGGGGCCGTGCGACGTCCTTCGGCTGGCGTGAGCAGCGGGATCTGGAGGGCGCACTGGCCTTCCTAAGCCAGCACGCAGGGTTGCCAGCCAGGCCGTATGGCGTCTACGGGGTGTCCATGGGCGCGGCAGTGGGCCTCCTCGTTGCGGCACGGGATGAGCGGATCGGCGCGGTGGCTGCTGACAGCTCCTACGCCAATTTGCACGACGCCTTGTCGCGCCATCTGCGGCTGCTCTATCCGTATGTGCCGCGCGCGGTCTTCTTGCCGCTGGTTGCCGCCACCTATCGCCTGCGCTTTGGCGTGTGGCCGCATCGCGTCGCGCCAGAGACCGCTGCCGGCCAATTGACCAACCGGCCGATCCTCGTGATTCAAGGAGGCGAGGATCCCCGACAGCCGCGCGAAGACGCCGTCCGCCTGGCTGCCGCAGCGCATGGGGAACTCTGGGTGATTGATGGGGCGGCACACCTCGGCGGGTTCGGGGCCGACGCTCGCGCCTACGGCGATCGCCTGATCGGGTTTTTTGGCCAAGCCATTGGCCGTGCCGTCGGCAACTCTGTTTAGTCTTGGTTTAAACTGCGTGGGAAGCTTAAGGGCGCTTGGCTACGCCTGCTGTATTTTACAGAATATCCATTATAAGACATTATTTAGGAACCGGAATGTCAAGGTATTCCAGGCAAAGGGTTATTCCAGGGACTGCGCCAGCCTGATAATATCCGGCGGGATGGATGAGGCGTCCAGCACCGCGCTCATCTGCCCCCAAGGAGTGGTGGCGCGCACGAGCAGCGGCAGGCGGTAGGTATCCGTGGTCAGGTATGCCCAGATCCGTCCTCGGCGCACCAGTAATCCCTTAAACGACGCCTCGGGCTCGGCCACCAGGCATGGGAACGTGCCACGCTTCAGCAGCTCCAGGTGCAGCGGCGGCCTGATGATGATCCGGGTCTGGTAGATCTTCTCGTCCGTATAGAGGTTGACCCGGAGCTGGTCCACGGCGTCTAGGGGCTGGCTCCGGAACCAGTAGAGGGCGCTGATGAGGTCCTGGAATTGCTCTGGCAGTTCGATGGTTTTGGTCGAGTTGTTGACGAGCGAGTGGTACGTGGCGCGCCGCTGCGGCGCATCGAACACCACCACCTCGCGCGCCCGGTAGGTGCCCTCCTGCTGGTCTTTTTCAAACCGCAGCGGCTGGAGCGTGTCGGCATCGAGGTAGGAATGCACGGTATCGTGGATCGGGTAAAACACCGACAGCAGGTCGTTGGAGCTGGCCTGTGCCTCGATATGGTAGGCGCGGTGCCCTTCGAGCTCGACGATTTCCTTGACCTCAATCCATCCAGACCCGACCGGCAGCCCAAGCCAGCGGCCCTGAAAGGCCAGGCGTTCGCCGAGCACAGGCTGCCGACGGGGCGGCGAGATCTCAAACGCGGCGAGCGGGCGGGTGTCGGCCTCAGCGTTCCCTGCCCAGGCCGGCGCGGGCAGTGTCAGCAGCCAGGCTGCGAGGAGCCCGGCGGCGACGTTATTCCCACGCGTAGTCAGGCAACTCCATCGGTTCGTACGGCGAACCATAGGCGCGCGGGATCGGCAGCGGAAAGGTGAGCGCCTCGTAGATGCCAACGCCGCCGCGCAGGAGGGTCAACCCGACGCCCTTGACAGCCCCGCGCCCGGCGCCGAGGACCGGGTTCTGTTCCTGCGTGCCGAGCTGGATCTGCTTCGGAATCTCGATCCAGCCGGTGAGCACGTTCACCACGCCGCGCCCGGCCTTGTGGATGGGATCCTGGGCCCAGGCAGTCTGACACACGGCGGTCGCGATCCCAATGATGAGCGCTACGCTTGCCACACGTCGCATGGACGCTCCTTCTGGTGTGTGATACGTCTACCTTGAGGCGTATTCTAGGAGCTGCAGCGTCGCTTGTCAATTCCGCCTGCGAGCCGTTCAAGCACCCTGCAGAGCGCCGGAATGGTGCGAACCACCCGGTTCGCCTGACGCAGATATCGGGGCGGCAGCGAGCTCGCGAGCGCCACTACGTAGCCGGCCTGGGCCCGCCTGGCCGAGCGGATACCGTTGGGCGCGTTCTCCACAACCATCGTCGCCTGGCGCGGCACCCCGAGCAGGCGCATGGCCAAGCGGTACGGTTCAGGGTGCGGCTTGCCGTGCCGGACGCGGTCGCCGGTCACCGCTGCGTCAAAGAGCGAGCGCTCGGATGCGCGCAGCATCCGGCGCAGCTCACCCGAGGAGGTGCCGGTCACCAAGGCCACGCGGGCGCCGCCTCCGCGCAGACGGCGCAGGC
Source organism: Candidatus Omnitrophota bacterium (assembly GCA_023247285.1). Next base: position 6,231 of record JAHFGU010000028.1, read on the forward strand.
AGGCGATCAGTCGGGCATCGGGACGCACGGCTCGCGCCAGGCGGGAAAACCGCGTTTCTTTCTCTCGCAGCAGCGGCCGGGCGTTCCCCGCTACGCGTCGCCCTTGCCGGCGAAGAAGCCTGGCAGCCGTGACCATCCCGGGCTCCCCTTCCCAAACGTACACCTCATGCGCCGATACCCGGAGCCCAGCGCGTCGGGCTGCTTGCTGCCAAGCCTTGACATGCAGCGGCATGGTGCGGACCAGGACGCCGTCCAGGTCACAACACACCGCCGTATATGGCGGGGGGGCGCAGCGGTTACTGCCGGAGCCAGCGATGGGCGAGTTCTTCCGTGATCCGGCGTGCGTCAGCGGCCGACAGGGGGGCGGAATCTGGTGTGCGCGCGGCCTGCCGTGTGCGAGCGTTGCCGGACGGGACACCGCCGCGCGCTGCGAGCCAGGCGCACGATCGCACCTGCACTCCGTAGTCCTTGGCGGTGTCGGTGATGGCGCGGTCATCAGAGAGCAGGAGGAGGCGGTGTGGTGCCGGCGCGCGCCGGATCATGTCCTGCAGGCCCGCGTCCGCCGATGGCAAAAAGGACACCGCCACTCGACCGCGATGGGCTGCGTGAGCCCTCGCCTCGCCCCGAGAATCAAACACGACACGGATATCGGTTACCGGGATCGGCCAGCGAACGCCCTCGAGCCATTGGAGCAGGCGGTCTCGTGCCTCGGCCAGCCGTCCTGGCGCCGGCCACACACGATAGAGGAGGTTGTACCCGTCAATGAGCACGACGTAGCCAGCAGGAGAGCCCATGCGGTATACTACCGGAAGGGAAAACGCCGCAACAAGGAGATCCTATGCCGCTCAGCGAGAAGGATCGACGATTTTTGCAGACGGTTGATCGCTTGAAGATGTACCTGCTCTTGCTTGCCCTCGCCGTCTTTATCTATCTCCTCATCGCCCCGGCCGGGGAGATCCAGATGGCGACGTCGATCCTCGGGTTGGCGCTCTGCGGGGTCTTCTGGCTAACCCAGCGGCTGTTGACCTGTATCAGCGCCCTGGACTTCGAGCTGACCCGCGTTGTGAAGAGCCTCAAAGGCCTCGTCCCGGACGACCGCGACCGATCATAAACCGGCGCGCTTATTCTTCCTGCCACTCCCCATTGGCGAAGACGAATTCCGGCAAGATGAGCGGCTGGTAATTGTTCGGCTCATTCGTGTAAAAGGTCACGACTTCATAGAGGCCGGCGACTTCCCGAAAGAGTGCGCGGGCAGCCCCCTGCGCCACCCCGACGGTCGCGCCGGCAATGTAGCCTTCCCGACGCGTCACCAGCGTGCTGGTTCGGATGATCTCGAGGGGCGCGGTGACGATGTTGGCGACCCCACGGCCGACTTTCCGCAGCGGCTGTTGCAGCCGCGACTGAGGCGCCGTGGTCTCGCCAGCTCCCCACGCCGCCCCCGCGCTCCCGACCAGCAGCAGCGCGCACGCGACGACTTCCCTTCCCCAGCGGTTACCCATGCATCCCTCCGTTCGCTGACCGCCCCATGCGCGACCATAGCAGGATCAGCGCCCCGACGCCCATAAGGACTCCCCAGCTGACGACGCCATTGATCACCCGGCTGGTGCCGAACAGCCAGGCTTGCGGCGCCTCCGGAAAGGCGATCGTCAATTTGCCGACGCGCGCGCCGTACGCGAGCGCGGCATGCAAGCCGATGGCCAGGTACAACTGCCCCGTCTGCAAGTAGCTCATGGCGAGGACAGCACCCAGCAGCGCCAAGCCCGCGAGCTCCAAGCCCGAGGACACGGACCAGGTCAGTGTTTTCAAGTGCACGGCTGAATAGAGCACGCTACTGGCCGCGACGGCGATCTTGGTTGAATGCGCCAGCAAGTGCTGCAGGATGAATCCGCGGAAGACGAGTTCTTCCACCACGCCGATGAGCACGGCGAGGGGCACGAACGTCACGATGACCCTCCACAGGCGAACGTGGTCCGGAATAATCTCAACCTGGTAGGCTTGGCTGAGAAAACCGACCGCCACCACGGACGCGCACGCCGCCAGGCCGAGGCTGGCGCCAATAAGCAGGTGCCGTCCTCCGACCGCGAGCTCCGTCAGCCCGTAGGAATGGACCGCCCGTCCTCGGCGCCAGGCGCACACCATCAGGCTGATGACCGCGGAGACGGAGACGCACCGTCGGAAAACCCGCCACCACGGCAGGGGGACCCACGGCGTCACCACAACGCTGAACAGCAGGCTGAGCAGGAAGACGTAGGCGCCGAACTGGATCACGGCCCCCCAGCCGGCGCGGGATGTCGGGCTAGCGGGCGCGGGTGCCACGGATGAACGCCTCAACCTGACGGCGGGCTTCTTCGTCGGCCATGGGTTGCGGCGGATGTTTCATCGTCCAGGCGGACACGGCATGCAGGGGGCCGCGCACGCCGCGGTCCCTGGCCAGGCGCAGGCACCGGATGGCATCGATGGTCATGCCGGCGCTGTTGGGCGAGTCTTCAACGGATAGCCGGGCCTCCAGCTCAATCGGGCAGTCGCCGAACCCCCGGCCCTCGATGCGCAGGAAGCAGACCTTGCGGTCGTGCTGCCAGGGGACGTAGTCGCTCGGACCGATGTGGATCTGGCTGCTGTCGAGCCGTTCCGGCAGGACCGACTGCACGGCCTCGGTCTTCGAGATCTTCTTCATCGTCAGCCGGTCACGGCTCAGCATGTTGAGGAAGTCCGTGTTGCCGCCGACATTGAGCTGATACGTCCGCTCGATGACTGCGCCGCGCTCGCGGAAGAGCCGGGCGAGCGTCCGATGCAGGATGGTGGCGCCGACCTGGCCTTTGACATCATCCCCGACGAGGGGGATGCCGCGCTCGGCGAACCGCGCCCCCCAGCGTCGGTCGGATGCGATGAACACCGGGATGCAGTTGATGAGGCTGACGCCGGCTTCGAGGCAGGCCTCGGTGTACGCCTCGCTGGCCTGCTGCGACCCCACCGGCAGGTAGCTCAACAGGATCTCGGCGCCGGTCTGCCGCAGCACCCGCGCGATGTTGGCAGGCTGAGCTTTGGCGATGATGAAGGTTTCCTCCGGCGGATGCTGGTGCATGTGGGGTGCGACCCCGTCCAGAACCGGGCCCATTTGGACGGTCACCCCGTAGCGCGGCAGGCGCTTGACGAAGAGCGCGGTACAGTTGGGGCGCGCGACCGCCGCCGTCCCAAGCGGTCGCCCGACCTTGCGCGCATCGATGTCAAACGCCGCCACGACCTTGATATCGGCAGGCGTGTACCGGCCGACCCGCGTGTGCAGCAGGCCGGGCAGCAGCGCGCCGTTGCTCGAGGCGGTGCGGGTGCGGCCATAATAGACGAGGCCCTGGAGCAGCGAGCTGGCGCAATTGCCGATGCCGACGATCGCGATTCGGATGGTGGCCATTGAGGCTGAGTCGTGACTTATTATAGGCTTGCCCCGTCGGTGAATCAAGCCGCGTCCGCCTGCGGAACGACGATTTACCAGCCGCGGGTCTCCCCGTCAGCCGGCGCCAGGAGGAGCTGGACCGTGTTCGTTGCGGGATAGCGCTCGAGCGGTTTGCCATCGATAGCCAACGAAATGCTCATCGGGAGCGGATCGTCCGCAGCCACCCCAAGCAAGGACAATGGCACTGCCAGTTCGATGAGCCGGCCGCCTGCGCATTCGATCGGCAGCGCTGCCCCGCCCTCGCTCTCGGCGCGCACGTGCCCCTCCGCATCGGGGCGCAGCGTCAACTGTATGGGTCCGAGCGACAGCCCAATGGACCAGCCGGCCAGCCGAGCAAGCGCATCGTGATCAACATCCACGCGCAGGAAGCAGGTGCGACCGTCGGAACCGAAGTGCAAACGATGCAGCGCGTGGGCGCCCGGCTGCATCGCGCCGGACGGCGAGGTCAAGCTGAGCCGGCCGGCGAAGAGCCACTCATAATAGGAGCTCTCTCGCCCGTCGATCGTTGGCCGGATCCAGCCGGTGGGCGCGCTGGTGGTGCCCTGCTCCGGTCGGCGGATCGGCCGGTCAAGCGCATCAGGAACGGGCAGCCCGGCCAGACGATAGCTGTTGGCGAGGTGCGCCCGGAACAGCCGGTCGAACTCGTCGGCCTGCGCCGAAAAATGTGTGTCGCCGAACCACCACATCCAATCGCTGCCTTCCGCAATGCAGAAGCTCCGCCATGCCGCGGGATCCAGGCGTCCGTCCTCGCGGAGCGGCGCCAGGGCGTCCCGCGCCAGGGCGAGCTGATCCCAGGCCGCGTTCTTTTCGGGATGGCCGATCCAGGTCGCCAGGTTCGCATCGATCCACGAGCCGCTATGCATCGGCGGCAGGCTGGGCGCGCGGTCCAGCGGATAGCGCGATAAAAACTCGCTGACCGTGACGCATTGGAACCGGCTGTCGCCGGCCAGCGCGTCATAGAGCGCGCTCAGGAATATCTGGCCATCTTCCGGGTAGCTTTCCCAAGCGTTCTCCCCATCGAGGATCACGGTCACCAGCGGCGGCTCCGGCGCGCTGCGGCGTTGCTCGTGGATTGCTCCGAGGCGGCGCAGGAAATCCGCCACCGCTTCCTGCGGCCGCCAGCGGTTGTAGACGAACCCGATGAGATCAGAGAGCTCGCGGTCGCGAAACAGCACCGCCAGTTCTCCCTGCGGGCGGCGGATCGCATGCGGCCGGTACAGCGCCGCCGCGTCACGACTGGTGCGCACGGTGCGCCAGAGGATCTCCTCGTCCGTGGCGATCCACCGGATGCCGGCGTCCATGACCGCGGCCACAGCCTCCTCGCTGACGCTGCCTTCCGACGGCCACAGACCCTCAGGGGGCTTGCCGAACACCTCAGCGTGGCGAACCAGCCCCTCGCGAATCTGCCAGCGCGCATCTTCGGGATGGCGGAATGCGTGCTGGGGCAGCGGCAGCTGGGGCAGCGCCGCCCGGGCCGCCTGCAGGTCGCAGAGCAGCGGCAGGATCGGGTGGTAGTACGGCGAAGTGGAGAGCTCGATTTGCCCGCGCTCGGCCATAGCCCGGTATGTCGGAATGACCCGTGCAACGAGCGCCAGCTGGGCTTCGAGTACGCGCTGTTTGTCCTCTTCCGTAAAATGCGCGTCTTTGGCCGTCACCTGCGCCAGCGCTGGCTCCTGCGTGCGCAGCCAGGGATCGATCCAGGCGAGGTTGAACCAAACCTGGAGATCGCGGTAGTCCTGCGGCCGAAACCGGCGCCGTGCCTCCTCGAGGGCCTCCGGGTCTGCGGCGTCTCCCCGCTTGGCGAGCAGGTCGCGGTAGCGCGGGTACGGCGCGATCATGTGCGCGCGGTTGGCGAGAAAGAACCACTGCAAGACGAAGCGCTGCTCATCGGTGGTTAACTCCGCAGCCGGTTTGCGGGAGAGATCCAGGAAGATGTCAGAGCCGTTCGAGGGCGGCAGGTACGCTTGGAGCTGGTCCAGCAACGAGGGGACGATATTGACCGTCTGGTGGATCGCCGGGTACGCCTTGAGGCGCGCCACCATGTCCACATAGTCTTTAGCCGCGTGCAGCCGGACCCACGGCATGGAGCACGCTCCGGTCGCCAGATCCCGGTAGTAGGGCTGGTGCATGTGCCAGATGAAGGCGATGGAGAGCGGCTGCGTCATGGAAGCTCTAGTTCGGCTAACAAAACGCCCCCTGCCTCTGGGGAAGCAGGGGGCGTTGCCCGACGGGCAGGCTTAAAACTTGACGCTGACCGACGTCACCAGCTCCTGGGCGCTGCTGTCAAACGGGTCACGGAACACGTTCCCTGGCAGGAACAGCCCATAAACCAGGCCCAGGGCCACGTCATCCGTGTACGCGTAGTCAGCCTTGACGTCCCACTCGGTGCCGAAGAAGTTCTCGCGCTTCGCGCCTGGAGCAGGCACGACGCCCTTGTCCGCGATGAACCAGGTCAGCCGGTTGTCGACCTTGAGGTCTTCAAGCGGCCGTACCGCGGCGTGCAGCGCCAGCTGGTGCTGGTTCGTCGTGGAGTTGGTGATGGTGTTGTAGGTCGTCGAGCCGATGATCGTTGCCCCGGATTGCGCCGGCATGTAAAAGCCCGCCGCCTGGAACTCGCGGAGCAAGGTGCTGAAGGCGCCGCGGTAGATCGGATCCCAGCCACCGATGGCGGTCGCGTTGCCTTCATCGCCGGAGTAGAAGATCCATTCCCCTCCCAGGGTCGGGGTCCACGCCGTGCCTTTCATGGTGTAGTCCAGCCCTAAGTCGGTTGCCCAGGCTTGGAACGGGCTGCCGGGTGCGCCTTCCGCGTCGAAGAGGATGGACGAGGTGATGCGCCGGCCCCACTGGTACGCAAGCTCTCCCCAGGTGCTGAGGCCTTCAGCCGGCGACATGCTGCCGCGGAACCCCAACGTGTTGGCTTGCGGATGGTGCTCCGATTCGAAGCCGGCAGAGAAGGCCAGCTCGCGGTCCCGCTTGGTCCAGAAGTACGCTTCCAGTTCGGAGTTCATGCTGTCGAGCTTCGTGCCGAGGTTCACCCCGATGAGGTTGGCGTCATCCCTGGAGCTGTCTCCTGTCCCCGTGATGCTCACGTCGTTCTCATCGACCTTGGCGTACACGCCGTCCACCACGAGCGGCACACCGCCCAGCACCCCCGAGAGGTCCAGGGTGCCGCGGATCGCATCGAACGCGGTGAGGTCGCTGAACTCATCCGCGGCGAGCGTAGTGTCCGGGTCATTGTCGCCACGGACGAGCCGGTTGCCGACAACGAATCCGCGGCCAAACCACAGCCGCTGCCGTCCCACCGTCACAGTGAGCGGCGAGTAAAATAACTCTTTCAAGGTGACGTTCGCGAGGGAGAGCTGGACTTGGTTCGCATTGGCGGACGGGGTGTCGGTGGCGTCATCCGCGAACGAGCCCCAGACGCGCTGGTTGATGAGGCGGACCTGGGTCGAGACGTTCTCGGTGAGGTCGGCGCCGACGTCCACTGCGGTGAGCTGCTGGAGGAACGCATCTCCAGAAGATCCGTGGTCTGCGGTGAAGCTGTCGACCACAGTCGTGCTGCCGCCGCCTGTCCCGTTGATCACGCCCTCGTTCAGCCGCAAGGATTTGCGGAAGAACGACCGTACGGTGGCTTCCCCGCCGACTTTCACGTTCTGAACCTCGGCATAGGCCGGCACGCTGCAGGCCAGAAGTCCGAGCAGGACTGCGCTTCTTAGCGTAGCCCTCACCATGGACCACCCTCCTTGTTGTGAGCCCCACGTACAATCACCGGAACGCATCCGTACTCTTCAACTGCACCAACAGCCTGTCAGGTTGTGTGGTACGCGAACTTCGCTCCCCTTTCCCGGGAGTGCGAGCACACCTCCTTTCAGAGTGCATTCACTATAGGGGCGGGGGCGCAGGCGTGTCAAGCATTTTTTAACGCGTTACTATTAAGTTCTACGTAAGTTTACGTGATTTTGATGGACACTGGGAGACGTTCTTGGATCGGAAGAGATGGAGTGAGGAAAAGCGCACAGGAAGAGGCGGGGGCCTCTCCCTGTGTTGTTGCTGAAGAAAATGCCCCAGGGCCGAGTCGAACGGCCGACACGCGGTTTAGGAAACCGCTGCTCTTCCATACTGAGCTACTGGGGCGTCGCGCCTACAGTTAAACGAGGGGCGCTCCCCAGGAGGGGAAACCGGTGGTTTCCCCTCCTGGCGTTCGCGTCTCCCGTCATCCGAGAGACGCTCACTGTTCTCCCCTTCCGCGTACGATAACTAACGTCAACAGGCTACGGCTAGTCCTCACAGCCTGCGAGGGCCGCTCCATAGGAGGGGGAAACCGTGTTTCCCCCTCCTATGGAGCGGCCCATTCTCCAAAAACCCCTGGGGCCTCCCCGGTCTCCCCCTTCCGAACGACACGGCCAGTTAGCCGCATCGTGTGCTCGGCCTTCCGGCCTCGCATACTCACTGTTCTCCTTGATCATCCGGTGGAGGCTCAAGGAGGCGTCAGTGGCGGCGGCCGTTTTTGCGCGAGAGCGCGCGGCGCGGGGGCTTCGCCGGCTGGGCCTGCGGCGCCTTGGAGGACGCGAGGGCGCGGCCTGCCCGCTGTTCCGGGCTGTCTTCCGCATCGATGAGCGCGCGCAGCTTGCGGATGGCGACCACCTCGATCTGCCTGACGCGCTCGCGGGTGATGCCGAAGAATTTGGCCGTCTCGCCGAGCGTGCGCGTCACGCCGTCCCCGATCCCGTAGCGCAGCTCGATCACGCGGCGCTCCCGCTCGTTGATCCGCTGGAGCAGCGCATCGATCCGTTCGTGCTGGAGGAACCGGCCGATGTCTTCCTGCGGCGAGGGCGTGCTCTCATCTTCGAGGAGGTCGATCATCTCGGTCTCCCCTTCCTCGCCCACCGGGGTTTCCAGCGATGTGGTTTGCGACGAGGTGACCAGCTCTTGCAGCCGCTCGACGCGCTCGATCGGCAAGCGCATGCGGCGCGCCAGCTCGCGGGCGCTGGGCCGGCGGCCCAGTTTCTGGGAGAGCTCCTCGGTGATCCGCTTGAATTTTGAGAGCAATTCAGTCATGTACACCGGGATGCGCACGGTCTTGCCCTGGTTGGCGATCGCGCGGGTGATGTACTGCCGGATCCACCAGGCCCCGTAGGTGGAGAACCGGTAGCCTTTTTTGG
>JAHFGU010000115.1 GCA_023247285.1 Candidatus Omnitrophota bacterium
ACCCCATCAGCGCGAAGACGAACCGGCTCACGAGGAGGAAGCTGAGGGCCACCAGCAGCGCGGTCACGACCGCCTCGCCGACGGCTTGCCGCCGCTGCGCAGCCGACAGGCGCCTGGTAAGACCCCAATAGAGCGGCAGCAATCCCACCCCGTCGAGCGCCACGAAGAGCGGAAGAAAGGCGTGCCAGAACGTGGACACGTCCATGTAACCGCTCATTATAACCTGCGGATCAGGCCGCGTCGAGATCGAGGTCGGCGGTGCGGATCAAGAGGCTGGTGTACGGGTCGCGGGGGCGCGCGAGGACCTCCGGCGTGGCGCCGGTTTCGATGATGCGGCCCTGGCGCATGACGAGCAGGCGCGCGCACAGCCAGGCCACGGCGCGCAGGTCGTGCGAGATGAAGAGCAGCGCCATGCCGCGCTCGCGGTTGAGCCGGCGCAGCAGCTGCAGGATCGCCGCACCGACGGAGAGATCGAGCGAGGCGATCGGCTCATCGCAGATGAGCGCCTGAGGCTCGACGGCCAGCGCGCGGGCGATGCCGACGCGCTGGCGCTCGCCGCCGCTCAGCTCACGCGGCAGCCGGCCGCGGTAGCCGGCCGGCAGCTGGACCGCGTCCAGCAGCGCCTCCACGCGGGCGCGGCGCGCCTCGACGGGCGCGAGCCGGTGGATGAGCAGCGGCTCGCTGAGGATCTCCTCGACCGTCATGCGGGGATTCAGGCTGTTCATGGGATCCTGGAACACGAGCTGGACCGCGCGCCGCGCCTGGCGCAGCGCCGCCCCGCGCATCCGCCCCATCGCGCGGCCGCGGATGCGGACCGCGCCAGCACTCGGCGCGATCAAGCCGACGAGAAGCTTGGCCAGCGTGGACTTGCCGCAGCCGGACTCGCCGACCAATCCCAGCGTCTCGCCAGGGCCGAGCGCGCAGCTCACCTGCTCCACCGCCTGCACGCTGCCCGTGACGCGGCGGAACGCTCCGCTGCGCTGCGGATAGGCCTTGCTGAGCGCGCGTGCCTCAAGCACCGGATCCGGCATCGCCCTGCGTCTTACTGCGTCTGAGTGCCAGCATCGCGCGGCAGGCCAGCAGCGCTTTGGTGGCGTCGTGGCGCGGAGCGCTGAGCACCTGCGCCACCGGCCCGAGCTCGACCAGCCGACCGGCCGACAAAATCCCCACGCGGTGCGCGAGGCGCTCCACCACCATCAGGTCATGCGAGATGAGCAGCACGGCCAGGCCCAGCGTGCGCTGGAGATCGCGCAGCAGGCGCAGGATCTGCACCTGCACCGTGACGTCGAGCGCGGTCGTAGGCTCATCCGCCACGAGCAGCGACGGGCCGGCGGCCAGGGCCATCGCGAGCATCGCGCGCTGCTGCATCCCGCCCGAGAGCTCGTGCGGATAGGCGGCGAGCCGCTCGGCCGGCGCGCGGAAGCCCACCCGGGTCAGCCAATCGATCGCCGCCTCGCGCGCGGCCGCGCCGTCCTGCTGCTGGTGGAGTGCGAGCGTTTCCATGAGCTGCTCGCCGATCGTCAGCACCGGATTGAGGGATGTCGCCGGCTCTTGGAAGACATACGCGATCGTCTTCCCTCGCAGCCGGCGGACCGCCTCGGCCGGCAGCGCCAGCACGTCTCGACCATCGATCGCGACGCGGCCGGTGATGATGGCGGACGGCGGCAGCAGCCGGCCGAGTGCCAGCGCGATGCTGCTCTTGCCTGATCCGGACTCGCCCACGAGTGCCAGCACCTCGCCGGCCTCGATCGCGAAGCTCACCTGGTCCACCGCGCGCACGCGCCGCCCCTCGTGCAGATAGTCCACGCAGAGGTCCTGCGCCTCCAGCAGCGCCATCAGCGATGACCTTCGGCGCCTGCCAGGTGGCGCGGAGCGGGAATAGCCTGTGGGCTGGGGGTGGCGCCGCGTTTACGGAGCAGCGCATCTACACAGCGAGAGCCGGGCCGATGGGTGCCGCGGAGCGGGGACCCCACGCCCGCCCGGAGGCGTGCGGGGGATGGGGGGCCTATCGCAGCGCGTTCCAGGAACCGCCCGCCGCCGAGGACGGACGTGGGGTGCGGAGCGGCAGGACCTATCGGCCAGCGCAGTGAACGCGGCGCCAGAACCCGCAGCCGTATCATCGATTCACGCGCGTGAAGCGGTCGCGCAACCCTTCGCCCAACAGGTTGAACGCGAGGACAGTCACAAGAATGCACACGCCCGGGCTGACCGTCAGCCACCAGGCCACGCCGAGCGCGATCCTGCCCTCGTTGAGGATGTTGCCCCAGCTTGGCGTCGGCGGCTGCACGCCAAGGCCCAGGTAGCTCAAGACCGACTCGGTCAGGATCGCCCCGCCGACACCCAGCGTAGCGCTCACGAGCACCGGCCCGAGCGCGTTGGGCAGCAGATGCCGGACCATGATGCGCAGTGGCGAAGCGCCCAGCACGCGCGCGGCGAGCACGAACTCGCGCTCCTTCAAGCTGAGGATCTCCGCCCGCACCAGGCGCGCGAGGCCCATCCAGCTCGTGAGCCCGATCACCGCCATGACCACTTCCAGGCTCGGCCCGACCAGCGCGATCACCGCCAGCAGCAGGAAGATGGTGGGCACCGAGAGCAGCGTGTCCACCAGCCGCATCAAGACCGCATCGACCCATCCGCCGTAGTACCCGGCGAGCAGCCCGACCGCGGTGCCGACGACCACCGCGATGCCGATCGCGATGAAGCCGACAAAGAGCGAGATCCGCGCCCCGTACACGAGCCGGCTCCACACGTCGCGGCCCAGCGGATCGGTGCCAAGCCAGTGCGCCGGCGATGGCGGCAGCAGCGCCTCCGGCAGGCGCACCGCAAGCGGATCGTACCGCGCGCACAGGGGTGCTGCGATGGCGACCACGGCCAGCACCACGAGCACCAGCGCGCCGGCACATGCCAGCCGATCAGCGCCGCGATGGACCGCACCAGGCCGCCGGCCCATCTTATTCGCCCTGCCCGGCGACGCGGATGCGCGGATCCGCGGCCGCGTACGCCACGTCGGCGAGGAAGTTGCCCAGCATCGTCAGCACAGCCCCAACCGCCACCAGCGCCATCACGACCGGATAATCCCGCGCCATGACCGCGTCGTAAAACAGCCGCCCCATGCCGGGGATGGAGAAGATCGTCTCCGCGATCACGCTGCCGCCGATAAGGTCCGGCAGCGAGAGGCCGAGAATCGTGATGAGCGGCAGCAGCGCGTTGCGCAGCCCGTGATGGAACAGCACGCGGCGCTCCGGCAGCCCTGTGGCGCGGGCGGTGCGGATGTAGTCTTGGCGCAGCACCTCGAGCATGCTGCTGCGCATGTAGCGCGAGAGCCCGGCCAGGCTCACGAACGCGGTGATGCCCACCGGCAGGATCAGGTGCCAGGCCATATCCAGGACCTGCTGGACCGGGGCCAGCGTTTCGTAGTCAAGCGCATGGATGCCGGAGACCGGCAGCCATCGCAGGCGCACGCCGAACCACGCCATGCACAGCAGGGCCAGCCAGAACGAGGGCATCGAGTACCCGATGAACACGAAGACCGTCGTGAACCGATCGAACAGGCCGCCGGGACGCACCGCGGCCAGGACGCCCAGCGGGATCGTCACGCCGAAAATCAGCAGCAGCGAGCAGAGGTTGATCGTGAAGGTGATCGGCAGCCGCTCGACGATCTTCTCCGTCACCGGGCGGTCATCGAGGAAGGACCGGCCGAAATCCAGCCGGGCCAGGCGGCTCAGCCATCGCGCGTACTGCACGTGGACCGGCTGGTCCAGGCCGTAGAGCCGCTCCATGCGCTGGCGCGCCTCCAACGAGACCTTGGGGTTGAAGGCACCCCCCGCGTCGGTGGGCTTGCCCGGGGCCAAGTGCATGAGGCCGAACGAGAGGACCGTGATGAGCAGCAGCACCGGCAGCCGCTCGACGACGATCCGCCGCAGGATCTCGCCGGCCATCAGCGGCTCATCCGCCGGTAGCGCTGCTCGGGTGCCGGCACGTACCAGTCGATGAGGTTGTAGCCGATGCCGATCGGGCTGGTCGTGACGTTGCGGAAGCGCGAGGCGGCAATCGGCAGCGCGTCGGCCACGTAGAGGAACGTGTAGGGCTGATCCTCCGCCAGCCGCCGGTGCACCTCGCGATAGATCCGCTGGCGCTGCGCCTGGTCGAACGTCCGCCGGCCTTCGACCAGCAACCGGTCCACCTCAGGGTTCGCGTAGCCGACGAAGTTATATTCCCCCTCCTTCGTTTTCGACGAGTGGAAGAGATCGTACAGGTCCGGGTCGCGGGAGAGATTCCAGCCCAGCAGCACCGCCTCGAACCGCCGCTTGTCGATGAACTCATGCACGAAGGTGGCCCACTCGATGATGCGGATGCGCGCGTCGATGCCGACGGCGCGCAGCTGCTGCTGCACGAGCTCGCTCACCTGGCGCCGCACCTCATTGCCCTGGTTGGTGAGCAAGGTAAAGCGGAACGGCTGGCCGTCTTTGTCGAGCCATCCGTCGCCGTCGCGGTCCTCCCATCCGGCGTCTTTCAGGAGTGCGAGCGCGGCCGGCGCGTCATGGACCGCGGGGACGGAGGAATTATGCGCCCAGGACTCTGCCGGATACGGGCCGGTCGCCACAGCACCCAGCCCGAAGAGCACCCCGTCGAGGATCGCCTGCTTGTCGATCGCCAGGTTGAGCGCTTGCCGCACGCGCCGGTCGGCGAACCGCGGATCCTGCAGGTTGTAGCCGATGTACGTGAAGCCAAACGACGGGTAGCGAAACTTCTGGTAGGCGCGGCGCAGGAAGGGCGTGTCAGTCTGCCGCGTGTACTGGAGCGGTGTCAGGCTGGTGAGGTCCACAGCGCCCGTCAGCAGCTCGAGGAACAGCGTGGCCTGGTCCGGGATGATGCGGTAGAGGTAGCGGTCGATGTGCGGCCGGTGCTCGAAATAGTCGTCGTTGGCCACGAGCTCGATCAGCTCGCCGGTCTTCCACCGGACGAACCGGTACGCGCCATGACCCACCGGATGCCGCAGGAACGCGGCGGTGTTGAGATCCTCGCCCGCCAGCAGGTGCTTGGGGATGATCCCCATCATCCAGCTCTCGAGCGCCGGCGCGAAGGGCTCCCGATAGGTGATGCGGATCGTGCGCGGATCGAGCACCTCGACCGACTGCACCAGCTCGTAGCCGCTGGAAAACGGCGTGCGCACCGCCGGGTCGATCAGCTTCTGGTAGGTGAACTGCACGTCCTCGGCGGTGACCGGCCGGCCGTCGTGCCAGCGGATGTTGGGGCGCAGCGTGAAGGTCAGGATGAGGCCGTCGGGGCTGACCGTCCACGACTCGGCCAGGTCGCCGACGATCTCCAGCCGCTCGTTATA
>JAHFGU010000029.1 GCA_023247285.1 Candidatus Omnitrophota bacterium
GCTGGAAACCGTGAAAAAATCTTGACTTCCGCCTTAGTTACGACATAATAACGTTTTACCTCCACTGCAAATAAATCTCAGGCGGGCTTAGGAAATGCATCACGACTGTGCGGGGGTGTGCTACCAGTTCATGCCGAGCGCATGAGCTCGTGTCCGTGTCAGATCAGGCCTCGTGATCCCGCCTCGCCCCAGACCGTTCCTCTCAGCTGCTCGTGGTAAATGATCGCGCGTCCACAGATCCTCATGGGCATCCATGCGTGCACGCAGGTCCGGCGCTGGAGTAGCTCAGTGGTAGAGCACGTCCTTGGTAAGGACGGGGTCACGGGTTCAATCCCCGTCTCCAGCTCGATTGACAGGCACACGTTCGCTGACATGCGGGCCAGACCCGCGGCCAAGAGGAGGGGATAGCCGGATGGCGAAGCCTAAGTTCGAGCGGACCAAACCCCACGTGAACATCGGCACCATCGGCCATGTCGACCACGGCAAGACCACCCTCACCTCCGCGATCACGAAGGTCCTGGCCGCCCAGGGCCTGGCCCAGGCCAAGAGCTACGAGGAGATCGACAACGCCCCCGAGGAGAAGGAGCGCGGCGTCACCATCAACGTCCACCACGCCGAGTACGAGACCCGCGCGCGCCACTACGCCCACGTCGACTGCCCGGGCCATGCCGACTACATCAAGAACATGATCACCGGGGCCGCCCAGATGGACGGGGGCATCCTCGTGGTCTCCGCGGTCGACGGCCCCATGCCCCAGACCCGCGAGCACATCCTCCTGGGCCGCCAGGTGGGCCTGCCCACCATCGTCGTCTTCCTCAACAAGGTCGATGCGGTCGACGACCCGGAGCTGCTGGACCTGGTGGAGCTGGAAGTCCGGGAGCTGCTGACCAAGTACGGCTTCCCGGGCGACAAGATCCCGGTCATCCGCGGCTCCGCCCTGCTGGCCGCCCAAGGCGACAAAGGCCCCCTGGGCGAGCAGGCGATCGTGAAGCTCCTGGAAGCCGTCGACACCGCCATCCCCACCCCGGTGCGGGCCATCGACAAGCCCTTCCTCATGTCGGTGGAGGATGTCTTCTCGATCACCGGCCGGGGCACGGTCGGCACCGGGCGGGTGGAACGCGGCAAGGTCAAAGTCGGCGAGACCGTCGACATCGTGGGCCTGCAGGCCACCCGGCAGAGTGTCGTCACCGGCATCGAGATGTTCCGCAAGCTGCTGGACGAGGGCCAGGCCGGGGATAACCTCGGGGTCCTCCTGCGGGGCCTCGAGAAAGCCGACCTCCAGCGGGGCATGGTGCTGGCCGCTCCGGGGACGATCACTCCCCATACTGGCTTCACGGCCAGTGTCTACTGCCTGACCAAGGAAGAAGGCGGCCGCCACACGCCCTTCTTCAAGGGCTACCGGCCGCAGTTCTACTTCCGGACCACCGATGTCACCGGGGATGTCACCCTGCCGCCCAACACCGAGATGGTCATGCCCGGGGACACCCTCGACATCACCGTTGAGCTCATCCAGCCGGTGGCCATGGAGACGGAGCAGCGCTTCGCCATCCGCGAAGGGGGCAAGACCGTCGGGGCGGGGGTCATCACGGGGATTGTGAAATGAGTGAGCAGTGGGCAGTGATCAGTGAGCAGTGGGCAGTGATCAGTGGTCAGTGCGGAGAGGCCCCCACCACTGATCACTGGTCACTGGTCACTGATTCCTGATGGCTGCCCCGGCCCCGCGCATCCGCATCAAGCTCAAGGCGTACGACCATCGGCTGCTCGATCTCTCGACTACCGAGATCGTGGAGACAGCACAGCGGACCGGGGCGAAGGTGTCAGGGCCGATCCCGCTGCCGACGCGGAAAGAGCTCTTTACCGTGCTGCGCTCGCCCTTTGTCGACAAGAAAGCGCGCGAGCAGTTCCATCTGGTCACGCACAAGCGGCTCATCGATATCCTCGAGCCGACGTCCAAGACGATTGACGCGCTGCGGAAGCTCAACCTGCCCTCCGGAGTCTACGTGGAAGTGAAATAACCATGGCGATCGGGTTGCTTGGCAAAAAACTGGGCATGACGCACGTGTACGACGACTACGGCCGGCGGCGCGCGGTGACCGCGGTGCAGGCCGGCCCGTGCACCGTGCTGCAGCTGCGCGCGCCGCAGCGGCACGGCTATCAGGCGGTCCAGCTGGGCTTCGAACCGATGGCCGAGGCCAAGCTCTCCCGGCCCACACAGGGACAATTCAAGAAGCGCGGCACGCCAGCCTTCCGCTTCGTGCGGGAATTCCGGCTCGACGATACGAAAGCGTCGGCGCCCAACGGAGAGCTCGCGGTCGGCCAGCAGCTCACCGTAGAGGTGTTTCAACAGTACGAGCTGGTCGATGTGACCGGGGTTTCGATCGGCAAGGGGTTCCAGGGCGGGGTCAGGCGCTGGGGCTGGAAGGGCGGGGCGCGAACGCACGGCTCGACGTCGCACCGGGCGCCCGGCTCCATTGGCTCGACGACCACGCCGGGCCGGGTCTGGAAAGGCCACCATCTGCCGGGGCACATGGGTGCTGACCGCGTCACGGTGCAGAACCTGCGCATCGCGCGGCTGGATCCGGCCAACCACCTACTCCTCGTCGAGGGCGCGATTCCAGGCCCGGAGAACAAGCTCGTCATCATCCGCAAAGCCAAGAAGCACCCTGGCGTGGTGAAGAAGCCGCAAGAGTTCCAAGCCGTTATCGAGGACGACGAGAACCTCAGCAAGACGGCCAAGGCCGCCTCGAAGGCGCCAAAGAAGAAGACCGGGGCCGCGTGATGGACGTCACGGTGTTCAACGCGCAGGGCCAAGAGGTCGGCCGCCTTGCCCTTGATCCGGCCGTGTGGGACGGACCGGTCAATACCGCGGTCGTGTCCCAGGCGCTGGCCATGTACCGGACGAACGCGCGCGCCGGCACCGCGTCCACGAAGACCCGCGGGGATGTGTCCGGCGGCGGCAAGAAGCCATGGAAGCAGAAACACACCGGCCGCGCCCGCGCCGGTTCGATCCGCTCGCCGCTCTGGCGGCACGGCGGCTCGGTCTTCGGGCCGCGCCCGCGGAACTTCGGTTACCGGCTGCCGCAGGCGATCCGCCGCAAGGCGCTGCAGGAGAGCTTGAAAGGCAAGTTGCGCGACGCGGAGCTTGTCGTGATGGACGGGCTGCGCGCGGAAGCGCCCAAGACCAAGCCGTTCACCGGGCTCTCCGCGGCGTTTCAGATCCGGCGCCGGTCGCTCATCGTCCTCGATGCGCCCGGCGAGGCGCTGGTGAAATCGCTGCGCAACCTGGCGTCGTTCGAGCTGCGCCAGGCCGCCAACCTGAACGCGTGGGATGTGCTGAACGCGCACAAGGTGCTCATCACGAAGGAGGCGCTGGCGCGCCTCGAGCAACGGATCAAGGCGGATGCGTCCAGCAACTGAGATCATCCGGCGCGTGCTGCAAACCGAGAAAAGCACCCGGCTGGCGCCGCATCGCCAGTACCTGCTCGATGTGGCGCTCGACGCCAACAAGGTGGAGATCCGCCAGGCCGTCAAGGAGCTCTTCAAGGTGGACGCCACGCAGGTGAACACGCATATCACGCACGGCAAGTGGCGGCGGCTGCAGGCCCGGCAAGGCCGGCGATCGGACCGCAAGCGCGCGATCGTGACCGTCGCCGCAGGACAGAAGATCGAGGTCAAGGCGTAACGATGGGTATTAAACAGCACAAGCCGTACACCCCGACGATGCGGTTCCAGGTCACGGCGGATTTCGCCGAGGTGACGACGGACCACCCCGAGAAGCGGCTGCTCAGCCCGATCGCGCGCACCGGCGGACGGAACGCGCACGGCCACATCACCAGCCGGTTCCGCGGCGGCGGGCACAAGCGGATGTACCGCCACATCGACTTCTTCCGGCGGGACAAGGCCGGCACGCCAGCGCAGGTGCGCACAGTCGAATACGATCCGAACCGCAGCTCGCGCATTTCGCTCATCGAATTTCCTGACGGCGAGCGCCGGTACATTCTCTGGCCGGACGGGCTGGCGGTCGGCGACACGGTCGTCGCCGGCGACGAGGCCGAGGTCAAAGTCGGCAACGCGCTGCCGCTGCGGCGCATCCCGCCCGGACAACCGATTCACAACCTCGAGTTGCAGCAGCGGCGCGGCGGGCAGATCGTCCGGTCGGCCGGCTCCTCAGCGATCATCCAGGCCAAGGAGGGCGACTGGGCCCACGTCAAGCTGCCCTCAGGCGAGGTGCGTCTCATCAGCCAGGACTGCTGGGCCACGATCGGCGCCGTCGGGTTTTCAGAGCACAAGTCGCTGGTCTACGGCAAGGCCGGCCGATCGCGCTGGCTGGGCAAGATGCCGCACGTTCGGGGGGTGGCGATGAATCCGGTCGACCACCCGCACGGCGGCGGCGAGGGCAAATCCGGCCAGGGCAATCCGCACCCGGTTTCGCCCTGGGGCTGGCACACCAAAGGGCGCAAGACGCGCAACCGGAACAAGTACTCCCGCCGCCTCATCGTCAAGCGGCGGCGCTGACGATGGTCAACTGCCACGGGAATTCGGAATTGGGAATTCGGAATGCGGAATGGCTCCTCCGCATTCCGCGTTCCACATTCCGCATTCTCTGCGGAGATCAATAGGAAGATGGGACGCTCGGCATCGAAAGGCGCGTTCGTGGATGAGCCGCTGCAGCGGAAGGTGACCCAGGCGCAGCAGGCCAAAGATCGCAAGCCGATCAAGACCTGGTCGCGGCGATCCACCATCACGCCGGACTTCATCGGCCTCAACTTCCTGGTCCACAATGGCAAGGCCTTCACCCCGGTCTATGCGACCGAGAACATGGTGGGGCACAAGCTGGGGGAGTTTGCGCCCACGCGAACCTTCCGCAAGCACGGCGGGGTGAAGAAAGAGGTTGCCGGGCCGATGGGCACCAAGACGGCGGCTCCGGCCGCAGCCGCAGCCCCGGCGGCGAAGGATGACAAGGGCAAGAAGTGATGCTGGCTAAAGCGGTCGCCAGGCACGTCCGGATGACCCCGCGCAAGGTGGGCTACGTCATCGCCCCGCTGCGCAAGCAGACGGTGGCCGCGGCCCTCGCCCGGCTCGCCGGCACGAACCGGCGCGCAGCCGGGCCGGTGGTCAAAGCGGTCGCCTCGGCGTTTGCCAACGCCCGGCAGCGCAACCCGGAACTGCGCGAAGAAGACGTCGTCATCACGAAACTGGTCGCGGACGACGGCCCGCGCTGGAAGCGGTTCCGGGCCGCGGCGTTCGGCCGCGCCGGCCGGATTCTGAAGCGCACCACCCATATCACCGTTGAGCTTGATACACGCGCCTGAGGAGCCATGGGACATAAGGTCAATCCGGAGTGTTTGCGGCTGCAGATTTCCCGCGCCTGGCGGTCGCGCTGGTTCACCCCGAATAAAAAGCAGTTCCTCCACTATTTGCAAGAGGACCGCCGCATCCGCGAGTACCTCGGCAAGGAGCTGGCCTCGGCTGCGGTGTCAAAGATCATCATCGAGCGCTCGGCGGACAAGGTGCTGATCAACATCCATACCGCGCGGCCCGGCATCCTGATCGGCCGGCGCGGCGAGAACATCCAGCGGCTGCAGGAAGCGGTGCAGAAGATCGTGGGCACGCAGCAGCAGGTGACGATCAAGAACCACGACATCGCGAACCCGGCCGTCGAAGCGCAACTCATCGCCGACTCGCTGGCCTTCCAGCTGCAGAAGCGCATCGCCTTCCGCCGGGCCATGAAGCGGGCCATCCAGCAGGCGATGGAATCCCCCAAGGACTGCAAGGGCATCAAGGTGGTGTGCGACGGCCGGCTGGCTGGCTCGGAGATGACGAGGCGGGAAGTGTACCGCGCCGGCAAGGTGCCGCTCTCGACGCTGCGCTCCAACATTCAATTTGGCACCGCCACCGCGCACACGACCGCCGGCTGCATCGGCACCAAGGTGTGGGTCTGCCGCGGCGATCTGGTTTCCATGGAGCGCGTCAAGGCTGAGTCGCCGCGACCGCGGCCCGCCGCGCCCGAACCACCCGCCCAGAGCCCTGAGCCCGCAGCCACCTAAGGCCCCGCATGCCGCTGCTGTTCCCGAAACGGATCAAGTACCGCAAGGCGTTCCGCGGCAAGCGCCGGGGTGCTGCGAAAGGCGGGACCCGCCTCGCGTTCGGCCAATTCGGCCTGAAGGCGCTGGAGAACGGCTGGATCACCGCGGCGCAGATCGAATCCTGCCGCGTCGCGGTGACGCGCGCGCTCGCGCGCGGCGGCAAGGTATGGATCCGGGTGTTCCCGGACAAGCCGGTGACGGTGCACGGCCAAGAAAAACCGATGGGCGCCGGCAAAGGGCTCGTCGATCACTGGGTGGCGGTGGTCAAGCGCGGCCGCATTCTCTTCGAGGTGGACGGCATTCCGGATCTGGCTGCGAAAGACACGTTCCGGCTCGCCGCCTCGAAGCTGCCGCTCAGGACGCGGCTCATCACCCGCAAGGATGAGATTGGATTCTAATGGCGACGGCCCGGCCGAAGATGAGCGAGCTGCAGGCGCTGCCGGACGCGGACCTGCGCGCCCAGCTCGAGGGATTGCGGCAGGAGCTGTGGCAGCAGCGGATCAAGCTGTGCGATGGCGCGCTGCAGCAGACCCACCAGTTGCGAGCGCTGCGGCGGCAGATCGCGCGGGTCCAGACGACCCTGCGCCGGACGCAGCCGGCCACACCGTGAGAAGGAGTTAAGCCGTCAGATGGAACGCGGACAGCGCAAGGTGCTCCTGGGCATTGTCGTGAGCAATCGGATGCAGAAGACCATCGTCGTGCGCATCAGCCGCCTGACGCGGCACCCGAAGTACCTGCGCGTCATCGAGCGGCAGAACACGTTCAAGGCCCATGACGAGGCCAACAGCGCCCGGATTGGGGATTGGGTCAAAATCATGGAGACGCGGCCGATCTCGAAGGACAAGCGCTGGCGGCTCGTGGAGATTGTGCGAAAGGCCTCAACGGCCCCGCCGGTGCCCGACGAGCCGGCCGCCGAACCGCTGAGCCGCGCACGGCCGCAGCCGGCCGCGCCGGCGAGCGAGGCGACAGCGGGATGATCCAGATTCGGACCCACCTCGACGTCGCCGACAACACCGGGGCCCGGAAAGTCTGGGCCATCGGCGTCATCGGCCGAGCCAACAAGCCGACGGGGGAGGTGGGGGATGTCATGACCGTGCACATCCGCGAGGCGGACGCCGATGCCATGGCCAAGAAGGGCGAGGTGGTGCGCTGCGTGGTGGTCCGGACGCGCGCGCCCATCCACCGGGCCGACGGCAGCTCGGTGCGGTTCGATTCCAACGCGGTGGTGCTGATCGATAACCAGAATAATCCGCGCGGCACGCGCGTCTTCGGCCCGGTGGCCCGCGAGCTGCGCGAGCGCCGGTTCATGAAGATCATTTCGCTGGCGCCGGAGGTCGTGTAACGGACATGGCGCGCATCAAGAAAGGGGACACCGTCGCGGTGCTCAGCGGCAAAGACCGGGGCAAATCCGGCAAGGTCTTGCAGGTGTGGCCGGCCACCGACCAGGCGCTGGTGGAGCGCATCAACCTCGTGAAGCATTTCGAACGCCGCACGCAGGAGCGCCCCACCGGCGGCATCGTGGAGCGCGAAGGGCGGCTGCCGCTGTCCAAGCTCGCCCCGCTCTGTCCGCGGTGCCACAAGCCGGCCCGCGTGGGGTGGACGATTGCCGGGGATGTGAAGCAGCGCATCTGCCGCCGCTGCCGCGAGGTCTTACCCTGATGGCGGCGCGCCCCGCGGCCCCCGAGGCCGCTCAGAAGCCGAAGGCGGCGCGTCCCTCTTCGACGGGTCCGCAGGCGCCGCGCCTGCTGGAGCGCTACCGCAAGGAGCTGGCGCCGGCGCTGGCCAAGCAGTTCGGCCATTCGAACATGCTGGCTGCCCCGCGCGTGGAAAAAATCGTGCTCAATATGGGCTGCGGCGAGGCCGCGCACGATGCCAAGTTCCTCGAGGCGGCGCAGCGGGATTTGGCGCTCATCGCCGGCCAGCGCCCCCTCGTCACGAGGGCCAAGAAGGCGATTTCCAACTTCAAGATCAAGGAAGGGGATCCGGTCGGCTGCAAGGTCACCCTTCGGCGCGCGAGGATGTACGAATTCCTCGACCGGCTCGTGCACGTGGCGCTGCCCCGGATCAGGGATTTCCGCGGGCTGAGCCCGCGCGGGTTCGACCAGGGCGGCAACTACAGCTTTGGGCTGAAGGAGCACACGGTGTTTCCCGAGGTCAACCCGGCCCAGGTCACCCATCAGATGGGCATGGACGTCATCGTGGTCACCAGCGCGTCCACTGAGGATGAAGCCATGGCCTTGCTCCGCGGCTTCGACTTTCCCTTTGCAACAAAAACGCAGGAGCGCTGATGGCAAAACGGTCGTGGATCGAGCGGGTCAAGCGCGCCCCGAAATTCAAGACGCGCGCAGTCAACCGCTGCCAGCGGTGCGCGCGGCGCCGCGGGTTTTACCGGCGGTTCGGGCTCTGCCGGATGTGCTTCCGCGAGATGGCCTGGCGGAGCGAAATTCCCGGCCTGGTCAAGGCGAGCTGGTGAATCTCTGATGGCCGTGAGTGATCCGATCAGCGACGGGTTGACGAAGATCCGGAACGCCTCGATGGCGAAGCATCCAGCGGTCGAGCTGGCGCATTCCGGCATGCTCCTGCGTCTCCTGGAAGTGTTGAAGCAGGAAGGCTTCATCCGGACCTATAAAGCCACCGGCGAGACGCCGGCGCAGCGCCGCATTCGCGTCTACCTCAAATACGTCCGCAAGACGCCGGCCATCACGCGGCTGATCCGGGTCTCCAGGCCTGGCGCGCGCATCTATCGCAAGGCCAGCAAGCTGCCCCGGGTGCTGCGCGGGCTGGGCGTTGCGGTCGTTTCCACCTCGAAGGGGATCATCACCGAGCGCGAAGCCTACCAGCAGCGGATCGGCGGCGAGGTCATCTGCTATGTGTGGTAACAACTGGGCGGTGCCTGGCTCTTGGCAGAGGGGTACGGCTCCTCGCGCCAAGTGCCTGGCACCGCAACTGTGATGTCCCGTATTGGTCGAGCGCCGGTTCCGGTGCCGGCCGGGGTCACCGTCACGCAGGAGCAAGGCTCGCTCCGCGTCGAGGGGCCGAAAGGCAAACTCGCGCTCGGGGTGCCGGCCGATCTCACCGTGGCGGTCGCCGATCAGCGCATTACGGTGGCGCGGACCAGCGAGACGCAGCGGGGACGGGCGAGGCATGGCCTGTACCGGGCGCTCATCGCGAACATGGTGCAGGGGGTGGTGAGCGGATTTTCCAAGGAGCTGGAAATCGTCGGGGTCGGCTACCGCGCGCAGGTGCAGGGCAAGCAGCTGACGCTGCACGTCGGGTTTTCCCATCCGGTTGTGGTCGCGGTGCCGGACGGGTTGACTATCGAGACGCCCAAACCGACGATCGTGATCGTGAAAGGCTCGGACAAGCACCAAGTCGGGCAGTTCGCCGCGAACATCCGCCGCATCGCGCCCCCTGAGCCGTACAAGGGCAAGGGCATCAAGTACGCGGGCGAGGTGATCCGCCGGAAGGCCGGCAAGGCGGCCACGGGCGCTGGCGCGAAGCCAGGCGGCGGAGGTTGACCATGAGTGTCACGGCACGCGCGGAAGGACGCATCAGGCGGCATCGCCGGCTGCGCAAGCAGGTGATCGGCATCGCGGACCGGCCGCGAGTCTGCGTCTTCCGCAGCCAGAAGCACCTGTATGCCCAGCTCATCGACGACATGGCAGGCCGCACGCTGCGCGGCTGGTCGACGTTGAATGAGCGGCTGACGACGCGCTCAACCAAAGGCACGGTGGATGCGGCCAAAGCGCTGGGCGCGCTGGTGGCGGCCGACCTCAAGCAAGCGGGCGTGCAGCGCGTCGTCTTCGACCGCGGCGGATATGTCTACCATGGGCGCGTCAAGGCGGTGGCTGAGGCGCTGCGCGAAGGAGGGATTGACGTCTGATGGCCAGAGAAGGCGGACCCCGTCGCCCGCGTGACCGCGAGGCAGGCAGGACCGACGCGCCGCAGCTCATGGAAAAGCTGATCGGGATCAACCGCGTCGCTAAAGTCCACAAGGGCGGCAAGCGGCTGGGGTTCAACGCGCTGGCCATCGTGGGCGATGGCAAGGGCCGGGTCGGCATGGCGCTGGGAAGATCGAATGAGGCCGCTGATGCAATCCGGAAAGGATTCCTGCAGGCGCAGCGGGCGATGCTGTCGGTTCCCCTGAAAGGCACAACGATTCCACATGAAATCATCGGAGCGGCGGACGCCTCGCGCGTGCTCTTAAAGCCGGCCAGTCCTGGCACCGGGATCATCGCTGGCGGGGCGGTGCGCGCGGTCTGCGAGGCCGCCGGCATCCGCGACATCCTCACGAAAAGTCTCGGATCAGGCAATTCGATCAATCTCGTCAAGGCCACGCTGGATGGCCTGGCCCGGCTTGAGACCGCGGAGGCCATCCGGGAACGCCGACGCATGATCGTTGAGGTGCCGCCCGAGCCGGCCGCGCCGGCAGCCGCGTGATGGACGTCTCGAGCCTGCCGGCAGTGCCGGGCGCCAGGCACCGGCGGAAACGCGTCGGCAGAGGCATCGGCTCGGGGCACGGCAAGACGGCCACGCGCGGGCAAAAAGGCCAGCGGGCCAGGACCGGCTCAGGCAAACGTCCCGGGTTCGAAGGCGGGCGCACCCCATTGATTCGGAAGCTGCCGAAGCGCGGCTTCCGCTACAAAGCCACTAACCGACCCCTGCCGGACCAGATTGTCAATGTGGAGCAGCTCAACGGCTTCGCGGATGGGGATCGGATCACCGTTGAACGATTGGCTGAGCAGGGCCTCGTGAGCTCCGCAGAGCAGGCGGTCAAATTGCTCGGCGACGGGATTCTGAACAAGCGATTGACGGTTGTGGTCCACCGAGCCAGCGCCGGCGCGCGGACAAAAGTCCAGCAGGCCGGCGGCGCGGTGGAGCTCCTTGACAACTAGCGTGGAACGCGGTTGATGTTCCGGCTGCTGGCCGCCTTCGTCAACGCCTGGCGGATTCCGGAGCTGCGGCGCAAGCTGCTCTTCACGCTCGGGATCATCGCGATCTACGAGCTGGGGATCTTCATCCCGGTGCCGGGGATCGACGGGCGCGAGCTCGGGCGCATCTTCGACGAGATCGCCGCCCGCAGCGGCGGCGGGCTGCTGAGCCTGCTGGACATGTTCACCGGCGGGGCGCTCTCGCACGCGACGATCTTCGCGCTGGGGATCATGCCGTACATCAGCGCCACGATCATCGTCGAGACGCTGCTGGCCACCGCCATCCCGGCGCTGGAGAAGCTGCGCAAAGAGGGGCTGGCCGGGTACCGCAAGCTGCACCAGTACTCGCGGTATGCGACGGTCGCGCTGGCCGTCGTGAACTCCTTCATGTACGCCATGCTGCTGGAGAAGGCGATCCCGGCGCAGTTCCGGGCGCAGATCGTGCTGTTCCCCGGGCTGGGCTTTCGCCTGCTCACCGTGCTCACCATGACGGGCGGCATGGCCCTCATCATGTGGCTGGCCGAGCAGATCACCGAGCAGGGGATCGGCAATGGGATGAGCTTGCTGATGACCGCCTCCATCGTGGGGCGCATCCCGCTGGCCGTCCGCGATGTGGCCGTGCGCCTGGGTCCGACGGGCAGCCAATCGCCGATGGCGCCGCTGGTCCTTATCGGCATGGGGGCCTTCCTGGTCTGCGTTGTTCTGGCGGTCATCTTCGTGGAGCAGGGGCAGCGGCGTATCCCGGTGCAGTATGCGCGCCGCGTGGTCGGGCGCAAGGTCTACGGCGGGCAGAGCACCTACCTGCCGCTCAAAGTGAACGCGGCCGGCGTGCTGCCGATCATCTTCGCGGTCTCGCTGCTGTATTTCCCGATCCAGATCGCCGGCTTCTTGCCGCAGCTCCATGGGCTCATGGATTGGTTCTCGCGGACATCGGTGCTGTTCAACGTCTGCTACGCGCTGCTGATCCTCTTCTTTACCTATTTCAGCACGGCGCTGACCGCGCACCAGTTTCTCGATGCGGCCGAGCAGATGAAGAAGGTTGGGGCGTTCATCCCGGGCGTGCGGCCCGGCCAGCCGACTGTGGAGTATTTGGACCGGACGCTCACGCGGGTCACGTTCGTCGCGGCGCTGTATTTGGTCGGGGTCGCAATCCTGCCTGACCTGATCATGGCCTGGCTCAAGATCCCGCCGCGCGTCGCCGGGTTTTTCGGCGGCACCAGCCTGCTGATCGTGATCGGGGTCACGCTGGACACCATGAAGCAGATTGAATCGCACCTGCTCATGCGGCATTATGAGGGATTCTTCAAGTCCGGCCGGGTCAGAGGGCGGCGGTAGGGGCAGGCCTGGTGCGCATCGTCCTCTTGGGCCCCCCGGGGGCAGGCAAAGGTTCTTTGGCATCGCTGTACCAGTCACGGCTGCGCATCCCGCACGTCTCGACGGGGGAGATCTTCCGGCAAGAGATCGCTCGGGGCACGGCGCTGGGCAAGCGGGTGCAGCGCTATGTGACCGGCGGGCGGCTGGTGCCGGACGCGCTGGTCGTGCAGGTCATGGCGGCGCGCCTGGGGCGCGGCATCAGGGGGTTTGTGCTGGATGGCTTTCCCAGAACCGCAGGGCAAGCCGCCGGCCTCGATGCGGTCTTGACGCGGCGGCGCACCCCGCTGAACGCGGCGGTCTACCTCGCCTCGCCGCAGTCGCTCTTGATCAAGCGGCTCTCCGGCCGCCTCGTGTGCGGGCGCTGCGGCGAAAACTACCACGTGCAGCGCAGGCCGCCGAAGCGGTTGGGCCGGTGCGACCGGTGCGGCGGCAGCCTGATCACGCGGAAGGACGACCAGCCGGCCACGATCCGTAAACGGCTGGCCGTCGACCGAACCGCGGCCAGGCCGTTGCTGGCCTACTACCGGCGCCGGAGCATTCTGTATCCGGTGGATGGCACCGGCAGGGTGGAAACCGTCTACCAACGGACCGTGAGGCTGTTCCGCCGGCAGGGATGGCTGCGTGGGGATGATCGAGCTCAAGAGCACAGATGAACTGGCGGCGATGCGGCAGGCCGGCCGGGCGGTGGCTACGCTGTTGGAGCGCCTGCCGGGACTTGCGCGGCCTGGCGTTCCGACGAAACATCTTGACGAGGAGGCGCGCCGCCTGCTGCAGCGTCTTGGGGCCGCGTCGGCTTTTTTAGGGTATCGCGGGTTCCCGGCATGCATCTGTGTGTCCGTCAATGAGGAGGTGGTGCACGGCATCCCGGGGGAGCGCCGGATCCGGGAGGGCGATCTGGTCAGCGTGGATGTGGGCGCGGTGGTGGACGGCTGGTACGCGGATGCCGCCACCACGGTGATGGTGGGTACGGTGTCGCCCCAGGCCCGCCGGCTGGCCGACATCACGCGCGAGGCGCTGGAGTCCGGGATCGCGCAGGCGGTGCCCGGCGCGCGCCTCTCCGATATTTCACACGCCGTGCAACGGCGCATCGAGCCGGAAGGATTTGGCATTGTCCGGGATTTTGTCGGCCACGGGATCGGCCGCGCGCTCCACGAGGAGCCGGCTATTCCCAACTTCGGGCCGCCGAACGTCGGTCCTCGCCTGCGGGCGGGCATGGTGCTGGCGATCGAGCCGATGGTGACGTTGGGCCAGCCTGATGTGCGCGTCCTGTCCGACGGTTGGACGGCCGTGACCGCCGATGGGTCCTGGGCCGCGCACTTCGAGCACACGGTGGCGGTCACCGAGCGCGGGCCTGAGGTGCTGACGCGCAGCTGAAGCGCAGCGATGGCGAAGGAAGACTTGATTGAGGTGGAAGGCACGGTGAGCGAGGCACTCCCGAACACGATATTCCGCGTGGAGATCCAGGACGGCCATAACGTTCTGGCGCACTTGGGCGGCAAGCTCCGGAAGCATTACATCCGGATCCTGCCAGGCGACAAGGTGAAGCTGGAGCTCTCGCCATACGATTTGACGCGTGGACGCATCACCTTTCGGTATTGAGGGGCGCGATGAAAGTTCGGGCATCGGTGAAAGTGATCTGCAGCAAGTGCAAGGTGATCCGCCGCAAGCGGGTCGTCCGCATCATTTGCTCGAATCCGAAGCACAAACAGCGGCAAGGGTGAGGGCCACGAAATATGCCAAGGGTCTTGGGGGTCGACATCCCCGCAGGCAAGCGCATCGAGGTGTCGTTGACCTACCTGTTCGGGATCGGGCGCTCGGCGTCCCGCAAGGTGCTGGCTAGCGCGGGCATTGATCCGAACAAGCGCGCCAAGGACCTCAGCGATGAAGAGGTCGGGCGGATCAGCCAGACGGTGCAGGCCAGCTATAAAGTGGAAGGCGACCTTCGGCGTGAGATCGCGTCCAATATCAAGCGGGTAATCGACATCGGGTCGTACCGCGGGCTGCGGCACAAAAAAGGCCTGCCCGTGCGCGGCCAGCAGACGCGGACCAACGCCCGCACCCGCAAAGGCC
>JAHFGU010000116.1:0-1954 GCA_023247285.1 Candidatus Omnitrophota bacterium
GCCGGCGTGCCCGTACTGGTCGTAGACCGCGCGCTTCTGCGGATCCGAGAGGACGGCGTAGGCCTCGGAGATTTCCTTGAACCGCTCCTCCGCCTCTTTCTTCTGATCGGCCGCCACCCGATCCGGGTGGTGCTTCATCGCCAGCGCCCGGTAGGCGCGCTTGATCTCATCCACCGAGGCGCCCTTGGCCACCCCGAGGATCTCGTAGTAATCGCGTTTCGTCACCGGCATCGGAGGCGCAAGACGTTACGCAACGCCCTTCGAAACGAGTTCGAAGGCGCGCTGAGTCGCTTCAAAACGATCGGCGCAACAGATACCGGCTTGCCTGAGCACTTCGGTAAACAGGTCATGGTACTTGGTGCGCAACAGGCTCACTTCCTGCCTCGCTTGCTCCTGATCTGGCCCAAGCGATTCCTCCAGGTGCACTAAATCGACGTACATGTGCGCTGCTTCGTAGATGGTCATACAAATCGAATAAACGTTTCGTCACGAATTTCCCTCGTGGTAGACGGCGCCGATGGCAGCGCCGGCCAGCACCAGCTCGGCCAGCCCGCCGAGCATCCACGAGATCACGATCGACCACGGGTACGGATAGATCACGTACGTCACGAGGTTGGCCGGGATCACCAACAACTCGCCGATGAGCAGCCCGAACCGCGCGCCCTGCGCCAGCCCGCCCTTTCCGGCCTCATATCCTTTGGCGTACACCAGCGCCAGCAAGATCGCCGAGAGCGCTTGCGCCAGGATCATCAGCGGAAATTTCGCCCGCATCTCCACCTCGGGCCGCCACCATGCGGCGTGCGCATGGTAGAAGCCGCTCAGCCAGACATGATGGATCAGAAAGCTCGTGACCCACAACACCGTGAACGCCGCGGCCGCGGATGCCGCCCATCGTTTGACGTTCATGGCGCGCCTCATTTGTCGTTGTCCTTGACCTTGAACTCCGCGTCGACCACCTTGTCATCGCCGCCGCGCCGCGGGGCCGCCTCCTCCGAACCCTCCTCGGCCCCAGGCTGCGGCCCGCCCTGCGCCTTCCCGCGCCCGGCTCCGCTGGGTTGCGCTTTCTTATACACTTCCTCGGCGAGCTTGTGCGACGCCTTCACCAGCGCGTCGGTCGCCCGCTTGATGCGATCGGCGTCGTCGGATTTCAGCGCGTCCTTCAGTTCGCGCGCGGCCTGCTCGATCGCCAGGCGGTCCTCCTGGCTGATCTTGTCCCCGAGGTCCTTGAGGCTCTTCTCGGTGCCGTAGACCAGCTGGTCGGCCTGATTTTTCGCCTCGGCCAGCTCCTTGCGCTGCTTGTCCGCCTCGGCGAACTGATCCGCCTGCTTGACCATCTTCTCGATCTCGTCCTTGGAGAGCTTCTCCGGCGCGGTAATCCGGATGGATTGCTCCTTGCCGGTGCCGAGGTCCTTGGCGGAGACGTGCACGATCCCGTTGGCGTCGATGTCAAACGCCACCTCGATCTGCGGCACCCCGCGGGGCGCTGCCGGAATGCCGACCAGGTCAAACCGCCCGAGCTCGACGTTGTCGGAGGCCATCGGGCGCTCGCCCTGCAGCACGCGCACGGTCACCGCACCCTGGTTGTCCTCGGCGGTGGAAAACACCTGGCCCTTGCGCGTCGGGATGGTCGTGTTGCGCTCGATGAGCTTCGTGAACACCCCGCCCAGCGTCTCGATCCCCAGCGACAGCGGCGTCACGTCGAGCAGCAGCACGTCCTTCACCTCGCCCTTGATGATCGCCGCCTGGATCGCCGCTCCCATCGCGACGCACTCCATCGGGTCGACGCCGCGCTCCACCTTCTTGCCGACCATCTCTTCCACGACGCGCTGGACGATCGGCATGCGGGTGGGGCCGCCGACCAGGATGATGCGGTCCACGTCGGCAGGCCGCAGCTTGGCGTCCGACAGCGCGCGCTCCACCGGGCCGCGGCAGCGGCTGATGATGGGCTCGATGA
>JAHFGU010000116.1:2054-5267 GCA_023247285.1 Candidatus Omnitrophota bacterium
TGGTCGGTGCCCATCTTTCGCTTGGCCGCCTGCACCGTGCCTTCCGGGTTGGTCGCCGCCTGGCGGCGCGCCGGCTCGCCGATGAGCAGCTGCCCGTCTTTCGTGAACGCCACGTAGGACGGAAACGCCTTGCCGCCGATGCTCGTGCCTTCTGCCGAGGGGATGATCGCCGGCCGGCCGTGCTCCATGACGGCGCACGCCGAGTTCGACGTCCCCAGATCAATCCCGATGATCTTCGCCATGAGCGGAATCCTCCTGCGGTGTGGTGGTGCCTCGCGCGCCCCGCGTCGTGGCCACTTTCACCAGCGCGGGCCGCAGCACCTTGTCATGCATCGTGTAGCCGACTTGCAATTCTTCCACGATCGTGTTTTCCGCGACGCCGTCGCCGGCCTCGACATGGCCGACGGCTTCGTGCCGGTGCGGATCGAACGCCTCGCCGACGGTCGGGATGCGCTTGACCCCTTCCTTCTGCAACACGCCCAGGAGCTGCCGGTGGATCAGGTGCACGCCGGTGATGATGGCGTTGGCATCGGTCTGCTTATCCACCGCCACCAGCGCCTGGTCCAGGCTGTCCAGGATCGGCAGCAGGTGCCGGACGGTGTTCTCCGCGGCGAACCGCGCGAACTCGTCCCGCTCGCGCTGGAGCCGCTTCTTCGTGTTGTCCAAGTCGGCCAGCATGCGCAGCCGCTCCTCGGCCAGCTGCTGCGCTTCGGCCTTCAGCTGCTCAAGCTGCTGGAGCGGCTCCGCGGCCTTCGGCTCATCCAGCGCGGCCTCGGGCCGCGGCTTGGCTGATTTGTGCGTCATCAGCCCCCGGCCTCCCAGCGCTCGACCAAATCCGCGACGCACCGGCCCATCGCTTCGACCATCGCGTGCAGGCGCGGGTAATCCATCCGCTTCGGCCCGAGGATCCCGATGCCGGCCTGCACGTCCGAGCCCAGGCGCAGCGGCGCTGCGATGTAGCTGCAGCCTTCCAGCCCAGGCACCGCGACCTCGTGCCCGATCCGCACGCGCACGCCCTCGGCGGTCAAATCCTGGCGCAGCCGCTCGAGCAGCGCCTGCTCCCCGTCGAGCCCGCGCATCAGGTCATGCACCTTGCGCGGGTCCCGGTTGAACTCGGGCTGGGCCAGCATGTAGGTCGTGCCTTCGAGGACAAACCGGCCCATCGGTTCGGTCGACAGCGCGTGCTGCAGGATCGCCAGCGACCGCTTCACCATCGAGAAGAAGGACTCGCTGCCGCCCAGCAGCCGCCGCTCGAGCGACGCCACCAGGTCCTGGAACGTCAGCCCGGAAAGCTCGCTGTTGATGAACCGCACGAGGCTGGCAGCCTCCTCGCGGCTCATCGGCGCTTCCATCTCGACGAGGTGCGAGGCCACGATTTCTTCGTTGGCGACCAGCACGCAGAGCACCTTGCGCACGCTGACCGGCACCAGCTCGATTTGTTTCACGGTGCTCTGCCGCACGGTGGGTGCGACCACGAAGGCCGCCTGCTGTGTCAGCTCGGAGAGCACTTCGATGGCGCGCGCGAGCAGGTGATCCATGTCCAGCTCTTGCGGCTGGATCAGGTCTTCCATCCGGCGCAGCTCGTCATCCGGCAGGCGCGGGGTTTCCATGACCGCGTCCACATAATAGCGGTAGCCGCGGTCCGTGGGGACGCGCCCGGCCGAGGTGTGCGGCTGCACGACAAACCCGGCCCCTTCGAGCTCAGCCATAACGTTGCGGACCGTCGCAGGGCTGAGGCTGGCGCGCAGCTTTTTTGACACGAACGCGGATCCTACCGGTGCCGCGGTCGCCACGTAGGACTCGACGATCATGCCAAGAATCTTATTTCTTCTTGTTTCAGAGTCACTTATATGCATGGAGAATTTAATGTTTAGCACTCACCCATATAGAGTGCTAAATGAAGTGTAGACCAACGAGCCGGGCTTGTCAAGTAGACAGCAGGAAACCGGCAAGCTCGTGTTTCGTCTTGGCCGGCAGCCGAGCGGTGAGATCCGCAACGCCATCATGGTCCCGCTGGCTCAGCACGTGAGCTGAGCGGTACACCAGCGCTAACACGTCCGGCCGGTCGGAGGGAATCCGCAAGAGCGACGGCGGCTCAAGCAGCAGGGCGATCTGTTGACTCAGCAGCCGGCTCAGCTCGTCCAGCCCTTCCCCGGTTTTCGCGGAGATCGCGGCGGCCGGGGCGTACACGCGCGCCAGGGAACGCAGCTCCTCCTCGGCCAGGGGCCGCGCTTGGATCAGGTCGCGCTTGTTCAGCGCGGTGATCACGCTGCGGTCTTCGAGCCCGAGCTCGCGCAGCACGCTGTGGACCGCGCCCGCATGCTCGGCCATCAGCGGATGGCTCACATCGATCACATGGACGAGGATCTGGGCATCGCGCGCCTCTTCCAGGGTGGCGCGGAACGCGTCGATCAGCCCGTGCGGCAGATGGTGCAAGAACCCGACGGTGTCCGTCAGGATGATCGCCTCGCCGCCGGGCAGGCGGACGCGGCGCGCCAGCGGGTCCAGCGTCGTGAAGAGCTGATCCCGCACCGGAGCGCCAGCACCACTGAGCCGGTTGAGCAGGGTCGTCTTGCCGGCGTTGGTGTAGCCGACGAGGGCCACGACCGGAACCGCCGTTTCTTTGCGCCGCGTCCGCGTCGCCTCACGCCGGCGCGCCAGGCGCTGCAGCTCCTCGGTGAGCCGCCCGATGCGCGCGCGGATGCGCCGGCGGTCCATCTCCAGCTTTTGCTCGCCCGGGCCGCGGGTGCCGATGCCGCCCCCGAGCCGCGAGAGCAGGATGCCCTTGCCCACCAGCCGCGGCAACAGATAGCGCAGCTGGGCCAGCTCGACCTGCACCTGCCCTTCCTGCGACCGCGCGCGCTGGGCGAAGATATCCAGGATGAGCTGCGTGCGGTCGATGGTCTTCACGTCGACCTGGTCTTCGATGTTCCGCTGCTGCGCCGGCGTGAGCTCCTGGCTGAAAACCACCAGGCGCGCGCCGCGCTCGCGCGCCCGCTCCGCCACCTCGTCCAGCTTGCCGCGGCCCAGCAGCGTGCCGGCGACCGGCTCGTGCCGCTTGGCCAGCACTTCGTCCACCACCTGGCAGCCGGCCCCGGCGGCCAGCTCGCGCAGCTCCGCGGCCTCATCGGTGATAGTCCAGCGGCTGTCGGTGCGGGTGAAGCGGGGATCGAACTGGACCGTCACCAGCAGCGCGCGCTCAGCAGGCATGGG
>JAHFGU010000117.1:0-2968 GCA_023247285.1 Candidatus Omnitrophota bacterium
CCGTTACCCCGGCCCCGGATGCCGTACGCCCCTCGCTGCGCGCAGAACAGGGTGGAGCCGGGGCAGAAGAAATCTGCGGCATGGGCGTGTGCCGCAGCCTCCGGGGGCGGGCCGGCCGCCCGGGCCGCCAGGGACGCATGGACGTAATCCGAGAGCACGGCGACGAGGTTGTGCAGGTCCGCGGTCCGGTTCGTGATGCCCAGGTCCTGGCAGATGAGGGAGCGGACCGTTGCGCGCAGGTCCGGGCCCACGCCCAGCCGCGCGGCCACCTCGAAGCCGGAGGGCAGCAGGTGCTTCGTCCCCCGGCTGCCGAAACAGCCGCCGCTGCCGGTGACCGGGCTGAGGAAATGGCTGGAAAACTCCAACGCCTGCGCGAGCCGCTCCCGCAGCCACGGCGCCGGATGCCGCGCAGCGCACGCCGCCAGGAACGCCAGCCCCCAGGTCTGATACCCGGGATCTGCGCCCTCATATTCACACAGCGCCCCGGACGGGAACTGCCGGTGCAGGACCCGCTCAAGGATCGCCAGCGCCCGGCGCTGAAAGACCGCCTCGCCGGTCAGCGCATGGGCGTCCAGCAGGCCGGCCGCGTTGCTGAGCTGATGGTTCGAGTTGAACCCGTGCCGCTCTTCATGGCGCAGCAGGAACACGGCGGACCGCCGCAGCATGGCCAGAACGGCTGCCCGGGTCTGGCCGCCCAGCCGGGCGCCGATGAGCTGGAACGCCAGGGCGGTGTCGTGCAGCAGCAGCCCGGCGGTGATCACGCTCGTGTCGTTCGGGTACCACTGCGTGAAAGCCCCGTTGGCGTACTGCTCCCGGCAGGCGAACCGCAGGGCGTCGTCCACCCACTGCCGCACCGCCTCGCTGCCGGCATACGGGTTGCCCGGCGCGTCGCAGGCATAGAGGAAGCTGAGCGGCAGCAGGAACCGCTGCGCGTCCGCGTTCGACACGTCGATCGCACCCCAGGCCCAGTAGGTGCGGTCGAAGCTGCCCCGCGTCGGGGAAAACAGCTCCCGGTCCAGATGCGTCAGCACCATCGGCGCGCTCTCCAGGAGGCGCTCGAGATACAGGTCGGCCTCGAGGCCGCGCGGCGGCGCGCTCGGCGGCGCTAGACTGAGACTCGATACAGCTCGATCCATCGGGCCAGGCTCAACAATCCCCACAACACGCGGTCATAGGGCCGGGTGGTGTCGGTCGCGCGCGCCAGGAGGTCGCACGACGTCAGGTCGCGGAACAGCTCCCGCTTCGCCTCCAGCTGCTCTTGGAACGGCCGCCCCGCCGGCTCGCGCATCCAGCGGTGGAGCGGCACCGGCCGCCCCACCTTTTCCTGCCGCGCCAGCACCGCCGGCGGCACGAGGTCGCGCACCGCCTCGCGGATCAGGCCTTTGGGGGTCCGGTTGCGCAGCTTCCAGGATCCGGGCACTGCGCGCGCCAGCGCGAGCACCGATGAGTGGCAGAACGGCACCCGGGCTTCCACGGTGTGGCGCATCGACGCGTGGTCTTCCATGTGGAGCAGCGGCGGCAGCTGGATGCGGCTCTCCACCTCCAGCATGAAGGCGCCCATCTCCGGCGCCTCGCGCGCGATGCCGTCGTACACGTCGCCTGCCAGCCGCCGCAGCCGCTGCGCGAAACGGTCGTCCCCGCCTGAGCGTCCGAAGGGATCCACGCGGCACAGCTTCCTGAAATAGCTGAGGGTCGGCGCTTCCCCGTCCTGCGGCGCCAGGGAGCGCAGGTGGTCTTCCCAGCCGGCGAAAAACGACCGGGTCGGCGGCGGCAACGCCGCGAACCGGGCCGACGAGGCGGTGATCGCCTCCGGCCCGTCCTCGGCCAGGATCGCCGCAGCCAGGTTGCGGATGTAGCCGAAGAACAGCTCATCCAGGCCGTGCCCGGTCATCACGATCTTCCCGCGCTGCGCGCATAGCTTGTTCACCAAGAACTGGGGCACCACCCCAGGGTCGCCGGCCGGCTCGTCCAGGTAGTAGAGGGCGTCGTCGAGCGCCGCAAAGAACGCCGGCGCATCCACCGTCGTGGTCTCCAGCCGGCAGCCGTGCAGCGCGGCGAACCGCCGGATGTGCGGCCATTCCGGGTCCTGCTCGCCCTCGATGAGGCTCGAGAGCCCCACCACCGGCCGGCCCGGGTGCATCCGGCGGAAGAGCGACACCAGGAGGTTGCTGTCCAGCCCGCCGCTGAGGTGAAACGTCAGGGGCAGATCGGTGTCGAAGGTCGCGCGGGCCGCGGCGCACAGCGTCTCCCGCGTCGCCTCCACGGCCTCGTCATACGTGGCCGGCACCCGCAGCGCCTGGACCGCGATGGGCCGCACGCCGATGAGCGCCTGCGTCGCTAGGTTGAACTCGGCCACGCACCCCGGCGGCACCTTCTGGATGGAGCGGAACAGCGTCTTGGTTCCGAGCACCGCCTGGAACAGCCAGTACTCGTCGAGCGCCTGGTGGTCGAGCACCGGCGGGATCCTAGCGCCGGTGAGCAGCGCCTTGGGCTCGGAGGCGGCCCACAGCGCGTCGCGGCCGTGGCAGAAGTACAGCGGCTTGATGCCGAGCGGATCGCGCGCCAGGATCAGCCGCTCGGCGCGCTCGTCCACGACGCACAGCGCGAACATGCCGTCGAACCGCGCGAAGCAGGCCTCGCCCCAGTGCCGGTACGCTTCCAGCGCCACTTCGGTGTCGCCGTCGGTCCGGAAGGCGACCCCGGCCGCCTGCAGCTCGGCGCGCAGGTCCCGGTAGTTGTAGATTTCGCCGTTGAACACGACGGTGACCCCTCCGTCCGCTGCCCGCATCGGCTGCCGGCTGGAGACCCGGTCGACCAGCGCCAGCCGCCATGACCACACCCGGTACAGCGGCCTGGCAAGCGTTTGGAAGTCATCCTGTCCCCGGTGGACGAGGACCGCGGACAAGGCGGCGGACGCCGGCTCGGCGGCAGCCGGCACCGCCTGCGCGCTCAACTGAACAAGGAAGCC
>JAHFGU010000117.1:2978-5261 GCA_023247285.1 Candidatus Omnitrophota bacterium
CATGTCAGGCGCCCGCGCCGATGGTGAGCGCGCCGGGGGACGCCTTGGCCGGCTGGCGCACCTCGAACGTGAGGCGCGGCCGCTCCGGCGCCTGCATCCGGATCGTCAGCAGCGCGTCCACATCCACGTCCAGCCACGCTTCCCATTCTGCGGCGCGGCGCCGCGACCGGAACCGGTCCACAAAGATGATCAGGAACGTGGTGACGAGGTCGCGCAGCATGGAGAGGTTGCGCAGCCGCCTCAGCTGCCGGTAGACCGCGCGCGGCCGAAGGTAGAACCGGCGGAAGGCGTGCCGCTCGAACCGGCGCACCTGCGCGCCGGTCAGGTGGTTGAGGCGGAAGACCAGCTCGGCCTGGCCGTAGCGGCTGTAATCCTCGTGCAGCAGGCGGCCCTCCTCCTTCAGCTGCTGGAAGAGGATCGTGCCGGGATACGGCGTCATGACCGACAACTGGAACAGGTCGAGATCCAGGTCGATCGCGAACTGCAGCGTTTCCCGCATCGTCGCTTCGGTCTCATCCAGGTGGCCGATGATGAACGAGCCGCGGACCTCCAGGTTGTACCGGTGCGCCAGGCGGACGGCGCGCCGGTAGACCTCGGGCTGGATCGGCTTCCCGATGGCGTCCATCAGGGTGCGGCTGCCGGTCTCGACCCCGAAGAGCACCTGGTGGCAGCCGGCTTCGGCGAGCCGGCGGGCCAGCTCCTCGCTGAACATGTCCCCGCGCGCATGGCACATCCACGCGACATCGACCTTGTCCTCGGCCATCCGGCGGCAGAACTCGCGCACCAGGCGCGGATTGGCCGTGAAGGTGTCGTCGTAGAAGTAGATCTGCTTGATGCCGTACTCGTAGCGTAGGTGCTTCACGAGCTCGAGCAGCCGGTCCACGCTGCGCGAGCGGACCACCGTGTTGGCGGAGTTGCAGAACGTGCACTTGCCCGGGCAGCCCCGGATCGCCAGCACGTTCATCGCCGGCAGCCGCTTGTAGCTGGACACGGGCGGGAAATAGTCGTCGAAGTCAATGAGGTGATAGGCCGGCAGCGGGAATTGGTCGAGCTCCATCTCCACCGCGCGCGGCGGGTTGTGCTGCACCGCATCCCCGGCGCGGTAGCTGAGGCCCTCGATCCGCGCCCACGGCACGCCGCGCGCGACCTCGGCCATGAGGGCTTCGCCGTCGCCGCGCCCCACCGCGTCGATGGACGGGTTTTGCAGCATCTGCTCCGGATACGCCTCGGCGTGCACGCCGCCCACGATGACGGTGGTGTCCGGCACCTCTTCCTTGCAGATCCGGGCGATCACGTGGGCCGGCACGTAATGCGCGCTGAGCACCGTGATCCCCACAACCCGCGGGCGCAGCCGCCGGACAATCCCGCGGAACCGGGCCGGCCCCATGCGGCGCGCGTGGCAGTCCACCACGTGCACCTCCAGGCCCTGCGCTTCGAGGTACGACGCGATCGAGAGCACGCCCAGCGGCGGCAGCATACGCTGCAGCCGGCCGCGAAACCCCAGGACGACCCACGGCGGGTAGACCAGCAGCACGTCAGCCCGCTCGCTGCGCGGCTCCCAGGTGATGACGTTCCTACGGAAGCCCATCAGAGCGCGGCCCTGAGCCCGGCGCGGAAGGCCAGCGCCCGCGCGAACAGCCGCAGATGCGTCAGCGTCGTCCGGCCCTTCCGGAGCTTGGAGCGCCCGGCCCCCCGCGGCGCAACGGACACCGGGACTTCGCGCACCCGCGCTGCCGTCGTGAGGTACACCCGCAGCATGAACTCAGCGCTGGCGCCGAAATCATCGCTGGAGGGCAGCGCATCCCGGAACACCGCCGCGCGCCCCACGCGCAGGATCGGCGTGTAGACGGTGCCGCGCCGCGGCTGCCCGGCCAGCGCGAGCCGGTGCAGCAGCGACACGCCGCGCGTGGGCACCATGCGCGAGGCGCCCAGCCCGGCCGCCGCCCCGCCCAGCAGCGGGTTGGCCACGACGAGATCGGCGCTGGACAACAGCGCCAGCATGCGCTCGGCGTCCCGGACATCGTAGTTCAAATCAGCGTCGCAGGTCAGGATGAGCTCTCCGGAACAGGCCAGGATCGACTGGCGGTAGCCGCTGCCGTAGCCGGCCGGCGGCTGCTGGCGCAGCGGCTTCAGCGCCGGCCATTCCTTGGCGCGCTGCGCCAGCCATTCCCATGAGCCGTCGGTGCTGCCGCCGTCCACCACGATCACCTCGCGCAACCGCCTGTCCAAGCGGTCACCCAACTGGTTGAGGCGTTCCACGACGACCGGCAGGTTGCCCCGCTC